>NZ_JBVHXY010000006.1:36693-232755 GCF_055569215.1 Kitasatospora sp. NPDC029312 | reverse complement strand
CCGGCGTACCTGCCGGAGCTGATCGACGCCAAGGCGGAGCGGGAGCACGGGGGCGCCGACGTCGACCACGACCGGGTGCGGGACGACGTGGAGCGGCTGCACGAGGTGCTGGACGCGGCACAGGCCGCGTCAGGCCTGCCCGACGCGCCCGGGGGACACGACGCCCTGCACGACCTTCTCGTCCGGGTACGGCTGGAGGGCTGACGCGCGACGGGTGCGGACCAGGAAGTCCTCCACGCGGCGCCGGTCGGGCTCCTCCGGGAGCGGGCTGCGCGCCGCCGCCTCCTCGGCCTCCCGTGCCAGGCGGTTCATGCGGGTCTCCACCTCGGCCCACGGCACCTCGCCGCGCTTCACCTCCAGCAGCTCCTCGCGCCGGTCGCCCACGTCGATCGTGAGGGCGCCCGTGCGCAGCAGGTCGCGGGCGGTGATCAGCAGGCGGAGCAGGTGCATGGCGTGCTTCCAGCGCGGGGCGCCGTGGGTGCGGACGTCGGCGTCCAGCTTGCGGCGCTGGCCGTGGGCGTACCGGACGAACGTCTCGTGGACCCTTCTGGAGAGGAACGCATCGCGGAGCACCAGCAGCTCGTGGCCGGTGGCGTCCGCGTACTCGACCAGCGGCGAGTGCAGGCATTCCAGGATGCTGGGATTGCCGCGCAGCGCCAGCGCGCAGAAGCGCTCCAGCTCCCAGCTGAACTGCTCCTCCGCCGGCCCCTCGACGTGCGTCGGCGGCTTCTCGAAGCGCCAGAACAGGGGAGTGGGCGCCAGGAACACGCCCCGGCGGTCGGTGTCGCTGCCCTCCGTGGCGAGACCGAAGGCACGGGAGCCCATGACACAGGCGTAGATCGTGTGGTCCGTGACCAGGCTCTCGGGGCGCATGCCCGGGAGCGTACGCGGCGGCTCACGCCCGGCGAACCGCATTTCCGTCCACCGTCCGGCCGTCTCAGCGGGCGGTCGCCCCGCGCCGGTCCGGCCCTCGGCTGACTACGCTGGACGACCGAACAGCCTTTACGCACGTCAGCAAGGAGCATCGTCGTGGCGGTACGAGCGGTCCGGGGGGCCGTCCAGTTGGAGCGGGACGAGGCCGGACACATGGCGGAGCGGGTAGGAGCCCTGCTCACCGCGGTACTGGAGCGCAACGGACTGCACACCGACGACCTGATCAGCATCTGGTTCACCGCCACCCCCGACCTGCACAGCGACTTCCCGGCCGCCGCCGCCCGCAAGCTGGGCATCGTGGACGTGCCGCTGATCTGCGCCCAGGAACTCGACATCGAGGGCGCCATGCCCCGCGTCGTCCGCCTCCTCGCGCACATCGAGTCCGACCGGCCCCGCTCCGACGTCGCCCACGTCTACCTCGGCGCCGCGGCCGCCCTGCGCAAGGACATCGCCCAGTGAGAACCGCCCTCGTCGTCGGCACCGGACTGATCGGCACCTCCGCCGCCCTGGCCCTGTCCGCGCGCGGGCTGACCGTCCACCTGGAGGACGCCGACCCGGACGCCGCCCGCACCGCCGAGTCGCTCGGCGCGGGCACCATCGAACCGCCCGAGGGCCCGGTGGACCTGGCGATCATCGCCGTCCCGCCCGCGCTGGTCGGCAAGGTGCTCGCGGACTGCCAGCGCCGCAACCTGGCGCACTGGTACACCGACGTGGCCAGCGTGAAGGCCGGCCCGGGCAGCGAGATCGCGGCGCTCGGCTGCGACACCGTCCACTACATCGGCAGCCACCCGATGGCCGGCCGGGAGCGCTCCGGCCCGCTGGCCGCCCGCGCCGACCTGTTCGAGGGCCGGCCCTGGGTGCTCACCCCGACCGCCGACACCGACACCGACACGCTCAACGCCGCGCTGGAGCTGGTGGCGCTCTGCGGCGCGATGCCGATCGTGATGGACGCGGCCCAGCACGACCGGGCCGTCGCCCTGGTCTCGCACGCCCCGCAGCTGGTGTCCTCGCTGGTCGCGGCCCGGCTCGAGCACGCCGACGAGACCGCCATAAGGCTCTCCGGCCAGGGCGTGCGCGACGTGACCAGGATCGCCGCCTCCAACCCGGCGATGTGGGTCGACATCCTGTCCGCCAACGCGGGCGCGGTCGCCGACGTCCTGGCGGAGGTCGCCAACGACCTCGGGGAGACCGTCACCGCGCTGCGCGCGCTCGCGGCGGCCGAGGAGGGCGAGCGCCGGGCCGGTGCCGAGGGCATCGAGGCGGTCATGCGGCGCGGCAACACCGGCCAGGCGCGCATCCCCGGCAAGCACGGCGCGCCGCCCACCCGGTACGAGACGGTCTCGGTGGTACTCGGCGACCAGCCGGGTGAGCTGGGCCGGCTGTTCGGCGAGGTCGGCGACGCCGGGGTGAACATCGAGGACGTCGTCATCGAGCACTCGGACGGGAAGCAGGTCGGCTTCGTACAGCTGGCGGTGGCGCCGGCGGCGGTCAAGCGGCTCACGGCGGCGCTGCGCTCGAGCGGGTGGAGCGTGCGGGACTGACGGGTGCCGGGGTGCCGGGTGCCGGGGTGACGGGCGCCGAGCGCCGAAGCGCCGGGGCTGACGGGTACCGAGGCTTCGGGCGGGGTGCGGAACAAGGGCGAAACAGGGGCGGGTGGGGTGCGGGCGGCGGTCCATTAACCTTGAGGGAGACGAACTCCCCCGGCCGTCCGCCCCGAAGGCGCCGGCTTCCATGCTCAGAGAGAGGTTCGCCCCCGTGGACACTGCCGACCGAGCGCACGCCCCGGTCGTCGTCGCCATCGACGGACCCTCCGGCTCCGGCAAGTCGACCGTCTCGCGGGCGGTCGCCGCCCGGCTGGGCCTGAGCTTCCTGGACACCGGCGCCATGTACCGGGCGATGACCTGGTGGATGCTGGCCAACGACGTCGATGTCGACGACGCAGATGCGGTGGCCGTCGCGTGCGGCAAGCCGGTGATCGTGTCCGGTACGGACGCCGACGGCCCCACCATCACGGTGGACGGCCAGGACGTCTCCGTCCCGATCCGCGGCCCCGAGGTGACGGCCAAGGTCAGCGCCGTGGCCGCGGTGCCGGCGGTGCGGGCCCGGCTGGTCGATCTGCAGCGCGGCTGCGCCGAGGTCGCCGAGCGCGGCATCGTCGCCGAGGGCCGGGACATGGGAACCGTGGTGTTCCCGGCGGCCACCGTCAAGGTCTTCCTGACCGCTTCCGAGCAGGCCAGGGCCGAGCGACGGGCGGCCGAGCTGCGCGCCAAGGGCGTCGACGAGGCGACCATCACCGCGATGGCCGCCGACCTCGCCCGGCGCGACGCCGCCGACTCCTCGCGCGAGACGGCGCCGCTGACCCAGGCCGCCGACGCGGTGCTGGTGGACACCAGCCGGCTCACGCTGGAGCAGGTGATCGACCGGATCGCCGCACTGGTGGAGCAGCGGGCGGGGCTGTCGTCGGTCTGACCGCTGAGAGTCCGATCGCTGAGAGTCCGATCACTGAGAGACTGACCGCTGGAGGTCGGGCCGCTGAAGGCCGGGCTCTTGTGGGTCGGGTCATCCGGCTACCGGTCGGATCATCCGACCACTGAACGATCCGCGGGCCGCCGAGGTGCCGCGGAGGAAACCATCGCGCTGCCCCGAGTGGGGCAGGTACGCACGGCACGCCCCTGGGAAGGGCCGGGCCGGGAAACGGAACAGACGAACATGACCGCAGAGCACTCCGCCACCGGACACGGTGAGCTGGACGCCGCCGACTACGCCGAATTCATGGCCCTCGCCGCCGAGGAGGGCTTCGACATCGACGGCTTCGACGACGTCGACGGCGCCGAGCACGTCCGGCTGCCCGTGCTGGCCGTCGTCGGCCGCCCGAACGTCGGCAAGTCGACCCTGGTGAACCGCATCATCGGCCGCCGCGAGGCCGTCGTCGAGGACAAGCCGGGCGTCACCCGCGACCGGGTCACCTACGAGGCCAGCTGGAACGGCCGCCGCTTCAAGGTCGTCGACACCGGCGGCTGGGAGATCGACGTCCTCGGCATCGACGCCATGGTGGCCGCGCAGGCCGAGCTGGGCATCGAGCAGGCCGACGCGGTGCTGTTCGTCGTGGACGCGACGGTCGGCGCCACCGACACCGACGAAGCCCTGATCAAGCTCATCCGCCGGGCGGGCAAGCCGACCGTCCTGTGCGCCAACAAGGTCGACGGCCCGTCCACCGAGGCCGAGGCCGCCTACCTGTGGTCGCTGGGCCTGGGCGAGCCGTACCCCGTCTCCGCCCTGCACGGCCGCGGCTCCGGTGACCTGCTGGACGCCGTCATGGCCGCACTGCCCGAGGCCCCGCCGCAGACCTTCGGCGACGCCGCCCCCGGCGGCCCGCGCCGCGTCGCGCTGATCGGCCGGCCCAACGTCGGCAAGTCCAGCCTGCTGAACAAGGTCGCCGGCGAGGAGCGCGTCGTCGTCAACGAGCTGGCCGGCACCACCCGCGACCCGGTCGACGAGATGATCGAACTCGGCGGCAAGACCTGGAAGTTCGTGGACACCGCCGGCATCCGCCGCCGGGTCCACCTCACCGCCGGCGCCGATTTCTACGCCTCGCTGCGCACCTCCTCCGCGCTGGAGAAGGCCGAGGTCGCGGTCGTCCTGATCGACGCCAGCGAGACCCTCGCCGAGCAGGACACCCGGATCATCTCGATGGCCGTCGAGGCCGGGCGCGCCGTCGTCATCGCCTACAACAAGTGGGACCAGCTCGACGAGGAGCGCCGCTACTACCTGGAGCGCGAGATCGAGCGCGACCTCGTCCAGGTGCAGTGGGCCCCGCGCGTCAACGTCTCGGCCAAGACCGGCCGGCACATGGAGAAGCTCGTCCCGGCGATCGAGACCGCGCTGGAGGGCTGGGAGACCCGCATCCCGACCGCGCGACTGAACGCCTTCCTCGGCGAGCTGGTGGCCGCCCACCCGCACCCGATCCGGGGTGGCAAGCAGCCGCGCATCCTGTTCGGCACCCAGGCGGGCATCCGTCCGCCGCGCTTCGTGCTGTTCGCCTCGGGCTTCCTGGAGGCGGGCTACCGGCGCTTCATCGAGCGCCGGCTGCGCGAGGAGTTCGGGTTCGTGGGGACGCCGATCTCGATCTCGGTGCGGGTGCGGGAGAAGCGCAAGAGGAAGTAGGGCGTCGTCGACGTGCCGTTGGGGCGCGTCGTGGACCGGAAGGGCTCCGTCACCGTGGTGGCGGGGCCCTTCCGCTTGTCGGGCCGGCGGGGGTGCGGCGGGCGCTGAAGGGGGTGGGGCTGGGCGTCGTCAGTGGTGGTCGCCGACGCGGCCCGGGGGGAGGGAGAGCATGTGGCGGTGGCGGCCGCCGGTGGGAGGGGCGGCGGCGAGGCCGGTGGCCGTACCGAGCGTCGGCGACGGGACCGGCGGCGGTGCGGGCACACCGTGCGGGGCCGGGCCGAGGTAGCCGGCCGCGACCCAGCCCTGGCCGTTCGGGAAGTGGGCGCCGGGCGGTGCCGACTGGGCGGTGTGCGCCGTATGGGCTGCGTGGGCCGTCTGGGCTGCGTGGGCCGTATGGCCCGTGTGGCCGGAGCCGTCGCCGGTGGTCGGCGCGGGGTGGTGGTGGTGTTGCTGCTGGGCCGGCATGAACTGGGGGAGTCCGGACGGCTGGCCCGCGTAGGTGTGGAAGGACTGCTGCTGGGGCGGGTAGGAGCGCTGCTCGCCGAGGAACGGGTAGCCGTCGCGGACCGCGAACCCGGTGAAGGCCATGTCCTCCTCGCCGGAGCGGTCGCCCGGCAGGGCGCGGAACAGCCGTCGGTACTCGGAGTACAGCTCGTCGTAGATCGGGGTCGTCGAGTGGGGGTGCTCCGCGTCGTACGACGGGCGCATGCCCGGGATCGAGCGGGGAGCGGTGGCGGACCGGCCGGCGGGCGCGGAGACGTCGTAGCTGTACACGTAGGGGCCAACGAGTGAGAGGCGGTGGGGATGCGGGGGTGTTCGGCGTACGGGGTGGGTGGTTCCGGGCGATGCGGGGCGGTGCGCGGCGGCTGCGGGTCACGGGGGCGCACGGTAGGGCGCGGGAAGGACCGGGCGGGGGGCGTGAGTGAGCCGAGGCAGGGGTGAGCCGGGGCGTGGGCGCCGGGGTGCCGGAAGACGGCCGCTGCCCGTGGTGGGGCGGCGGCGGCCATCCTTCCGGCACCCCGGCGCGGTCGATCAGGTGCCGGCGAGCGGGAGCGAGGCGGCGACCACCTGGCCCAGCGCCACCGCCCGCTCCAGGGCCTGGCGCAGCAGGTCCTCACGGGGCTGGCGGCCGACCATGCCGGCCGGGACGGCGTACATGGTCACCTCGGCGAGCTGGCTGGCCGCCATCCGCCAGGCGTCGGTGACCTGGAGCGGCTGGTGGGCCTGCCACCAGCCGGTGCTGCCGCCGGCCGCGGCGGGCTGGAGGATCGCGTGCAGCTTGCCCATGGCGACCAGCACGGACCAGCCGGGCAGCTGGTCCGGGGTTTCGTCGAGGTCGCTGATCCGCTGGAACCCGGCGTCCTGGAGGAGGTCGAGGAACTCGTCCTCGCCGGAGGTGCTGCCGGGGCGGCCGACGGGGCCGGTGGGCTCGACCACCAGTGAGGCGTGGCCGACCTTGCCGTGCAGGACGAGCCCGCAGGTGATGCCGAGGATGGCGGCCTGACCGGGAGCGGTCGGCTGGGGCAGGGCGTCGACGGGGGCCGCCGGGCCGGGGACGGCGAAGTCCGGCAGGGTGAGGTTCGGTACGACGAGGTCCGGGGCGGCTGCGGGCTGGGTCTGGCTGATGCTGCGGACCGCGCCGGCCAGTTGCTCCTCGGAGACCGGGACCACCTGGGAGGGGATGCAGCGGGCGTGGGCGAAGGCGAGCACGGCCGTCTCGTCGCCGACGAACAGCACCGTGCTGGTGGGGTCCGCGTGGGTGTCGCCAGGGGTGCGGCAGGAGGTGCATTCGTAACTGTCGGGGGCGCGGTCGCCGCCCAGCAGGCGGTCGGCCTCATCGTCGCCGATCTCGGACCGGACCTCGTCGCTGACGTCGAGCATGCGCGGCACAGGGTCTCCTCGGATGGGTGCGGTGGTGGTGTTGGGGCGGACACGGAGAGGTCGCCATGCCCAACGGACCCTTGTGTCTGGCGTCACGGGTGGCCGTACAGGCTGACGGGAATTGCCCCGGATCCGACCGCATGGCGTGTTCTCCTGGTCGCAATCTGTCGATGTCGGTGCCGGGACTGCCGGAATGGAGCGGTGAGGTGAGTCACGCCGCCTCGGTGTTTGATCTAGGAATCAACGGCTAAAGCAGACATTTCGGACGGAATTGCCAGGTCATTACCGCCGGTAACCCCAGGCTGAGCTGGGCAGACCGGTGGAGTTTTGGTTTCCTCACCGCCCGGCTCGTAGCTTCTTCGACGGCGCAACGAGCGCCACCCGGGTTCACCCCCGACGCACCGCCCCCCGGCTCCGGCAGGGCGCGGCAGGTGCCCGCCGACGCGATCGCTCGAACAGGTCGCCGGTGAGTGGCTGGGTGGCCGGGGCGGCAGCGGCACGTCCGACACGTGCACGGCCGCCCTACGGACGCGGCAAGCGAACGCGGCCCTCTCGAGGGTCTGGTTCCGCATGCCCGCCCGGGGCTGTCGAGAGGAACCCCATGACTTTCCGTCACGAGAACGCCGCTGCCACCCCCTCCACCGCCACCAAGCGCAACCGCGTGCGGATGGCCGTCGTGGCGGGCGCCGCTGTCGCGGCCCTGCCGGTGGCCGGCCTCGTCACGGCCACCTCGGCCTCCGCCGCCTCCGTCTCCACCTGGGACGCCGTCGCCCAGTGCGAGAGCGGTGGCAACTGGGCCATCAACACCGGCAACGGCTTCTACGGCGGTCTGCAGTTCACCTCCAGCACCTGGGCCGCTTACGGCGGCACCGCCTACGCCGCGCAGGCCAACCTCGCCACCAAGGCGCAGCAGATCGCCGTCGCCGAGAAGGTCCTCGCCTCGCAGGGCCCCGGCGCCTGGCCGGTCTGCTCCGTCAAGGCGGGTCTGACCAAGGGCGGCGCCCCGGCCGCCGTCGACACCTCGGCGGGCTCCGCTGCCGCTGCCGCCAAGCCGGCGCAGGCCGCCCCGGCGCCGAAGGCCGCTGCGCCCAAGGCCGCCGCTCCCAAGGCCGCCGCCGCGCCGAAGACCACCGCCCCTAAGGCGGAGGCCGCGCCGAAGGCCGCCGAGCCCAAGAAGGAGGCCGCCAAGTCCTGGACCGGCTCCAACGACGCCAAGCCGGCCAAGGGCAGCTACACCGTCAAGGCCGGTGACACCCTGAGCGCCATCGCCGCTGCGCAGGGCCTGGACTGGCACGACCTGTACAAGAACAACGCCAAGGTCATCGGTGGCAACCCGGACTTGATCTTCCCGGGTCAGACGCTGAGCATCTGAAGTCCCGCTGGGTCACTCCGGGGCTCTCCGAGCCCTTCCGAGTTCCTCTGAGAGTCGTTGAGTCCCTCGGGCTGAGTCCCTCGGGCTGAGTCCTCGGGACGACCGACGTCGTTCGGGCCTCGACGGCCGCTTCTCCGCTGTGCGGGGGAGCGGCCGGCGGCGTTCCCGGTGTGTCGGGCCCGCCGGGGACGCGGGCCGTCTAGGGTCGGCTGCCATGCCGCATTCGTATGACTGGCGTCGTGGGTGGGCCGTAGTGGGAGCGGGGGCCGCCGTGGCGGTGCTGGCGGTGCTGGCGGTGCTGGCGTCGGTGGCGTCGGGTGGTGGGAGGGCTGGTGCGGCGGTGCGGGCCGCAGGGGAGGTACGGGTCGCCGACCTGGTGTGGGACGCGCTCGCCGAGTGCGAGAGCGGCGGCGACTGGCGGGCGGACACCGGCAACGGCTTCTACGGCGGGCTGCAGATCCGCCCGTCCACCTGGGAGGAGGCCGGCGGCCTGCACTTCGCCGACCGGCCGGACCACGCGAGCCGGCGGGAGCAGACGACGGTGGGGGAGGAGATCGTGCGGCGGCAGGGGTGGGAGGCCTGGCCGTCCTGCGCGCGGAAGTTGGGGCTGATCGGCGGGGGTGAAGGGGGCGGGTCGGGCGTGGTGCAGGCTCGGCCTGCGCTCCGGCCGGGCGGTGCGGGAGGATGGTGGGGTGATCCAGGGCGAGCTCTTCGGTGACGTGCCCGGGGGCTCGGCCGCCCGGGAGCGCCGCGAACCCGCGCCCGGGGCCGTACTCCTGCCCGGCTGGCTGGACCCGGACGCCCAGCTGCGTCTGGTCGCCGCCTGCCGGGAGTGGGCGCGCCCGCCGGCCGGGCTCCACACGGTGCGGATGCCGACGGGCGGGGAGATGTCGGTGCGGATGGTCAGCCTCGGCTGGCACTGGTACCCGTACGGGTACGCGCGGACCGCCGAGGACGGCGCGCCGGTCAAGGCGTTCCCGCCGTCGCTCCGGGAGCTGGCCCGGCGGGCGGTGGCCGACGCGTACGGCGAGCGCGCCGGCGAGATCGCGGGCGCGGCCGCGTACGAGCCGGACACCGCGATCGTCAACCACTACCCGCACGGCGCGAAGATGGGCCTCCACCAGGACCGCGACGAGCGGACGGGCGCGCCGGTGGTCTCCCTCTCGCTCGGCGACAGCTGTGTGTTCCGGCTCGGGAACACCGAGACCAGGACCAGGCCGTGGACGGACTTCGAGCTGCACAGCGGGGACCTGCTGGTGTTCGGCGGGCCGGTCCGCTTCGCGTACCACGGGGTGGTGCGGACGCTGCCGGGGACGGCGGACCCGGCGCTGGGGCTGGTCGGGCGGCTGAACATCACGGTGCGGGAGTCGGGGTTGGCGGGGTAGGCGTGGAGGCCTGGGCGGGGGCCTGGGGGCCCCGGGCTCCGGGCTCTGGGCTCCGGGCGCTGGGCGCTGGGCGCTGGGGGAGCCTGGGCGGGGCGGGCTTCCGGGGAGTCCGTCAGCCGTGCGTTCGATCGATTGCTCGTTCGAGTGAATTGGTACGCCCGCCCCGGTGAGCGGGAATGACCCGGGGCGCCGGAGAATTCGATTGAGCTGGAGGACTGATCGAAGTCCAGAGATGGAGCGCGCGCATGGGTACCCCCGTCGACGACCTTGTGGATCTGCTCGACCTGGAGCAGATCGAGCTGAACATCTTCCGCGGGCGCAGCCCCGAGGAGGCGCTTCAGCGCACCTTCGGAGGCCAGGTCGCCGGACAGGCGCTGGTCGCGGCGGGGCGGACGGTGGAGGACGAGCGCCCGGTGCACTCGCTGCACGCGTACTTCCTGCGCCCCGGGGTGCCCGGCGTGCCGATCGTCTACCAGGTCGACCGGATCCGAGACGGCCGCTCCTTCACCACTCGCCGGGTGCTCGCCATCCAGGGGGGCCGGTCGATCTTCGCGCTCACCGCCGATTTCCACCGGCCGGAGGAGGGCGGCATCGAGCACCAGTACCCGATGCCGGAGGTCCCCGCCCCCGAGGAGCTGCCCAGCGCCCTGGAGGAGGTCGGCTCCAGACTCGGCGAACTGCCCCCGTTCATCAGCCGCCGACAGCCCTTCGACATCCGCTACGTCGACCGGCTGCGCTGGAGCAAGGAGGAGCTGGCCGGCGTCGAGGCACGCAGCGGCGTGTGGCTGCGCACCAACGGCCCGCTGCCGGACGATCCGCTGATCCACGTCTGCGCCCTCACCTACGCCAGCGACATGACGCTGCTCGACGCCGTCCGCGCCCCCGTCGAGCCGCTGTGGGGCACTCGGCACTTCGACATGGCCTCACTGGACCACGCTATGTGGTTCCACCAGTCCTTCCGGGCCGACGACTGGCTGCTCTACCAGCAGGAGTCCCCGATAGCCCACGGTGCGCGCGGCCTGGCGCGCGGGCAGATCTTCGACCGGAGCGGGCAACTGGTGGTGTCGGTGGTGCAGGAGGGTCTGTTCCGGCCGCTGAAGGGCTGAGCCGGCCGAGCCGCCCGTGTTGCCACCGCATTGCGGTGTCCTTGCGGTCGCCTGGCGGTCTCCTTGCGGTATCGGCGGCTTGCCGGGATCGGGGAATGATCCGTCCGGGTGGGGGGTGTTGAGGAGGATGGCGTTGTGGAGGATGACCGAGACGGACGGTTCGAACGGCGGCCGTCCGCACACCTGACCGGGAGGGTCGATCGATGACGGAGACGGCTGCGGAGGACTGGAAGCACTGGAGCGACGGGCGGGCGGCATCGGTGAGCGCGCCGCACGGCCAGCTCGCGCTCACCGGCACCCACTGGCTGACGCCAGAGCCGGCCGAGCTCCCCGGGCTGCCCGGGCAGTGGTGGGCCGACGCCGAGGGCGTTCGGGTACGGGCTGCGGCGGCCGACGGCATCACCGTCGCGGGCGCCGCCGGCCCGGTGGACGGCGAGGTACTGCTGCGACCGGACACCGACCCGGCCGCCGACACCGCCGTCCTCGGCGACCTGCTGCTCGTCCCCATCGAGCGGGAAGGCGAACTCGCCCTGCGGGTCTTCGACCCGGCCGCACCCCGCCGGACCGCCTTCGTGGGCATCTCCGCCTACCCGTACGCGCCCGAGTGGGCCGTACCCGCCGTCTTCACGCCCTTCGACAGCGAGGCCCAGTCGTCGGTCGTCGTGCCGAACGCGGACGGCAAGGACCGCCCGCTGGCCGTCACCGGGAAGGTCGAGTTCACGGTGGCCGGCGAGCACCGCACGCTGACCGTCAGCCGCTCCGGCAACCGCCTCAGCGGCGTCATCGCGGACGCGACCAGCGGCATCGACACCTACCGCTTCCGCTTCATCACCCTGCCCGCGCCGGACGACCACGGCCGTACCGTCCTGGACTTCAACCGGGCCTACCTGCCGCCCTGCGCCTTCGCGGACCACTTCATCTGTCCGTTCCCGCCGCCGGGCAACCGGCTGGACTTCGCGGTGGAGGCGGGGGAGAAGCAGGTGCTGACCCGCTAGCCCGGTCCGGTCCGTCTGATGCCGGCCGGGTGTCCGGTGTTCGCCCTGTCCGGTGTTCGCTCTTCCGGTGTGCGCGCTGTCCGCCCCCGGTGCGGAGTGGATGAGGGGCAGGGCGGAGCATGGGGGCTGTGTCGACCAATCATCCTGCCAATCCAGCCGCCGACCCCGCCCCGCCCTCCGACCCCGCCCCGCCCTCCGATCCCGCTCCGCCCTCCGATACCGTCCCCCCCTCCGCGTCCTCCGATGCCGCTCCAGTCGTCGGAGGACCGCTCGCCGAGGTCGTCGCAGCGTCCGCGCCCTGGTACCGCCGGGCCTTCGCCGATCTCAGTCCGCTGCGCGAGAACCCCGACTACCGCCGGGTCTGGTTCGGGCAGGTGGTCTCCTCCATAGGCCAGCAGATGACGGCCGTGGCCGTCTCCGTCCAGATCTACGACATGACCGGGTCCGCCTTCGCGACCGGTCTGGTGGGCCTGTTCTCCTTCTTCCCCCTGGTCGCCTTCGGCCTGTACGGCGGAGCGATCGCCGACACCGTCGACCGGCGCAAGCTGGGCCTGATCGGCTCGGCCGGACTCGCCGTGGTCTCCGCCGTCCTCGCCGCCCAGGCCCTCGCCGGGCTCGGCGTGGTCGCCGTCCTCTACGCCGCGGTCGCTGTCCAGGCCGGGTTCTTCGCCCTCAGCTCACCCGCCCGCTCGGCGATGATCCCCCGGCTGGTCCCCAGCCACCAGCTCCCGGCGGCCAACGCCCTGGCCACCGTCAGCATGAACCTCGGCCTCACCGTCGGCCCGATGCTCGGCGGCGTCCTGATCGGCGCCTACGGCGTCCAGGCCGCCTACCTGGTCGACACTGTCGCCTTCGCCGGCACCCTCTACGCGATGTGGCGCCTGCCCGCCATGCGCCCGCTCGGCGAACGCAAGGGCCGCGCCTCCGTCCTCGACGGACTGCGCTTCCTGCGTGAGCAGCCCAACCTGCGCACCAGCTTCCTCGCCGACCTGGCCGCGATGATCTTCGGCCTGCCGCGCGCCCTCTTCCCGGCGATCGCTGTCACCTTCTACGGCGGCGACGCCCGCACCGTCGGCCTGCTGGTCGCCGCCCCCGCCGTCGGCGCCCTCCTCGGCGCGCTCTTCTCCGGCTGGGTCAACCGGGTCCACCGCCAGGGCGCCGCCGTCCTCGCCGCCGTCTCCGCCTGGGGCCTCGCCATCGCCGCCTTCGGCGCACTCCACAACCTCTGGCTCGGCCTCCTGCTCCTCGCGGTGGCCGGCTGCGCGGACACCATCAGCATGATCTTCCGCAACACCATGATGCAGGTCGCCGCCCCCGACGAGATGCGCGGCCGCCTCCAGGGCATCTTCACCGTCGTCGTCGCCGGCGGCCCCCGCCTCGGCGACTTCGAGTCCGGCGCCGTCGCCGCCCTCACCAACCCCGCCACCTCCGTGATCACCGGCGGCCTCGCCTGCGTCGCCGCCGTCCTCCTCCTCGCCGCCCGCCGCCCCGCCTTCCTCACCTACGACGCCCGCCACCCCACCCCCTGACCCACACCCCACCCCCGAACCCTGCAGCGAGCACCCCCCGACGTGCTGTATTGTTTTCCACGTCGCCGGGACAACCGGAGACAAGGTTGAGAAGCCACCCGGCAGAGCCCCCCAGGCCCCGCCGCACGGCACGAGACCACGGGACGTGGCGCAGCTTGGTAGCGCACTTGACTGGGGGTCAAGGGGTCGCAGGTTCAAATCCTGTCGTCCCGACCGGCATTTTCGCAGGTCGGAGGCCGTTCTTATCGAAATGATAGGAATGGCCTTTTCCTTTGGTGGTCGCAATGTGGTCGTGAACGCTCGTTCACATCGCCTCGCTGGGCACGTTTCCGCAGGCCTGGCCCCTCCGGCCTGGCCGTGACGGGGCATTTGTTCATTCATCTGGGAGTCCGCGTGCCGTCGATCGCGGACTGGTTGCGTCTTCGGCGCGGAAATGGGCCAGGATTCCCGGGAGATAGGCATGCCGACAGAACCCGGCGTCATCTGCTCCGACGGGCCGCACGTTTATCGGGTGTCAGCTATGCGCCAGGGAATCCGGTTGCTTGTCGGCTCTGGTGGCCGGAGTGGCCAGGAGAGCCGAGCCGGCTTCAGCGGTGGGGCCGTCAGGCCGCGTGGCTGAACAGCAGGTTCGGCAAGCCGGCGCCGTGGGCGGGGGCGTCGAGGCCGGACTGGGTGCGGGCTTCGACGAGGTAGGGCCTTGCCTCGATGGTGTTCACGGCGGCCCTGGCTACGTCCCAGGTCAGGTGGCTGTAGATGTTCGCGGTGGTCGACAGGGTGGAGTGCCGCAGGGTTTTGGAGATGACGGCCATGGAGACGTTGCCCTCCAGGGCGAGGGTGGCGGCGAGGTGGCGCAGGTCGTGGATGGTGACGTGGGGCAGTCCGGCCTGTTCGCGCAGCTCGTGGAAGCGCCGGCGGACAGCGGCCGGGTGGAGGGGCTGGCCGTCGGGGCCCTGGAAGACGCGGCCGTTGATGCTGGCGGTGCTCCGGTCCATGGCGCGCTGGAGGGCGGCGGCGACGCGCTCGGACAGGGGCACCCAGTTGCGGCTCTTCCTGGTCTTCGGCGGGGTCAGGACGAGTTCGTGGTTGTCGACCGCGGACAGGGTGTGGCGGATGTACATGACGCGGTCGTCGAGCCGCACGCACGGGCGCTGGAGACCGAGTGCCTCGCCCTTGCGCAGGCCGGTGCCGATGATGACCTCGAACAGGTCGGCGAAGGCGGGGTCGACATTTCGGCAGTGACTCAGGAAGGCGACGGCCTGCTCCGCGGTCCAGGGCACGCGTTCGTCGGGGCGGGGCCGGCGCATGGGCAGGGGCTGGGCGGCGTTGAAGGGCAGGCGGTGGGTGCGCACGGCCGTGCCCAGGGCACTGGAGAGGGTGGCGAGGCAGTGGTAGACGGCCTGGCGTCCGCGGCCGGCTTCGAGCTGCTCGTGCGTGTAGGCGGAGATGTGGTCGTGGGCGAGCTCCTCCAGGCGCAGCTTGCCGAAGACGGGTATCAACTCGCAGAGCACGTAGGTGCGGTAGCGGGCGTAGGTGGTGGGCTTGAGCAGGAATTCCATGCCCTTGAGCCACTTGGTGAGGTAGGCGGCGACCGTCTCGTGCGGGTCGGCGTCGAACCCCAGCTTGCGGCCTTGGAGGAAGCGCCGCAGCGCCGTCTCGGCGTACCACTCGTCCTCGAAGCCGCCGCGACGTATCGTGCGCCGGCGGCCCGTGAGGGAGGGGATGTCGACGGCGAACGTCCATGTACCGTGCCCCTCCTCGGCCAGGCGCGGACACGCTGCGCCGAGCTGGCGCCGGTCGGCGTCTCGGCACCCGCATCGGCGGTAGACCCGGCCTGGCCGTCCTGACTTGCGCACTTCCTGTTCCTCCAGCGGTCATTGGCTCTTGATCGGCTCGCGGAGGCTACCGGCGCAACGGGCCGGAGGGTCGTCTGCGACCACCATGCGATCACCAACGCCGAATCAGACCCCTGACTTGCGGCTCGCGGTGAGGACCCGCACGTGGGCGGGCCAATGAACGGGAGACGGTCTCGCCATTTCGGACGGACGGCGTGAGTACCCGGAAAATAGTACCGTGCGTAACCATCGGCCCTGCCTGGGACCGCTTCAGGCCCGAAGCGGGGGGCGTGCGAGTAGGAGGCCGGGGTGACCTTGCTATTGACGGAGGCCTATGTAGGTGATAAAGGAAGCTCGCTCTCTGGCGCATGTTCGGCCTGAAGGCCGAGCGTCCCGTGGCCTCAGTTTGGTTACAGAATGTCACTGAAATGCGGCTCGGATGGGCGGGTCACCGCTGGCTCCAGACCGAGGTGGGTGGGCGTTCCGATGCCGGGGGCCTCGCGCTGGCCGGCCCGTGTGCGGAGTGTCCTTGGGGATGTAGTGGGCGCGCCCGAGGTGCTACTCGTGCGGTCGAGTCGGACGGTCAGATGAGCCGGTCGCGGTTGGCGGTTGCGGCTCCGCGGACGAGGCGGGCGAATCGGCTGCGGTCGATGCCGGGCTGTCCGGTGTGCTCGTCGCCGAAGCCGTCCTCGTCGTCGGCTTCGTCGTATTCCTTGTGGAGGAGCCAGCAGCCGTGGATGCCGGCGAGGAGGTCTTCGAGGAGGTCGGGGGCGGGGCGTTGGGGGTCGAGCGGGGTCAGGCGCAGGCCGGTGTCCTCAGGGTCGGTGTCCGGGCCGGTGTGCTGGGCGAGGTCGTCGTCGATGTCTTCGAGTTGTTCGCGTAGGCCGGCGGGGTCGGGGAGGAGGCCGTCGGCGATGTGGATGCGTGGCGTACGAGGCCGGTGACCGCGTCGTAGGGGGAGATGCCGTCCTCGATGGGGCCGAGGACGAGGGTGGGGGTTTCGTGGGGGAGAGCTTCGATGTTGTCGGCTTCGAAGAGCAGAGCGGTGGGGGAGTGCCCGGTGGCTTCGGCGGTGACCTTGGCGGCGGCTGCGAGCCAGTGGGCTGCGGCGACGGCGGCGGCGGTGGGATCGATGTCGGTGAACAGTGCCGCGGGGCCGAAGGGATCCTGTTCGAGGAGTCGGTCGGCGGCGGCGACCTGGACGGGGGAGGCGCCTTCGCGGCTGAGGAGAACGGCCTGGCGGGCGCGGCCGGTGAGGTCGCCGAGTTCGGCGTTCTCCACGGCCGCGAGCTCGGTGCCGACCTCGGCGAGGACGGCTTTCGTGAGGTCCGCGTTGCCGAGGACGTGCAGGGCGCGGCCGGCGCGGTGCGCGGATTCGACCAGGGGGCTGTATTCGACGTCGAGCACGCCGTCCTCGGGGAGGTTGGGCCGGGCGATGGCGCCGGAGACCTCGCCGAAGGACTCGCGTTCCTCCGTGCGACGCCAGCCCTCGGAGTTGGGCTCCACGGACGCGGCGGCGCTGGCCGGGTGAGTGTAGGTGCGCCACGCGGCCTCAGACAGGTGGGTGAGGGCGCGGGCCAGCCGCAACAGCGCGGCGGCGTCCGTGCCGGTCGGGAGGGCGGCGATGCGGGTGGCGAGGTCGCCCTCGCCGGTTCCCCAGGTCGCAATCAACTCGTGCCGTTCGGGGTCGATGCTGTAGCGGGTCATGAAGCCGCACCTCCGGTGATCTGCTCGGCAACGCCGCCGGGCGTCGAGCCATTCTGACGCACCGCCAGAGAGCGCCGGACCGTGCAACCGACGGGCACAGACCGCTGCGAGAGAACGAAGCCCCCCTCAGCGGCAGCGGCGCTTGAACCCCAGGTTGCGGGCTCCTCGACGGGTTCGGATGAGACCAGCGGTGCGGGGGAATCACGGAGACTGGCGTGCTCGAGGGATCACCGAATGGGAGGTCCCCGGCCGGGGCAATGGGCAGGCTCGGCCTTCTTGTGCCGGGACTCGTCGGCTACACCTGGCGGCGTTCTCGGTCGGCTCCAGGACGCTGCGGCTGCGAACGGCCGAGCGGCTGGGGGCTGGGTGTTTTCCGCTTGCTGGGACGCGCGGCTGGAGTGGGCGGTGGCTCCACGGGGCGATCCATGAGTGGCCGGCTCCCTTCTCGGGATGAGACATCTCGAAGCATGTCATATGGTGCAAATCTGAACTATTGATGCCGCCATCTCGGGCTCTGGCGCGGACAGGGGAGGAGGGCAGCGCCGTGTCCGACAGTGCTGAGCCGATCCATGCGCGCCTCGCGGAGCTTGCCGACCCCCAGGATCCCGACCAGGTTGTTGTTGATCTTGGCTGTGGTGCGGGACCGACGTTGCAGGCTGTCAGCCGGATAGCGCCGCAGGCTTCGCTCGTAGGGATCGACCGTTCGGCGGAGTCGTTGCGCCAGGTCCACGCGGCTCTGGCAGGCCACAAGGGGGCGACGGCGACGATCGTTGCGGATCTGCGCGACCCTCTTCCATGCTCCGACGACAGCGTGGACGTCGTCCTGTCGTACAACACCATCGAGTGCCTGCCGGACCCGCTGGAGATGCTGGCCGAGGTGGCGCGAGTCCTTCGCCCTGGCGGGCGGGCGGTCATTGCGCACGTCGACTTCGACTCGATGGTGATCGCGGGCGCGGACGCCGATCTCGACCGGCGGGTATGTCACGCGTTTGCGGATGACGCGCAGAGCTGGATGGATCACGCGGACGGCAGGATCGGCCGCAAGCTCGGGCTGCTGCTTGCCCGTAGCCCGCTGGACCTCGTCGGCGTCGAGCCGTTGCTGGCGTGGTCGACCGCGTTCTCGGGGCATGCGAAGGATCGGGTTGACCAGATCCGGAAGGCTTTGCTGTCCGCCGCCAGGCACGGCCGTGGCGCGGTCGCTCCTGAAGAGGTCGAGGCTTGGTACACCTCGGTGTGCGATGCGGACCAGCTGGGCGGCTTCTTCTTTTCCGAGCTCGCGTTCATCGCGGTGGCGGAGAAGGCGAGGAGCGGTCGCAGCGGGCACGGGGCCGGCTCGCACGACGGCCGGCAGGTCGCACCCGTGAGAGCCGGCGCGATGCCGCATCTCCCGACTGCTGCTTGACCCGGCGTCTATGGGGACGCGGCGTTCGCGAGGGCGGTGGCGGCGAAGGTACACAGGGCTTTCACGGTGGTACTGAGCGGCGCCGTAGTGTCCAGCGAGAGCGAGGGCTGTTCGGGAGCGGACCAGGACAGCTCCGGCGCGTCCGGTGCGGGTTTGGTCCGGTAGGCGCGGACGGTGCGGAGGGCGTCGCGGGCGTGGCGCACCGGTTCGGGTGCATGGACGTGGATGAGGTGGAGGCGTTCTCCGAGGAGGTCTGCGGCGAGCTTGCGCTCCGCCTCGGTGGAGGTCACCAGGGTGACGATGCCGACCTGGTGCCGGTTGGCGGCGTGCGCGAGGGCGTGGATCGTGGCGATGCGGTCGGAGGGTGACCAGCCGAGATCTCGCAGGACGCCGGTGGCGCGTTCGACGTCCGCGTCGTAGAGCCCGCATTCGGCGCCGTGCTCGGCGCGGAGGTAGTCGAGGAGGTGGCGGGCGAGGGTGGGCTTGCCGGAGGCCGGCAGGCCGAGGAGCCAGAAGACGGCTGACGATCTCGGCTGGTTCACGGGGCGTAGCCCCACTTCTGGCACCAGGAACTGAGCAGCGGCGGGACGTCTGGGTCAGCGGGCGGCAAGGTGGCGGCCTGGATACGGCCGGACGCGATCTGGGGGGACCAGTCACCGATGCCGTAGACGAACGGGCCGTGGTCGTGACGGCCGTAGTCGAGCATGCTCGGATCCCAGGGGATGCCGATGTGCTCGCACAGGGCCTTGCAGGTGGCTTCCGGATCGGCGGTGAGCTGCTCGTACGTGACGTGGACGGCGCCCGGCAGGTTGGCGGCGGCCTCGTCGAGGGCGGCGGCGAACTTGTCCACGGTCACGGCCGCTTCGGCGAGGTCGTCGGCGTCGCCGGCGCGGCGGATGGAGTCGGCGATGGCGACCGGGTGGCGGCGCAGGACGATGTAGCGGGCCTGGGGCCAGCAGGCTGCGAGGCGCTGCCAGATGAACACATTGCCCGGGGACTTTTCGACGAGCACGCTCTTGCCGGCCTCGGTGAGCCGGCGGTGCAGCAGGCGGTCCCAGAGCAGGTGCTCGAGGTCAGTGTGGTCGAGGCCGAGGGTGCGCATGGACAGGTCGGTGAACTCGTCGTCGACGGCCACGGTGTAGCCGGCGAGGTGGAGTTCGTGCGGTGCGTGGACGTCGGGGTGGGAACCGAGCAGGCAGCGCAGCAGAGTCGATCCGGAGCGGATCGGGGAGAGGAGGAACACGGGCGAGGGGACAAGGCGGTGGTCAGGCACCGAGTTCCTCCTTGACGGCGTGCTCGCGTTCGGCGAAGACATGCAGGCGGGTGGCGATGTCGCGGCGGTAGTGGGCGGTACCGGGGGCGGTCTTCTCATCGCAGTGGAAGACCCGGAGAGGGAGGCGGTGCAGGTAGCCGATGCCGGGGCCGGAGGGCTGGGCGAAGGTGTGGGACAGCCAGTCCTCGTAGTTCATCCAGCGCTGGCCGTCGTCGTGGAACCGGTCGCCGGGGATGCCGCCGGCCGCGGTCATGACGGGGCGGGCCCGCTCGGTGTCGTAGATCAGGAAGTGCGAGGAGACGCGGTTGACGGAGCGGGCCCGGTCGCTCAGCGGCGGGCCGACCTCTTCCAGCTTCCACTGCCAGCAGTCGTGGTCGTCGATGCGCTGGGCGAGCGCGAGCTGCGGGCACTGGTCGAAGGTTTCGGTGATCTCGGCGAGGACATCGGTGGCACTCGGGTCGCGGAAGGCGACGACGTCGCCTTCGATGGTGATCAGGAAGCGGCTCTTGTCGCTGACGAAATGGGTGTGGATGTTGTTCGCCTGGTCACCGGAGGCCCGGTGGCGGGTGCGCCAGCGCAGCCGTACCTCGTCGAACCCCCATGTGCTGTGGGCGAGTTCGAGGATCTCGTCGGCCGGGGCGCTTTCCGCGCCGTCCACGACGAGCACCAGGTCGTACGGGTGGCGGGTGCCGCGGGTCAGGGCGTCCAAGGTGGTGGGGACGGTGCGGCGCAAGAGTTCGACGTCGCTGTGGACGAGGTAGGCGATCGTGAACGTGGGTGGATAGGTCACGGGGGTCACCATCCCGCCGGTCCGGTCACGTCCGGCTCCCGGGGGCTGTCGGCCGGGCTCGCGGACGCCAGTAGGGCGAGGAGGTCTTCCAACATGCGGCCGGCAAGGTCGCGGGCGGCTTCGGTGATGTCTCGCTCGATTCCGTGCTCGACCTGGTCGGGGATGTGCGGGTGGCCCACGCACATCCCCATGACCTGGTACTTGGCGGGGCTGCCGAGTCCGATGCGGTCGGCGAGGTCCTGCAGTGCGAACAGGTCGAAGACGACCGTGCCGGCGCGGTACAGGCGGTCGGCGAAGGCGGCGGTGTAGTGGGAGATGAGGTCGCGCACCGCGGTGTGGTGCGCGGTCGGCAGCTTGGTCTGTTCGAGGGCTTCGGCGACCGGGGTGGGGAGGAAGACGAAGGCGCACCGGTAGAAGTCGGAGGTGCCGAGCATCCGGAAGCAGCCGGTGCGCTCGAGCAGGTCGACCATCTTCTGGAAGGTGGCCTGACGGTTTTCGACGAGCCGGCCGATGCCGTTGACGCCTTGATGCTTCATCAGTGCCCAGAGCTTGAGAGATTCGAAGCCGCGGGAGCCGTAGAACGGGGTGATCAGTCCGAGGTCGATGCAGCCGGGGTCGTCGGCGCGGTCCGGGTAGCGGGCGAAGCGGCCGAGCGCGGCGGGGTCGCGGAAGAGTACGTAGCTGGAGGGGTAGCTGACGAACAGGCCCTTGTGCGGGTCGAGGGCGACGGAGTCGGCGTGCTCGATGCCGGCGAGCTGGACCTTGAGCTTCTCGGAGAACAGCAGGCTGCCGCCGTGGCAGGCGTCCACGTGGAACCACACGCTGTGCTGGGCGCTGAGCTCGGCGAGGGCTTGCAGGTCGTCGATGCCGGTGGTGCGGCAGTTGCCGGCGACGCCGACGACCATGAAGATCCGCTTGCCGGGTGGCGGCGAGGCCAGCAGGCTGGCGACGGAGGCGGGGTCGCTGGTGAAGTCCAGGGTGGCGTCCGCCCATAGCAGTCCTTCGGCGCCGAGGCCGAGGGCTTGGGCGGCGGCGAGGTAGGAGAAGTGCTCGACTCCGCCGGCCAGCAGGATCACCGGCTGCTCGGGCAGGGCGCGCAGGCCGGTGGTGCGGGTCTCGGGGTAGGTGTGGGCGAGGGCGGTGGCGATGGCGATGTGGTTGCTCATGTTGCCGCCGGAGGTCCACATGCCGCCGAGCGAGGCGAGTCCCTGGTAGTCGGCCAGAGGCGTGACGGGGTAGCCGATGAGTTCGCGGAGCCAGGTGATCAGCTGGGCCTCGATCACGCTGGCGGCGGGAGCGCTGCGGTCGTAGGCGATCAGGTTCTGGTTGAGGAAGGACGCGACGATGTCGGCCGCGAGGGCGGCGATGCTGTCGCCGGTGTCGGGGAACGCGAGATAGCGCGGGTCTGCCTGGGAGATCGACCACTGGGAGATCTCGGTCAGGGCCTCCAGTAGCTGCTCGTCGTTCTCGCCGTCCTCGGGTAGCGCGCCGGCGAAGCGGGCGATGAGCTCGCTGACCGTCGCGTGCCGCAGGACCAGGCTGTCGCGCAGGGCTCCGGAAGCGAAGTCGAGGCCGAGGTCGACCGCCCGGTGCAGGAGCCGCCGACTGTCCTCGGCCGGACGGTTGCCCAGGAGGGCGGGCGGATGGGTGTCAGACACGTCCGAACTCCCTTCGGTACACGCAGTCTTCGCATGAGGACCAGGTAGGGCTCTGGAAGAGGAAGGAGTCCCGCAGAGCCCTGTACGGCTTCGAGGTCCAGATCTCGGCCATCGGCGCCTGGTGGATGTTGCCGAGCGCGTTCTGGGGTGAGGACTCCATGTGGATGCAGCACGGCGTGACGTCGCCGTCCTTGGTGATGTAGCTGGCGTCCCACGGCCAAGGGCACACGGCCTTCGCGGCGGCCGGGGAGGCCAGCCGGGAGTAGTCGAAGATCGACAGCTGCAGCCCCAGTTCGTCGGCGCGGGCGAGGCCGGCTTCCAGGTGCGGCACGACCTGCGCGGGTGGGGCGGTGAACAGGGACTCGGTATTGAGGGTCTTGTCCTCGCCCCAGTGGTGCAGGCTCTCCACACTGATTCGTGTGACACCGTGGTCCCCGACGAACTCGACGATCGCGGTAAACTGGTCGAGGTTCGCGGTGGAGAGCGTCACCGCGGCCGACAGCGCGGTGTCGCGCTGTCGCGTCATCTCTGCAGCCTCGCGCAGTGCGGTGGAGAGCTGGGATCGGCGCAGGCCGGAGCGCATCCGCCCGAGCGTGTCATCGTCGGCGCCGTCGACGCTGATGGCGAGCAGGCCCAGTCCGGCGTCGAGGACCGGCTGGAGACGACGGCGCACGAGCAGGCCGTTGGTGTTCGTCGAGGTGAACACGGACCGGTCGGTGCACGCCTGGACGTAGGCGGCGAAGTCGCGGACGATCAGCGCCTCACCGGCGCCGACGAAGGAGACGTGGCCGAGATCGGGCAACTGCTCGAGCAGCGCGACGAAGGCGTCCAGCGGCAGGTGCCCGCCGCTGCTGTCGTGCACCGCCCGCACGCATCCGGCGCAGGCGAGGTTGCACAGGTCGGTGAGTTCCACCTGAAGGTACTGGGGAGTTGGCGTCGGCCGGCCCGGTTCGAGCCCGTAGCGGTCGAAGTCGTCGGTGACGAGGAACTTCCGGAAGCGCTCCGGCACCACGATCGGAGGCACCTGCTGGGGAATCACCTGGTCACCTCCTTCCTGTAGACGGAGACCATCTCGTCGACGAACGCCTCGAACTCGGCTGCCCGGCGGTAGAACGACGGCACCCGCGGCTCCCGGTGTCCGGCCGCTGCATCGATCGCCTGCGTCCACGAAGCCGGGTCGGCGTACTGCTCGACGAGGTGGACGTCTTCGTCGTCCGCGAGGTGGCGCATCGACGGCACCGCCGAGGACCACACCGGCACGGCCAGGGCCCGGGCCTCGTGCGCCACGATGGGATGGTTCTCCCACCACTGGGAGGGCACCAGTAACGCCCGGGCACCGGCCAGCACCGGCCCGACATCGGAGCGGGAGAGCGGAGGAAGCCAGCGCACCCGCCGATCGGCCGCAGCCTTGGCCCGCATCCGCTCCTCGTACGCGGCGTCGTCTGGCACCGTTGCGACCAGCAACGGCAGCTCAACCGGGGTGTCCGCGAAGGCATCGAGAAGGACGTGGAGGCCCTTCTCGGGTGAGCACCGGCCCGCGAACAGCAGGTACTCGCCGACATCACCGCTCTCGGCCAGTGGCCGCCAGGTGGAGGGCAGCCCGTAGCAGGCCCGGTCCCGGACCACCTTGTCGAGCGCGACGCCGGCCTTCGCGAGCTCCACAGCCTGGTGCGGGGTCTGCGTCCACAGCGCCCGCACCCGCCCGTTCAGCCACGCGACGTTGCGCGCCCGCCACGACTCCACATCCCCCACCGCCGCGGCAGGCGCAGCCAGGCATCCCAAGCAGCCGGTCGAGGGCGCGGTACTGGCGCACTGGTCACCGGTGGAGCGCACGAGGAGCTGGTGGTCGGGACAGACGGCGGTGTAGTCGGTCAGCGTCGCGACGACCGGCACGTTCCGCAGTGGCGCGGTGTCGAGGAACGCCAGGCCGATGCGGCTGAAGTGCAGGACGTGGACGAAGTCGACGGCAGGTCGCGAGGCGAGCAACTGCTCGATGCGCGCTGCCTGCTGAGCCTCCTGGATGGGCCAGCCGACCGGGTAGTTGCGTGCGAAGGCCGCGGGCACGCTGAGGTACTCGGCTGCGGTGCGTCGCTGTGGCGACGGCGGGTCGCCGGCCGCCAGCCACGCGACGTCCAAGCCTCGCGCGATCAGGGCCCGGGCGAGATCGTCGGCCAGGATCTCCGTCCCGCCGGCCTCCTCGCCCGCGAACCGGTGGGTGACCAGAAGAATGCGCATCTCGCCTCCCGTCAGCAGGTGTTGCCCTGGAGCCCGGCCCAGCGACCGAGCGGCGTGAGCTCAACGGGCATAGGGCCGTTGACTCCCGCCGAGGCCGGTCGCCCGGGTGCCTCCGGGCCGGACAAGCGAAGCGGACCCTTCGCGTTGAGGTCCAGGGCCGCGAACGGCTCGTGCAGCGTCAAGGCCGTCCACCCGCCGTCCGTGAAGTCCGTGAACACGTTCACACCAAGCCCCTCGCCGGAACCGACCGGTTCGGGAAGCGGTAGCAGGAGCTCCAGGTGATCGGCCTCCCAGGAGAGGCGGACATCGTGGGCGTCCTCCCAGACGGGAGCGGGATGCGGAACACGGCGGAATCGGGCGGTGGGGGCTGCGAGCCACCAGACGCCGTCGCGGGTGCACCGCAGGTACCGCTCGCCGGGCCATTGCCCGGCGGCGAGATCATGCAAGGTGAACACTCCCTCGCCCAACGGCTGCAGGCGGACGCGGACCGCCTGGACGGCGCCGGGCGTATCGCCCAAGTCCAGCCGCACCGCGAGCCCTTCGGCGCGGCGGGCGAGCGTGACGGCGAGTCCCGCAGGGTTGGCCAGTCCGCCTCGCACCCGGCCCAGACCGGCGAGCGGGATGGGCACCCGCTGATCGTCGACCGCGGCATCGAGGCGGGCCGCGGGCAGGTAGGCGGCTTCGGGGGTGGAGGCGAGCGCCTCGGCGGTGAGTCCGTACGGAGAGGGCAGCGCGTCCAGCACCTCGGGGTACTGCTCGCGCAGGGCGACGACGAGGCGGATTGCCAGGTCGGTGATGAACCGGATCAGGTCGCACTTCACGCCGTCGGGCTTGGTGATGTCGCCGTTCGCGAGGACTGCCTGGTAGTAGCAGCCGCCGCCGCACACGTACCGCGACGGGCAGGAAGAGCACTCGTCCCGCTCGTCGACGACCAGGTCGAGGTACTTGCGGCGCTCGGAGTCCTCGACACCAGTGGAGGCATGGCCGATGTGCCAACCGGACTTGCCGATGAAGTGCGCGCACGGGTAGAGGTTGCCGTTGGTGTCCAGGTAGGTGCCGCTCTTGCCGGCCCCGCACCGATAGACCTGCGCCGCGCGGTCCTTCACCCGGTAGAAGAACCGCATGAAGAAGTCCTCGGAGTTCAGCGCGAGCAGCCGGGCGAGGATGCCTTCGGGCGGCTGGGCGAGGATGTGCTCGACGAGGTCGGCGTAACCCTGGCGAAAGGCCGGCAGCGTCTCGGCGTTGAGCGCGTAGTCCTTGTCATGGGTGGCGTTGACCGGCTTCATGTAGATGTTGCGGGCACCGACGTCCTCAAAGAGGTGGCGGAAGATCGCCACGAAGTCGGTGCAGTAGGCGGTGAGGACCGCCGAGACCCCCATGTCGGGGTGGCGGGCCAGCACCTGGTCGAGCACGGAACGCACGTGGTCGTACGTTCCGCCTCGCCCACTGGTGTAGAAGCGCACCCGGTCGTGGACGTCCCTGGGCCCGTCCAGGCTGATGTCCTGGGGCGGGCCGAGCTGGTCGGCGAGCTTGGTCGTCATCGACAGCGTGGCGTTGGTGACCATGGGCCCGGCCCAGACCACCGTGACGGGGGAGTCGGCGAGGTTGTCGGCGACCAGGTCCTGGACCGTGTCGTGCATGTGGCGCACGAGCATGGTCTCGCCGGCCAGGCCGAAGTCGATCCGGGTGTAGCGCGCGTCCTCCTCGACCAGCCGCTCGCGGTGGGTGCGAAGGCCCTGCACCACCGTTTCCAGCGGGATGGTGACGGGCTTGCCGTCGGCGTGCACTCGGTCCCGGAACGAGCAGTACGTGCATCCCATGTTGCAGACGTCGGTCAGCGACAGCTGGGCCTGCGGGTACGCCTCCCGGTAGGAGGTGATCTGGTGGACCGGCTCCAGGCCGCCGCACGGACACGCCTGGCCAGGAGGGGTGATCTGGCCCCCGCGGACATGGAAGGTGTAGCCGTCCGCGAAGGAGACATGCGAAGCATCGCTGGTGGACAGGGGAATCGCGTCGCTGATCACGGTTGACCTCTCGGGTTGAGATGGCGCGGATCGGGGCGGAACGGGATTACAGGGTGCGCGGGCCAGGCACACCGAGACGGCCCCGCAGTACGTCCAGCCGGTCGGCCAGCTGCTCCACCTCGACGTCCAGGCCGGGTGCCGGCGGCGCGGGATCGGCTGCCTCCCGCAGGGCGAACGCCCGGCGCACCAGGGCTTCCACCTTGGCGGCCTCGTCGCCCGAAACGAGCTCGTGCAGGAGTGACAGCTGGGAGACCAGCTTCACCGGAGGCGGCGCCGCTGCGGCACGGCTGAAGACGAGCCGGGCCAGCAGCGCCCGGGCCTCGAACCACAGGTACTTGGCGGTGAGTTCGCGGCCCAGCTGCTCATACTCGCTCGGCCGACCGATGACGGCGGTGGACGGGGCAGCGATGGCGGTGGCGACCCAGCCGGGGCCGTGACGGTCCATGCCGGGCCGGCGCAGTTCGAACCACTCGTGGAGATCGCGGCTCAACATCCCGTCCGCGCTGACGACATCCCGTTCGGTCGGCCGGGCGGCGGAGCCCTCGGCCGCAAGACCCAGGCAGGCGAGCGCCTCGATCACAAGATCCTCGAGCGCCCGATGCCCGTTCGGGTGGTCGGGTGAGCTCAGCTCGAAGTCGACGTCGCTGTCACGTCCGAGGACTCCCTGCGCGCACGAGCCGCGCAAGATGAGCTCCAACTCCTCCAGTCCCAGGACGGCTTGAGCGGTCCGGGCAATGCGGGCGGTGACTTCCTCGGCGACCTCGGCGCGCTCACGCGCCGCGTCCCACCCGCCGAAGCCCCGCAGCTCCTCCAGACGTACGACCAGCTGTTCGAGCGATTGGTGGTCGGTGGCCAACTGGAGCTCGGCCGTGGAGAACAGGGCGAGAACCCACGGCCGGCGTAACCGCTCCAGGCCACGGCCGCTGTTGGCACGGGCGCTTTCGGTGAGGGCATCCAGGCGGTGAAGGAGGTCCGCATAGGCGTCCTCACCCTGGTCTGCTCGCAGCCGTGCAGTCAGCACGGTGTGGAAGACGCCGAGACCGGGCGGCAGGACGTCCTCGGCGAGATGACCCAGGCGGGCGGCACTCGCGGACTTCGGCCTTACGGTGGGCAGTTCGCTCGCGAGCGTCAACTCGATGCCGCGGCGACGCACCTCCCGCGCGGCCAGTCCGGCCGGCAGCCAGGCGGCGAGTACGGCCTCGAACCCGTCCAGCGTCGGCTCTTCGTCGCCCTCCGCCGTGATGCGCTTTCTGAGCCCCAGATCACGTCCGGCCAAGTCGGACCACGCGATGTCCCACTTCATCACGGTCAGCGCACCGGGGGCGGCGGTGCCCGCCGGAACAAGCAACGCGTCCTCCCAGTCGATCAGAACCGTCCGGCCGCTCCGCCGGAACATGTTCCGCGGAATGCACCCGGACGCCTCCACGCCGCACCCCAGCACCGCCAGGAGGAAATCCTCGATCTCCTTTGCCAACAAGCCGGCCAGGCCGTCCGTCGAGGCGGAGAGCGGTCGACCGAGGTAGGGCGACACCAGAGCCGCCGTACCGTCGTCCAGGGGAACCAGGTTGGGCACGCACACCTCGATGCGCCCGAACCCGTCCACCGCGAGCGCCCCCAGACGCCGCGCCGCCTCCGCAGCGAGGGCGCGCTCCGCGTGACCCGCCGCCCACGACCGACGCTTGGCCACAAGGTCTCGGCCGTCATGGCGCAGCCGCCGCACCGCACCGGTGACGTCACCGAACCCCGGATCGTCGAGCGCATGCACTGCGCCGTCGCCGGCGAACACCGCCCGGATCGCCGCAGCGATGCCCAGCGAACCATCCGCACCCCCAGATAGCCTGCTCACCCCACTCCCTCCCGAGTGCCGCACGGCAGGCTTGCCACCGTAGTCGTTCCATCACGATGTGTTCGATCGAATTTGCGGATTCGGCTCAAGGGGATGCGGAGTGCCTGCTTCCTCGCGAGGTGGAGGAACTCGCGGGGATTGCTGATGATCACTCAGGATGATCTATACCCAAGGGCCTTGAGTGGACCGGGTTTGCTCTGCGGCGCCCTTAATCGGGCCGTCGGCTGTGCGGGGCATGGGATACTCGGCAGACGGCGTCGACCGCTCGACGGAGCGGCGCCTTGCGACTCCCGCGGCCCGTCCGCGGATCCGCCCTCTCACAGAAGTGGTCCTTCGATCTATGCCTACGGTCCTCTCCATCGCCGACGCGCTGCGCGAGCGCTTCGCACAGGCGATCTCCACTGCGTTCCCCGACGCCGCGGACAGCGACCCCCAGCTGCGACGAAGCGACCGCGCCGACTTCCAGGCCAACGGCATCATGAGCCTGGCCAAGCCGCTGCGGGCCAACCCCCGCGAGGTGGCCGCGCGCGTTCTCGAGAACCTCGGCTCTGACCAGGTGATCGCGAACCTGGAGGTCTCCGGGCCCGGCTTCATCAACGTCACCGTCACCGACGCCGCCATCCTCGAGCGCCTGGCCGCCCGCGCGGCCGACGCCCGACTCGGTGTCGGCAGCAACGCCGAGGCCGGCGTCACGGTGATCGACTACAGCCAGCCGAACATCGCCAAGGAGATGCACGTCGGCCACCTGCGCTCCACGATCATCGGGGACGCCCTCGTGCGCGCCCTCGAGTTCACCGGCGAGAAGGTCATCCGGCGCAACCACCTCGGGGACTGGGGCACCCAGTTCGGCATGCTCATCCAGTACCT
The DNA here is from genome assembly GCF_055569215.1 of Kitasatospora sp. NPDC029312. Classification (NCBI taxonomy): domain Bacteria; kingdom Bacillati; phylum Actinomycetota; class Actinomycetes; order Kitasatosporales; family Streptomycetaceae; genus Kitasatospora; species Kitasatospora sp. NPDC029312. Next base: position 203,756 of record NZ_JBVHXY010000006.1, on the reverse strand, counting down.
CATCGAGCACCCCGCCGAGCTCGACGAAGGCACCGAGCCGGACGACTCCGGGCCTTCGATGTCCCGGCTCAACCGCCTCTACAAGGCGTCTCGCGCCAAGTTCGACAGCGACGCCGACTTCGCCGACCGGGCCCGCCGGCGCGTCGTCGAGCTGCAGGCCGGCCACGTCGAGACCGTCGCGTCCTGGCAGGGCATGGTCGACGAGTCGAAGGTCTACTTCGAAGCCGTCTACGCCCGCCTCGGCGTCCTCCTCGAAGACGCCGACGCCATCGGCGAGAGCTACTACAACCCCATGCTCGCCGACGTGTGCGCCGACCTCGAAGCCTCCGGCGTCGCCGTCCTCTCTGACGGAGCCCTGTGCGTCTTCTTCGACGACATCAAGGGCCCCAACGGAGAACCGACCCCGCTCATCGTCCAGAAGAGCGACGGCGGCTACGGCTACGCCACCACCGACCTCGCCGCCATCCGCGACCGAGTCGGCATGCTCGGCGCCGACCAGCTCCTCTACGTCGTCGACAGCCGCCAGGCCCTGCACTTCCAGATGGTCTTCGAGACCGCCCGCCGCGCCGGCTGGCTCCCCGACAACGTCCGCGCCCTGCACCTCGGCTTCGGCACCGTCCTCGGCAAGGACGGCAAGCCCTTCAAGACCCGCTCCGGCGAGACCGTCCGCCTCATGGACCTTCTCGACGAAGCCGTGGACCGGGCCCGCACCGTCGTCGCCGAGAAGAGCCCCCAGCTCGCCACCGAGGAACTCGAAGACCGGGCCAAGCAGGTCGGCATCGGCGCAGTGAAGTACGCCGACCTCTCGACCTCCCGCACCCGCGACTACATCTTCGACGCCGACCGCATGGTCTCCCTCAACGGCGACACCGGCACCTACCTCCAGTACGCCTACGCCCGCATCCAGTCCATCCTGCGCAAGGCCCCCGAAGGCGTCACCCCGACCGTCCACCAGGATCTGGCCCTGGATCCGGCCGAACGCGCCCTCGGACTCCTCCTCGACGAATTCGGCGCCACCGTCGACCTCGTCGCCGAGACCTTCGAGCCCCACCGCCTCTGCGCCTACCTGCACAGCCTCGCGGCGGCATACACCACCTTCTACGAGCACTGCCCCGTCCTCAAAGCCCCCAGCCGCGAGGTCATGGAGACCCGCCTGCTGCTCTGCCAACTCACCGGCCAGACCCTCCGCCAAGGCATGGACCTCCTCGGCATCGGAACGCCAGAGCGGCTGTAATTTCATCGCAGTGCCGTGGGCCCGGTTGAAAGCAGCATGTGCGGGCTGGATCGGGCCTGCGGGCTTTCTCATACCCGAGGGATCAGCCTCATTTCGTCTCGTTGGAGAGCGCGATTGAGTTAATGAGATCCATTCGAACCACTACTGTACGACTGATCGTGTCGGCCCAGGTTTGCTTTCGGACATGGATAACCGGTCGGGCATATCCAATGAATCCGGGCAGTATATCTAGCGCGTGCAGTAGTCCCCGCAGAATGCTTCGAGGCGCCCCGACAGGGGCGCCCGTGTCCTCGTCTACCGTGACAATCCCTACTAGGCGCTGCCCGAGCGACTGGCCTGTCTGACCTCGAACGATCCATTGGCCAACAAGCCAGCCAGCGCCAACGAGCCAGTAGATGCTGGTGAAGAGGCCTCGGATGTCGACGCCTGAAAGGAAGGCGACTGCCTGTAATACGGCGAAAGCTGGTTGGGCAACATACAGCAGAGCTGTGTATGCCATCATCAGGCCTCCTGCGATGCCTACCTCCACGGCGGTCGCGGTAGCCCGGGCTGGCCAGTCGGCCAAACCAGGTATTGGCTGCTGACGCGGACGCCTTTGGCGTTGCGGTGGGATAGTAGGTCGTTGATGGTGGAGGCCGGGTTCCCACCAGGCTCCAGAGGAGTGGTCTTGCCAACCCGATTGATCATGGGAGCGAGAATCCATGCGCCCATTATGCGAAGTTCTAGCGGCCCGTGGGGAGATTTGTGGCGTCGGAGCCCTGGGCGGCTTCCGATGTAGTCCTGACCGCGTACCACAATTCGTCACAGGCCGTTGGCGGCCGCGTGGCGCAGCGCGAACCCGGCCGAGGCGAGCGTCTTCCCGCCGCCGGTCGGCACTTGGAGCACGTACATGCCGGGCCCGTTCGGGGCGGCAGCCACCGTCTGCTCATAGCTACGTCGGCGGATGTCGTCGACCGGCGACGGCGGGCGCGCTGCCAAAGCTCGTTGACGGCGTTCCTCAAACAGGTCGGCGAGAGCGGCCATGTCGGCGCCCTCGCAGAGCGCTGGAGGCCGGTCGGCGAAGTGCGCGCTGGTGTCGAGGAAGTCGGCGTCCACCACGCAGCTGAATAGCATCCGCAGGAGCAGGTCCCGCGCGGGCGCGGCGTCCGGGGCGGCTGGGCCCGTGAGCCACCGCGGCAGCGGAACCCGGCCGGCAGGCCTGATCTCCGGAACGACTGCAGCGACGAAAGCGATCGCCTCCGACCGGGCCCGGACCGTCGTTGCCGAGAAGAGCCCCCAGCTCGCCAGCGAGGAACTCGAAGACCGGGCAAAGCAGGTCGGCATCGGCGCGGTCAAGTACGCTGACCTGTCGACCTCCCGCACCCGCGACTACATCTTCGACGCAGACCGCATGGTCTCCCTCAATGGCGACACCGGCACCTACCTCCAGTACGCATACGCCTGCATCCAGTCCATCCTGCGCAAGGCCCCCGACGGCGCCACCCCGACCGCCCACCAGGACTTGGCCCTGGAGCCGGCCGAACGCGCCCTCGGACTCCTCCTCGACGAGTTCGGCGCCACCATCGACCTCGTCGCCGAGACCTTCGAACCCCACCGCCTCTGCGCCTACCTGCACAGCCTCGCGGCGGCGTACACCACCTTCTACGAGCACTGCCCCGTCCTCAAAGCCCCCAGCCGCGAGGTCATGGAGACCGGCTGCTGCTCTGCCAGCTCACCGGCCAGACCCTCCGCCAGGGAATGGACCTCCTCGGCATCGGGACACCCGAGCGGCTGTAGCTGACGAAAGCCTTCGAGTGGGCTGGCCGTGATCGGCTCACTCGAAGGCTCTTCGTCCAGTGGCGGCCGCGGTCCGCTTGCATGGAGTCGGCGGCCTGCTGGGACTGCGTACCGCTACCCCGTGGAGCGCATCAGGCTCATGCTGTGGCCTCGGTCCTCGATGCCGACGTAGGCGTTGACGAGGAAGGGAGCCAGCTTCGGGGTTGCCCGGTCGGCACCGGTGCGGGCGTCGAGGATGACATTTCCGTTGGGCGTCCGGCCGTATACCGCTCCATGCCACACGGCGGTGACCTCCGGCACGAGTCGTCCTCCCGGCGTCTCTGTGATCGACCAGAGCCATTTCATTGACGTCGCGTCCACAGCCGCGATCGAGTGCGTCTGGCCGAACAGCTGGTCGTTGCAGAGGATGACGGACGTTCCGTCGAAGTCACAGTGCCAGGGGTGCACATACGCCCCTGGCCCCGGGTGGGCGCGGACCGCTCCGGTACGGGCGTCAACGATGACGAACCCGTCGGAAGCCGACATCGCGAGCAGGCCGGGGCCGGCGGAGGAGGCGACGGCATGGCTTTCCGTGTGGACCGCCGACCACCGGGGACTGCCGTCTGACGCGCTATAGCCTGCGAGTTGACGCTCGCCGTACGTTGGAGCCTCGGCACCGGCCACGATGCCGTCGACAAGCTGCATCGCGTGGAAATCCGCCCTGGTCCATCGAAGCTGCCCGGATCCCGCGTCGACCACATAGGTCGTCTCGTCGTCGGACACGACCACGCTCTGGTCGTCCACGGCCACCACCTGGGCCGCCCTGATGCCGTCGGCGAGCAGCGAATCGTCGTGACTCAGAGCCTCCTTGTCCAGAGGCGTTATCACGAGATCGACCTGAGCGGTCCAGACGGTCTTGCCCGTCGTGGAGTCGGCGGCCAGTACCTCGATCACGTTTCGGCCCCTGCCGGTACCCGTGCCCGGGATGAAACGGGAGAACGCCACGAGTACGGCGTCAACGCCGTGGAAGTGGGCGGGCAGTGGCGCGGCCCTCTCGGACCCGAAGCCGCTCTCCGTGGCGGGGATGGTGCTGCTCGCGCTCCAGAGCGTGTTCCTGGTGACGGCGTCGACGGCTTTCATGCCGTCCTCGGTGGTCACGAAGGCGGTCGTGTCCTTCAGCGAAATTGCCGGCCGTTGCCGTGTGGGGCTTGATGTCGAGGGCTGGACGCCCTCGTCGAGTGCGTCCCCCGTGCCGTTGCCGTCGCCAAAGTCGAATGACGTCGGCGGGTCGTATGCCTGGAGATGCCGGGCAGCCGGAGGAACCCCATCCGCAGGCAGGGGAGTTGAACCGCTACAGCCCGACACCGGGCCACCCAACGTCACCGCCAGGGCGACAGCACCAGCCCAGCGCCGATGCCGAGAGCGAGCCGCGCAGATCATTATTCCCCCTTTGCTTGATCACCGAAGCAGTGCAGACTGTACCTGACAGTGATCGACCGGTTCCGGAGTGCCGCCCTGGAAGGATCCACGGCACGGCGCAGCGAGAGCCGAGGGACCGGTTGATCACGGGAAGGACTACACGCCTCCACCTGTCGGCCCCGACCGATAGGGTCAAGGCCGTGGAGGAAGGCCGTGGTTCGTCCGCGGCCGAAGGTTGGGGAGGGTGCAGGGGTGTCGGCAGTGGGCAAGGACGGCAACTCGGGGGCGCGCCGGCCGAAGCCTGCACCGCCGCGCGTGCAGCGCTGGTTCCAGGAGCGGCCCTCCCCGTTCCCGCACGAGCAGGAAGCGCTCGACCACGTCAAGGCGTTGATGCCACAGGCGGAGCCCTTCCGGTCCTGGGCGACCTTCTCGTTCACGGCCTCCTCGGGGCGCGTCAACGAGTGCGACCTGTTCATCCTCGTGCCGCGCGGCCTCTTCCTCGTGGAGCTCAAAGCGCACCCTGGGCGACTCGTCAACAACGGGAGCACCTGGAACTTCCACGGCCCCGACCGACTCCGCACGATCGACAACCCGCTACACCTGACCGACCTCAAGTCCAAGGAACTGCGGAGCAAGCTCTCCTGGGCCGCCGGGAAGTTCCACACCGGCGTGCGCATCCCGTTCATCTCCCCGGCGGTGTTCCTGTCCGCCCCGAGCCTGCGATCCGAACTCGACGCCGGCCAGCAGACCAACGTCTACGGCCGTGACGACGGCGCCAGCGGCCTGCTCCGCATCTGGCAGGACTTCCTCGGTCTGCCGCCGCAGCGAGACTCCGAGGCCGCCCGGCGCGAGCGATTCGAGCTGGCGCGGGCCCTGCCCGACCTCATGAAGAGGATCGGCGTCAAGGCATCCACCGCCCACCTGAACTTCGGTGACGGCTGGAACCTCGCCGGGCGTCCCCTAGATGGTGGCCCCACCTGGGAGGACCGCCTTGCCATCCGAGAGCAGCCCATCCGCGAGGAAGGCCGCGTCCGCGTCTACCTGGTGAGCCTCCAAGCGACCGCGGAGACCCGAAACTCGGTCGAACGAGCAGCTCGGCGCGAGTACCAGGTCCTCCAGGGCATCAGCCACCGCGGCATCGCCCAGGCTCGGGAGTTCCGCGACCACCAGGGTGGCCCGGCGATCCTCTTCAACCACCGCGCCGCCGACCTGCGCCTGGACGCCTACCTGGCCACCTACGGCGCTTCGTTGACCCACGAGACCCGGCTGGAGCTGGTACGCCAGATCGCCGACGCGCTGCGCTACGCTCACCAGCGCTCGCTCTATCACCGCGCGCTTGCGGCCCGATCGGTGTACGTGTCCAGCAAGTCCGACGGGTCCAACCCGGTCGTGCGCATCATCGACTGGCAGGTCGCCGCCCGCGACTTCGACAGCACCTCGCACACCTCCCTCGGCACCCCCAGCGCCGGCGGCGACCACGTTGAGAACGCCGCACAGGTCTACCTGGCGCCGGAGTTCGAGATGGAGTTCGCCGACCCGGTCGACCTGGACATCTTCGGCCTCGGCGCCCTCGCGCACCTCATCCTGGTCGGCGAACCGCCGGCCGAGCGGCGCAGCGCCATGATCGAGCGGCTGACGAACGACGGTGGACTGCGTCCGTCCGCCGTGTCGGACGCCGTGTCAGAAGAACTCGACGGCTTGGTGTTCCAGGCGACCCGGGCGGATGTGGCCGAACGGCTCGACTCGGTGGACCGGTTCCTGAACGAGCTCGACCGAATCGAGCAGGCAGCCGCCGCGGAAGTATCGGCACCGGTCGGAGTGGACCCGCTCGCGGCGATGGCAGGGCAGAGTGTCGATGCCGAGTGGACTGTCGAGAAGGTCCTCGGCACTGGCGCCACCGCCAGGGCCTTGCTCGTGCGGCGCGAGGTGGAAGACCTCGGGGGCGCGATCCGGGTCGATCGGCGCGTGCTCAAGGTTGCCTTGGACGAGACCCGCGACGACCGCCTGGAATCCGAGGCGGACGTGCTGGCCAGAGTCGGCGGTGGCGCCGTTGTGCGGCTGCTCGATGGTCCGCGCAAGATCCACAACCGGACGGTGCTGGACCTCGAGTACGCCGGCGAGCGCTCACTCGGTGCCCGACTGCGTGGGGACGGGCGCCTGACCTACCACGAGCTGGAGCGCTTCAGCAGCGACCTCTTCACCGCCCTCGACCAGCTGGCCGGCAAAGGCGTGTGGCACCGCGACCTCAAGCCGGACAACTTCGGTGTGCTCCAGCGGGCCGACCGATCCTGGCAGCTGGTGCTCTTCGACTTCTCCCTAGCGGAGGCACCGGAACGGGACGTGAAGGCCGGCACGCGCGGCTACCTCGACCCGTTCCTCGACACACCGCGCCGGCCGGTCTTCGACAACCACGCCGAGTACTACGCCGCAGCCGTCACCCTGCACGAGATGGCGTCCGGCGAGCGCCCCCGCTGGGGCGACGAGATGACCGATCCCCGCACCACCGACGACGAGTACCCGGTGATCGCGGAGGACGTCTTCGAGCCCGCGCTGAAGGAAGGACTGAAGGCGTTCTTCCGGCGGGCACTCCACCGGGACGCCGACCGCCGCTTCGACACCCTGCGGCAGATGCACGAAGCCTGGCAGGCCGTGTTCTCCAAGGCCGATGCGGTGGCTCCGGACGACGAGGACGACGAGACGGAGGATCTGGAAGCCGCCCGCGACCGAGTCGCCGCGCAGGCCGAAACGGACACCCTGCTCAAGGACGCCGGCCTCTCGCCGCGCGCACAGTCAGTGGCCAACTCGTTCGGTGCGACCACCGTGGGCGAGCTCCTCAACGTGCCGCTGCACCAGATTGCCCGTGCCCGCGGTGCCGGTGCGGTGATCCGCAAGGAACTCAACCGACGGCACAAGCAGTGGACGACGAAGCTCCGAAAGGCCGCCGCGCCCGCCTCGAAGCCGGCAGGGGGCTCGGGGAGCGCGACTGAGGCCCCGCAGGTGGACCTGGCAGAGCTGCCAGCGGACATTGCAGCCCGTGCCAGCATCGACGAGCTCGCTGCTCACCTCGACCCTGGCTCGGCCAGCAAGGGCTCGCGCAAGCGCGACATCATCCGGCTCACGCTCGGCCTGCCCAGCGCAGACGGAGCGCTCTCCCCGTTGCCGGTCTGGTGCTCCCAGACAGATATCGCCAAGGCGCTGCCCACCTCGCAGGCGACCGTCTCGCGGAGCCATGTGGCCGCGATCCAGTCCTGGGCGGCGGATCCTGTGCTGGCGACGCTGCGGGAGGAGATCGTTGCCTTCGTCACCGGAGCGGGACGCGTTGTCACCGCGCAGGAAGCGGCGACCGACCTGCGGATCCGCAAGGGCGTGCGGGAAGAGAACCCGCAGCGTGCGGAGGCGCTCGCGCTCGCCGTGGTCCGCGCGGCTGTCGAGGCGGAAGCCTGGCCGCAGGACAAGGACGACGACCGTCAGCCGCGGCTCGCCGTGCTTCGGCGCAGTGGCCGGGTCTTCATCGCGTGCGAGTCCCTGACGGGGACCAACGACCCCAGCGCGCCTGAGCTCGCCGACTACGCGCGGTCGCTCGGACAGCAGGCCGATCGGCTCGCGCAGACCGAACCGCTGCCGGACCGTGCCGTCGTGATCCGCGACCTGCGATCCGTGCCGGTACCGTCGGGCATGACTCCTCTATCGGACGGGCGCATGGTGGCGCTGGCGTCGGCCGCCGCTCAGGACGCCCTGTACTCCCCGCGCCTGGAGCTCTACCCGAGGGGCCTTGGCCTCGCGCAGGCGATCCGAATCTCGCAGGCCGCCGCCGGCGTCCGGCGCGACCGGGGCGCGACTGCGGAGGAACTCCTCGCCAAGGTGCGGCTGCGCTTTCCTGATCTGGATCTGGGTGAGCCGACTGCGGTCGAGCTGGAAGAGGCTCTGGCCGAAGCGATGAAGCAGGCGCTTCAGCATGCCGGATTCGTCCTCGAATACGACCGGGAGACCAAGCGTTTCCGCGCCCCGGTTCCGGAGGGCGTTCGCTCGATGACCGCCTCGGCGACTGCGACCACACTGTTCCCGAGCGCGGCAGGCGTGGCCGCAGCATCGGCGGCGGCCGGACGAGACCCGAAGGTACTCCTCGGGGCGAAGCTGGAGGACGCCCTGCGCCGCGGAGGCTTTCTCGCTCTGACTCTTCGAGGCAAGCACCTTCCCGGAGCAGCAGACCTCATTGCACAGGCGTATGGCGTGGAGCCGGTCTCGCTGGGCGGGCTGTTCCTTCGGGAGTTCCGTGCCCTTGCGACCCAGTACGGCACCGAGTGGGAACGCGTCCTGACCATCGACACCAAGTTCACCGAGTCCGGCGAACTGCCGCGAGGGCTTGCGTCGTACGTCAAGGGCGCATGGTCCCGAGTGGGTGAGCACCTGCGTGAGCGAGTCGAGACAGCTGGGTCGACGGACGTGCTCTTCCTCCACGATGCGGGTCTGGTTGCCCGATACCAGGACGCCGGCGGGCGGGAACTGCTGGTCACCCTGCAGAACGCGGCCCGCCGGGAGGTCGACGCCCCGCACGGGCTGTGGCTGCTCTGCCCGCAGGAGGCGCCGCACGAGACCCCACAACTGGACGGAATGATCGTCGAGGTGCTCGGCGAGGCCGAGCGGGCCGTGCTGATCAAGGACTTCCTAAACGAGCTCCGAGCGCGGAGTGCCGCCGCCTGAGGATATGCGCCTCTGCGGCTGGCTCGGTGTTCGGAACAGTCGATTGTTCGGATGCGCCGAACTGGCAAAATGGGGAACCGCACGGTCCGCCTGGACCGACGGATGGACGGACAAGGGACGGGCGCTGTGGCGGGTCGGGGAGTGGACCAGAACGAGCTGCTGAAGGACCTGCGCAAGCAGGCGGCAGTTCTGGAGGACGACCTGCGCGAGCGTAGCCAGGACGTACCCGAGTTCGCGGCGACGCTCGACAGCGAGTACCAGCGTGCTCGGGCGGCCGAGCGCACGGCCGCGACGTACGAGAGCTGGCGCGAGGAGCGGATCACCCAGGCTGCCGTCGCCTGGGTGCTCGGCACGGTCTTCGTCCGCTTCTGTGAGGACAACGGGCTCATCGAATGGCCCTGGATCGCTGGCCCCGGCGAACGGCTGGCGATCGCAGAGGAGCGCCACGAGGCGTACTTCCGGGAGAACCCCGAGCAGAACGACCGAGACTGGCTCGTCGCCGCATTCGATCACCTCGCAGCCGCAAACGAGACGGCAGGCGGGCTCTTCGACCGCAACCACAATCCGCTTTGGGGGCTCACACCGAGCTATGAGGCGGCGCGGACCCTGCTGGCGTTCTGGCGGCGCCGCAGAGAGGACGGGGAAGCAGTCCACCTGTTCGAGAGCGAGGACTGGGACACCCGGTTCCTCGGTGACCTGTACCAGAACCTCAGTGAGCACGCGCGGAAGACGTACGCGTTGCTGCAGACGCCCGAGTTCGTGGAGGAGTTCATCCTCGACCTCACGCTGGAGCCAGCAGTGGAGGAATTCGGGCTCTGGCCCGAGCTGACCATTCGTGAGAGCGAGTCGCGTGTTGTTGAGCGGCGGGGGCTACGGACGATCGATCCGGCGTGCGGTAGCGGACACTTCCTGCTGGGAATCTTCCAGCGACTGCTGGTGAGGTACCGGGAAGAGGCGGGGCCAGGCGTCGACGACTGGACGAACGTGCGGGCTGCACTTGAGGCAGTGCACGGGTGCGACAAGAACCCATTCGCAGTGAGCATCGCCCGGTTCCGGTTGTTGGTTGCGGCATTGAAGGAAGCCGGTGTCGGGCGCCTGGACCAGGCACCGAAGTTCCCGATCAACGTCGCGGTCGGCGACTCCCTGCTGCACGGACGGGGTGTCGGCAAGCGCAAGCAGAAGGGCAAGTCAGAGGACGACCTGTTCTCGGCCATGGGAGTGGCTGAGGACGGAGTCGAAGAGACGTCGGAGGGGGCGTTCGCGTACTCGACGGAAGACGTGAACGAGTTCGTACGTAGCTGTGACCTGCTGGGAAAACACTCATACCATGTGGTGGTGGCGAATCCGCCGTATATCACTGTGAAGGATAAGCAGGAGAACGAGAACTATAGGAGCGTATACGATGCCTGCTCGGGCACGTATGCGCTTTCGGTGCCGTTCACGCAGCGGATCTTCGAGCTTGCGACGCGGGAGCAGCAAGGATTTACTGGGCAAATTACCGCTAACTCTTTCATGAAGCGGGAATTCGGGAAGAGGCTCATTGAGGACTTCTTCCGAACGGTGAAGCTGACGCATGTCATCGACACGTCGGGTGCGTTTATTCCTGGGCATGGTACGCCCACGGTGATTCTCGCTGGGCGGAACACCGAGCGAGGCTGGGCTGACCCGATCCGTGCCGTCTTGGGCGTCCGCGGGGAGCCGGGTCAGCCGGAGATCGCAGCAGAGGGGGTCGTCTGGCGCGCAATTGCGGAGCAAGTGGCGAAGCCGAGAAGCGAGTCGGCGTGGGTTTCAGTCGCCGACGTAGCGCGGGGGGAGCTTTCTAAGCATCCGTGGTCGCTTAGCGGGGGAGGGGCGGCTGACCTGTTGGCCCAAGTCGCTAAGAATCGAATGCCGCTCGCTAAGAAGATCGAACTGCCAATAGGGCGCGCAATCCGTGTTGTTGCTGATGAAGCCTTTGCTAGGCCGCTGCGCGCGACTCTCCGAACTCGAGCCAACCAGCGCGCAATCGTTCCGCTAGCAGTTGGCGAGCAGGTCAGGGATTGGGCAGGTGAGTTCACTGAGGGCATCTGGTATCCCTATCATCCGAGCGTTGGCGATGGTGCGGAACTGAGCGATGAATTGTGGCCGTGGCGCACACTGTTGTCGGCGCGCAAGACGTTTCAGGGCGATATGGCGGCGGCTGGCTTGCGGTGGTGGGACTATATGCAGCACACGTCCTCTGCCTATCGAACGCCGCTGTCGATTACATTTGGTGAGGTGGCGACGCATAATCACTTCGCTCTTGACCGTGGGGGAAGCGTATTCAAGCAGACTGCGCCGGTGATCAAGTTGCCGGAAGGGGCCACAGAAGAGGAACACTTGGCGCTGCTTGGGCTGCTGAACTCGTCCATTTCCTGCTTCTGGTTGAAGCAGGTATGCCAAGGGAAGGGTGGCAGCGGTCTGGGCCGCGGGGTGCAGGATGAGGCGTGGGAGGAGCGCTATCAGTTCAATAGCACCAAGCTCCAGCAATTCCCTGTTCCTGCGAGTCTGCCCGTCGCGCTTGGTCGTGCGCTCGATGCCCTGGCGCAGGTGCTCGCCGCAAATGAGCCCGCTGCCGTCTCATCTGCGTCAGCTGTGCCCACCCGCGCTGCCCTCGACGCTGCGCGAGCTGCTCACTCGTCCACTCGTCGTCGGATGATCGCGTTGCAGGAGGAACTGGACTGGCACGTGTATGGGTCATACGGTCTGCTCACCGAAATCGAGGTCGCAGCCCTCATTGCCTCCGATCTCGACTCTGTCCCAGAGATTTCGCTTGGCGAGCGCGCGTTCGAGATCGTTCTTGCGCGGAGGGTGGCTGCCGGTGAGGCGGACACTGTGTGGTTTAGGCGGCACGGCTCAACTCCAATTGAGGAGATCCCGACACACTGGCCTGGTTGGTATCGCGAGGTTGTTCAACGCCGGATCGACAGCATTGAGAAGCGTCGTGACATCGCCCTGATCGAGCGACCGGAGTGCAAGCGCCGTTGGTCTTCTCTCGCGTGGGAGAAGAAGGAGGCTGAGGCTCTTCGCACTTGGCTGTTGGACCGCTGTGAGCGCGCGGACCTGTGGTTTCACACCCGTGATGGCATGCGCCAACCTCGCACCCTTACGCCGGCGCAACTCGCGGACCTCTTCACCCACGACGCTGATGTCCAGGCCGTCGCCGAGCTTTACGCGGCAGATCACCTCGGCAAGCCGGACCTTAGGCTCTCCGACGTGTTGCGCGAGGTCGTCGCCGACGAGCACGTCCCCTACCTCTCCGCTTTGCGCTACAAGGACTCCGGCCTGCGTAAGCGTGAGCAATGGGAGAAGGTGTGGGAACAGCAGCGCAAGGAAGACCGGACGGGGGAGCAACTGGACATTGCCGTGCCGCCGAAGTACTCCGGTGCGGACTTCCAGAAGCAGTCGTACTGGTCGAACCGGGGCAAGCTCGACGTGCCGAAGGAGCGGTTCATCTCGTATCCAGACGCCGGGCCGGAGGCTGACCCCAAGTTGGTTCTCGGATGGGCCGGTTGGGACCACCGCGATCAGGCTCAAGCCATCATCAACCTGGTGGCTGACCGCGTGGAAAGGGACAACTGGCAGGGTGAGCAGCTGACTCCGCTTCTCGCGGGGATGCTGGAGCTGCTGCCCTGGCTGAAGCAGTGGCACGGCGAGTTCGATCACGAGTGGGACGGCAATCCCGCAACCGATTGCCAGGAGTGGTTGGAGGCCCAGCAACGCGAGCACGGCATCACGACAGATGCGCTGCTCTTCTGGCGTCCCTCCGCGCCCAAGCGCGGCAGGGCCGCGGCCAAGTAACGTGCAGCCATTGCACGATCGAACCGACATGAACCTCCACGACGAAGGGAACCGCGACCCGCGATGTCCAGCACCGAGCTCTTCCTCCGGGACGTCCTGGACATCCCCGACGCGGTCCTCGCCGGCAAGTTCAAGGTCGAGCTGTCCGGCGGGTTCGAGAACACCCAGCGTCTGGTCGACGAGTACGTCGTTACCGATCAGCTGAAGAAAGCCTTCGGCAAGGCGCTCACGCTCGTCCGCAGCTCCGTCAGCGACGGTTCGTCGAACGCCGCGTACCTGCACGGATCGTTCGGCTCCGGTAAGAGCCACTTCATGTCCGTGCTCCACGCAGTGCTTAACAATGAGCCGGCCGCCCGATCCAAGCCGCGGCTGCAGGAGGTCATCGCGGAGCACGACGACTGGCTGCGTGACCGCCGATTCCTTATGGTCCCGTACCACCTCGTCGGCGCCGTCGACTTGGACTCCGCACTGCTCGGCGGCTACGTCCGCGCAATCCGCCGCATAGACCCGAACGCGCCGACGCCGCCGGTCTACCGGGCCGACGCGATGCTGGACGACGCCCGCTACAACCGCAGCATCGAGGGCGACGACCTGTTCATCCGCAAGCTCGGGGACCGCGCTGTCAGCGGCAGCACGGCCCACCCCGGCGATGCCGATGAGGACGACCTGGTGCCGCTGGAGGAAGCCGCGGCCCCCTCCACCGGCTGGACCAGCGCGGACCTGGATCGCGCGTTTGCGGCCCCACAGGGCGACCCACTGCGTGAGGCACTGGTCTCCGCGCTGCTCAGTGGTCCGATGAAGTCTTATGCTCGCGGCGCCAGCGGTGACGCGAACGCCTTCATCCCGCTCGAGGACGGCTTGTCCGTCATCAGCCGGCACGCTAAGTCGCTCGGCTACGACGGCATCGTGCTGTTCCTCGACGAGCTGATCCTCTGGCTCCAGGCCAGGATGAGCGACCAGGACTTCGTGAAGACCGAGGTCGGCAAACTCGTCAAGATCATCGAGTCGGGGGTGGCGGACCGGCCGGTACCGATCGTCTCCTTCATCTCTCGGCAGAGGAACCTCTCGCAGCTCGTCGGCGAAGACGTCACGGGCGCCGAGGTCAAGAACCTGGAGTCCCAGGTCGGTTACCTCGCCGAGCGCTTCGACGTGATCAACCTGGAGGACCGGAACCTCCCGGCGATCATCAAGGAGCGCGTGCTCAAGCCCCGCTCCCCGGAGGCCCGGGCCGCCCTGGACACGGCCTTTGCCGACTTCGAGCAGGCGAACGCGCGGGTCAAGGACGCGCTGCTCGACTCGCAGGGCGCGACTCAGGCGGACTGGTCGGACTTCCGCGACGTGTATCCACTGACACCGGCCCTGCTGAATGTCCTGGTTGCGCTGTCGGGTGCGCTCCAGCGTGAGCGGACCGGTCTGAAGCTGCTCCAGGAGTTGCTGTGGCGGCGCCGGGGGGACATGAAGGTCGGCCAGATCATCCCGCTGGGCGACCTGTGGGACGTCCTCTCCGGAGGCATGGGTGACGCGTTCACGGAGAAGCTCCGCAAGGAGGGCGAGCAGGCCAACCGGTTCTACGAGAAGGTCCGCCTCTGGATGGTGGAGCGCTACCAGGGCGAGGAGAGCGCCGATTTCCGGGCCACCGACCGGCTCGTCAAGACACTCCTGCTGGCCTACCTGACCCCCGAGGTCCCGGCTCTGGCCCGGCTGACCGCGCGCCGACTTGCGGACCTCAACCACGGTTCCGTCAAGCGCACCCGGACGATCACCGACGACAAGGTGGCCCTGGCGCGCCTGGAGGAGCTGCAGGGCGAGTTCGGCGGGGAGCTGCGTTCGGACGGCGGCAACGACCCGGTGTTCGCCCTGCACCTGTCCGACCTTGACGTCGAGCCGCTGCTGGACGCCGTCGGCGAGGTCGACCGGGTGAGCGCACGGCGCGTCTGGATCAAGGAGACCCTCTGGAACGCGCTGGACATCAAGGACACCGAGGGGTTCGTCTGCGAGCGCGAGATCGTGTGGCGCGGCACCAAGCGCACCGCCGAGTTCGTCTTCGGCAACGTCCGTGATGCCCAGGAGATCCCGGACGACCACTTCATCCCCTCGGTGGACGGCCGGGTTCGCTTCGTCATCGACTACCCGTTCGACGTCGCCGGCCAGTACCCGAGCAACGACGCCGCGCGGGTCCGTCAGCTGCTGCGGGACGAGCGGCACCACCAGCCCACCGTGGTGTGGCTGCCGGCGCACCTCTCGCGTCAGCGTGCCGGCCAGCTCGGGCGCCTTCTGAAGATCAACTACGTGCTGGAGCGGGAGCGCCTCGACGACCTCGCGGTCAACTACTCCGCCGAGGACCGCATCCGTATGCGCCACCAGCTCCAGGCGCAGCGGGACAACCTCACCTCCCAGCTCACCGTCACGCTGGGCCAGCTGTACGGCATCAGCCGCCTGGACGAGGCCAACGCAGGTGCACCGGTGGGGGAGGACGGTCACCTGCTGTCGATGCTGCCTGGCCACCGGCCCCGGCTGGAGGCCGCCGCCGGCTTCAAGGGCAACATGCTCCGGATCGCCGACGGTGTCTTCCAGGAGCTGTACCCGAAGCACCCTAACTTCGACCCGTCCGGCAACCGCAAGGCGATCACCCCGGCCGAGCTGAAGACTGTGCTCGGCTGGATCACCAAGGCCATGGAGGACGGCTCCGGGCGCGTGGAACTCGACCGCGGGCAGATGGCCGTCGTCAAGAAGATCGTGCACCCGCTGGAGCTCGGGGAGGTCCACGACGGTCCGCTGACCCTGAGCACCGAGTGGCGCCGGCGGATCGACCAGTACGCCGCCCAGCAGCAGGTCACCGGCGACTACAAGGTAGAGGACATCCGCCAGTGGATCGCCAAGCTCGGGTGGACCGGGCTGGACAAGCAGGTCAGCAGTCTGCTGATCGCCACCTACGCGCTGCTGGCCGACCGTTCCTGGGTCTACAACGGTAAGGCCGAGCCGGCGGCGCCGCCCCTGCAGTCGATCGGGGCCGGCCACGTTCTGCGGGCTCAGGAGAAGCCCAGCGAGGCCGAGTTCGCCACCGCGCGGGAGCGTGCGGCGGCGCTGTTCGGCGTCTCGGGAGTGCCGCCGGTGCTGTTCGCCCGCAACGTCGCGAAGCTCGCGGCAGCGGTGCGTGCGAAGGCCGAGGCAGTGGAGCCAGCCGTCGAAGGGGTGCGCAGCTCCCTCGGAAAGCCGCAGCACGCTACCGCGCTGGGCCTTGCCGATTCGCGTGCGCCCCGCCTGCTGGCGGCCCGGCATGCCGTGGACCTCGTCCAGCGGCTGACGCGGCACCAGGACGACACCCCGCTGGTCAAGGAACTCGCCGCAGTCGCGTACGACATCACCGATCAGGAGCTGGGTGCCGCAGTCGGCTCGGCGGAGACCGTCCTCAAGGCGCTCGACCGTACGCAGTGGGATCTGCTGGAGAGCGTGCGCGAGTACACCGGACGGACCGACGGGATCGGCGACCGCGCACAGCGACTGATCGCCGAGGTGGAACATGCCGCTCACGAGGACGAGTTTGCTCGCCAGCTCGCACCCGTCCTGGACAAGATCCAGCCGCAGTCCCTGGCACTGATCAGGGACGCGGCCCGGCTGGCCGCTGTCGCCGCACCGGCGGCACCCCCCGCAGCGCCAGCGTCGTCGCCCACGCAGGGGGAGCCGCCGACCGAGGCCGGCCAGGTCAGCTTGACCTTCCACGGCCAGCCGCCCCTGCCCACCGCACCCACCGAGCCGAGCACGCCTGCCGCTCCCGCTGGAACCACCTCCGGGGCTGGTCCTGCGGCAGCCGGGCCGCGCCGCTCCACCCGCAGGGTGGCAGCCCGCGCCGGGGAGACCGCGTTCGAACGAGCGTTGGCGGACCTGCTCGGCGAGATCCGGGAGTTCGCCGCCACCAACCCCGATACGGAGATCGAGATCGGGTGGAAGCCCGCGGACGAGCCCGGAGCGGGCGGTAGCGTGAGCGAAGGGGCGGCGCAGTGATGTCGGCCCAGCCACCTCTGGTCAACCGCCGGGTCATCGAGGCGCTTCTGCGTCTGGAGCTTCCCAACGAGCCGGACCGCCGACTCGTCCTGGTCCACGGCCGGTACGAGACCGGCGCGGCTGCCGAGTTCACCGCCTCCCTGGCTGAGGACAAGCGCCGGATCGAGGTCGTGGAGCAGCACTCCGTCCTCGGTATCTCCGACGCCTGGCATCGCCACCAAGAAGAAGCCACGGGCCCGGGTTCGGTGCTTGTGGTCACCACCACGGTCGAGGATGAGCAGCTCGGCTGGGACGTGCTCGGCCACGCCCTGCGCCGCCAGGTCCTCAGTGTCGACCGGGCGGAGATCGTCCGGCTGCGATTCGGCGCCACCGGTCTCGACCCGCGTATCCGCGCGGAATCCTGGCTGGTGAACGCCCTCCTCGAAGCAGAGCCCCACGGCGGTTGGCCGCGGCTCGGCTCCGTGCTCACGCTGGATGCGGCGATGCGCGCACTCGTCGAGGCCAGGCTGTCGATCAGCCAGGCATCGCCCGACGCGGCCGGCACCCGCGGAGATGGCCGCCGCGACACCCCGCTGGACGCCGACACCCTGCTGGCCTGGTCCCGCAGCCCCTTCGGGCCCGCCGCCTACGCGGCACTGGCCAAGGACGAGCAGCAGGGTATCCGGGACTGGCTGACCAAGGTCGCCGGCAACGCGGCGTCATTGCTGCTGGACCTGTGCGCCGCCGGCCGAGGCCAGGAAGCCATGGCCCTCGGGGTCGTCGGCTCCGTGGTCGCCGGTCCTGCTCCATCGGCCGAGACCGGCCTCGCGCTCGGTGGGCTGTTCGGCACCATCCGGCCCAAGCCCGCCGACCTGCGTCCCTTCGCCCTCGCGGTCGAGGGAACACTGATCCGCTGGCTGCTACAGGCCGAGCAGGCAGGACCAGAACAGCACGCGGCCCACAACCGGGCCCGGGAAGTCCTCGAGCAGGCGGACCGGCAGGCCCAGGAGGCTGGCCTGACCGAAGCCCTTGCTGGGAATGCGTACCTGCCCTCCGGGTTCCAGGCTCGCCTCAACGCACTCGCGGCTGTCCTCGACCCCTCCGGCCCCCGCACACGCAACGTTGTTGCGGCCGAGGCAGCCCTTGAGGAACTGCGCCGCCACCACCTCGCGGGCTTGCTGCGCCCGCGTGTCCGCACGGCCGAGGCCGCGGTGCGTCTGGCTCGCTGGCTGGCCGGCCCGCAGCCGACCATCGCCTCCGTAGCGGACGCGGTCGAGCAGCACCTCGCCGACTGGGGCTGGGTGGATGCCGCCCTCACCGTCTTGTGGGCCGGCGACGCCGATGCCCAGGAACCGGTCAGTGCCGCTTACCACAGCGTCTACCACGCTGCTCGTGGGCGGCGTGCCGTCATCGACGAGTTCTTCGCCCGGTACTTGCGTGAATGGACACATACCGCGGCCGGCCAAACGCCGGCCGGGGCGCTCCTGGTCGAGAACGTGCTCGACACCATCGCCGTCAAGCTCGCCGGAAAGTCGGGCCGGGCCCCGCTGATCCTGCTGGTCGACGGCATGAGCAGCGAAGTCGCGGTCGGCTTCGGCGAAGAACTCGCTCGCCGCGGCTGGCTGGAGACCGGCCCAGCCCGGGGCCGCCGCACGGCCGCAGTTGCCGCGATCCCCTCACTCACCCGCATCAGCCGGGCCTCGCTCCTCACCGGCAGCCTCACCCAGGGCGGCCAATCGGTGGAGAAGCCCGGCTTCGAGGCGTTCTGGTCCCGGCAGCGCCGTTCGGCCGCCTTGTTCCACAAGGCGGACATAGGAGGTGCAGCCGGCCAGCGGCTCTCCGACACGCTGCAGCGCGAGCTGGCAGGCGAGGCGGTCGTCGGAGTCGTGCTGAACACGGTCGACGACTCACTCGACCACGCGGCCCAGGGCGACCGCACCCGGTGGCGCCTGGCCGACGTGACCTACCTGGAGGAACTCCTCGCCGCCGCACGGCTCTACAGTCGGCCCGTCGTCATCGTCTCTGACCACGGCCACGTCCTTGAACGAGGCGAAGGACTCGACGCCCCGGCAGCCGCCGGGAGCGTGGGTGCCGCGCGCTGGCGCCTCGGCGAACCGGGATCCGGCGAGGTCCTGCTCACCGGGCCGCGCGTGCTCGAAGGCGATGGCCGCATCGTCGCGCCGTGGCGCGAGGACATCCGGTACACGCCCCGCAAGGCGGGCTACCACGGCGGCGCCTCCCTCTCCGAGATGACCGTTCCGGTCCTGACGCTGCTGCCCGTGGACGCTGACCCGCCCAAGGACTGGCACCTCCTCGCACCGGAGGACGTCACCCCGTACTGGTGGAGCGCAGGCAACCCCACCCGCGATGCGGCACGTGCCGCCGAGCAGACCAACACGTCGTCGACCTCGGCCAAGTCCACGGACGGCCAGGAACCTGCGGAGGAGACGCGCGAAGCCGCCGAGACGAGCGCGCCGGCACACGGCCCCTCCTTCGGGACGAAGCTGGTGGCGTCCGAGACCTTCCGTTTCCAGCGGAGGTTTGTCCGCAAGCCGCCCGAGCCCGAGGTCATGGCTGCCGTCGTCGACGCCCTTGTGGCAGCGGACGGCGTCCTGTCCCTGACCGCGGTGGCGGCGGCAGCGGGCAAGGCCGGCCGCAACGCCGACGGCTTCGCCGCAACACTGCAACGACTCATGAACGTAGAGGGCTACCCCGTGCTGGAGTTCAGCGACAACGGAAGCAGGCTGCGGCTCAACGTGCCGCTCGCCCGTGAACAGTTCCAGGTGGACAGCTGATGAGCACTACCCAGCCTTCCTCCGGGGGTCAGGCGGCTTCCGTGAGCGCGGCCCGTCGCCGCGACGTGGTCGATGCTCTGCGTCGCGGCACGGTGCCCCAGTTCGGGCTCGATCTCTTCGCCGTCGGCCTCGAACGCTTCGAGCGCGCCCTCGACGACGACCTGACCGTCGTCACCCGAGGCGGCGCCGCGTTCCATGCCGTCCGCGGTGACTACGGCTCCGGCAAGACCTTCTTCGCCCGCTGGCTGGCCGAGCGGGCCAAGCGCATGGGCCTGGCCACAGCCGAGATCCAGATCTCCGAGACCGAGACCCCGCTCCATCGGCTGGAGACGGTCTACCGGCGCCTGACCGAACGCCTGTCCACCGCGAGCCACGCCCCGAGCGCCCTGCGCGCCATCGTCGATTCCTGGTTCTACACCCTGGAAGAGGAGCTCCTCGACGCCGGAGACGTACCGGAGGACGACACCGAAGCCCTCGGCAAGGCCGTCGACGCGCTCATGGAGTCCCGCCTCGCCGACGTCGCCCGCACCACCCCCGCGTTCGCAGCGGCCCTGCGCGGCTACCGCCACGCCAAGGCCGCAGGCGACGCTGCAACGGCCGAGGCGCTCATCGCCTGGCTCGGAGGCCAGAAGTCCGTGGCAGCCGGCGCCCGCAGGACGGCAGGCGTTCGCGGAGACCTGGACCACTTCGCCGCCCTCGGCTTCCTCCAGGGCCTGCTGACCGTCCTGCGGGACTGCGGACACCCCGGCCTGCTGCTCGTCCTCGACGAGATCGAGACCCTCCAACGCGTGCGAGGCGACGTCCGGGAGAAGGGCCTCAACGCCCTGCGGCAGCTGCTGGACGAGATCGACGCCGGCCGCTTCCCGGGCCTGTTCCTGGTGATCACCGGCACGCCCGCGTTCTACGACGGACAGCAGGGCGTGCAACGGCTTCCCCCGCTGGCTCAGCGCCTGGCCACCGACTTCACGACCGACCCGCGCTTCGACTCACCCCGCGCGGTCCAGCTCCGCCTTGCCGGCTTCGACCTGGAGCGGCTCGGTGAACTCGGCCGCAGCGTCCGGGACCTCTACGCCGGAGCTGCCCGCAACCCGGACCGGGTCGCCGAACTCGTCGACAACGCCTACATCGCCGAACTCGCCACCGCCGTCACCGGAGGACTCGGCGGCCAGGTCGGCATCGCCCCGCGCGTCTTCCTGCGCAAACTCGTCGCCGACGTCCTCGACCGGGTCGACGAGTTCGACGACTTCGACCCGCGTCGGCACTACGCCCTTACCCTCTCCTCGGCCGAGCTGAGCGAAGCCGAACGCAGCGCTGCTTCCGCGGGCGACATCGAGCTCGACCTATGAGCGACTCCCACACACCTTCCGAACCAGGGGCCGGGACGGCCGCGCTGTCCCGGCTCCAGCCCGCTCTCGTCCACCACATCGTCAACTCCCTAGGCTGGCGTGAACTCCGCCCCCTCCAGCAGGAGGCCATCACCCCATTGCTCGACGGCTCGGACGCCGTTCTGCTCGCCCCCACCGCCGGCGGCAAGACCGAAGCCGCGTCGTTCCCCCTGCTGTCCGCCATGGAACAGCAGCGATGGACCGGCCTGTCGGTGCTCTACGTGTGCCCGCTCAAGGCCCTGCTGAACAACCTCCTGCCCCGCCTCGAAACGTACGCCGGATGGCTCGGACGGCGCGCAGCGCTCTGGCACGGCGACATCCCCCCGACCGCACGCCGACGCATCCTCACCGACCCGCCGGACATCCTGCTCACCACGCCCGAGTCGATCGAGGCCATGCTGGTGAGCACCAAGGTCGACCAGCACCGCCTCTTCGCCGACCTGCGGACCATCGTCGTCGACGAGGTCCACGCCTTCGCCGGCGACGACCGCGGCTGGCACCTGCTCGCCGTGCTCGAACGTCTCCAGCACCTGGCCGGACGGCCCATCCAACGCGTCGGCCTGTCCGCCACGGTCGGCAACCCGGGCAACCTCCTCCACTGGCTGCAAGGCTCGGGCCGCGGTCGGCGCCCCGCCCAGGTCGTCGCCCCCGGTGTCGATCTCGCCCCACGGGCCGTCGCCGACGCCACAACGGTGACACCACCAGGAGACATCGAACTCGACTACGTCGGATCAACCGCCAACGCGGCCAAGGTCATCGCCACCCTCCACCGAGGCGAGAAGCGGCTGGTCTTCTGCGACTCCCGGCAGCTCGTCGAAGAACTCGGTGCCGCACTCCGCGCCGCAGGCGTCACCACCTTCCTCTCCCACGCCTCCCTCTCACTGGACGAACGGCGCCGCGCTGAAGCCGCGTTCGCCGAGGCCCGCGACTGCGTCATCGTCTCCACCAGCACCCTCGAACTCGGCATCGACGTCGGCGACTTGGACCGCGTCATCCAGATCGACGCCCCCACCACCGTCGCCTCCTTCCTCCAACGCATCGGCCGCACCGGACGCCGTGCAGGCTCCACCCGCAACTGCCTCTTCCTCGCCCGCAGCCACGAGGCACTGCTGGGCGCCTCGGCCCTCCTCGTCCTGTGGGGCCGCGGTTACATCGAGCCGGTCACTGCCCCACCTGAGCCCCGGCACATCGTCGCCCAGCAACTCCTGGCCCTCAGCCTGCAAGAGCACAAGATCGCCCAAGGACTCTGGAACCAGGGCTGGAACGGCCTGCCGCCGTTCGACCGCAGCGCCGAACCCATCCTGCGGCACCTGGTGAATGACGGCTTCCTCGACCGGGACGGCGAGCTGCTGTTCATCGGCCCGGCCGCCGAGGAGAAGTTCGGCCGCCGCCACTTCATGGGCATCACCGCCGTCTTCACCGCACCACCCGAATTCACCGTCCTCGCCGGCCGCCAGGAGATCGGCCGCACCGACCCCATGCTCCTCACCGAGAAGATCGACGGTCCCCGGGTCCTCCTGCTCGGCGGGCGAAGCTGGAAAGTCACCTGGATCGACTGGACCAGGCGCCGCTGCTACGTCGAACCCTCGGACCTCGCCGGCCGCGCCCGCTGGTTCGGCACCGGCTACAGCGGCACCTCCTACGCCCTCAACCAGGCCGCACGCGACGTCCTGCTTGGCGCCGACCCGCCGGTCAAACTCACCCGCCGAGCCACCCAGCAACTCGCCCACGTCCGCGAGCAGAACGTCGACACAGTCCACCCCGGCGGCACCGTCATCACCCGAGCCGGCGACGACATTCGCTGGTGGACCTGGGCTGGCTACCGCGCCAACGCCACCCTCACCGCCACCCTCGCCGGCCTCACCGACGAACGCCAGCGCTTCTCCGACGAATACCTACGTCTACGCACCGACCTCAGCCCGCAGATGTGGAAGGCCGGTACGGCCGATGCGGTCTCACGCCTGTGCCTGCCCGACATCGACGTGAAAGCCATGCGCGGCCTGAAATTCCACGAGGCACTCCCCGAGCGGCTGGCCATGGCCACACTCGCCACCAGGATGGCGGACCTCGAATCGGCGAAAACCATCCTGTCCGAACCGGTCAGGTTCTCGCTCAAAGCAGAGTGAACCCGGCCGTTCCACCAGCGCCGCGACGTGTAGGGCGCCGACCGGCCCATTCGGATTGTGGGACCGCTCCCGGTCGACTTCTACTGGCTTGGGCACCGACCGGCAGGAGGATTTAGCTTCCGAAAATAATCGCTTGACAGTTCGAACGTGACGTGTTGTCAGACCCTCGCTCTAGCTTGGCCCTCGTGTCGGCCATCTACGGAAGGGGACCCTGCCAGTGTTCTTCGAGGAACCGACTGCGGCCTACGAGAGCCTGACTGCGCGGATGAAGGCACTGGCGGTGGTTCGCCCGATCGTTGGCCTCGACTCCAGCAAGGCAAAGACTGAGAGGGGTTGGCACGGCTACCGGCTCGCAGAACTGGCTTTGGCGGCTGTCGACTTCGTCGCCCTGAGCAGTGACATGGGAACGATGGTTCGCCAGGATGCCGTGGCCAAGGAAGTCGCGGGGTACGCGGCCCTTCAGGTGCCCGAAGGGACAGAGAGCGAGCGCGAGGCCATTGGCACGTGGATCATCGAGCGACTGATCAACGTCGAGGAACGCGACCGTGCGTTCCGACAGCCCGTCGGTACCCTCAACGAAGAAGGCTTCTCCGTAAGGGACTTCCCGTTCCAGATCCTCAGAGAGGTACCCGACGAGGTCGGGCGTGCCGCACTGGTGGTGACCGAGGCCGCGATCAATGTCCTGCTTCACGCGATTGACATCGACGTCGCATCGGCGCAGATCGCGGCCGAGGCCCGACTGACCGCGATGCTGAAGCGGGCCCGCATCGAGGACGCGTTGCAGGCGGCACTGCACGCCCGCCGGCAGAGCTTGCGCTACGCGAAGCAGCTCACCGACTGGAGGGCCGCGATGCAGCGCAGCGTACGCGCCATCAGCTGGACGGACCAGGTCGACGAGGAGGTCGAACTCGCCCTCGACCACGTCAAGGCGCGCTCCGACGCCGAGACTGCCATGCAGCAGCGGGTGGGCGAGCTGCTCGAAATCACCGAGGACGAGCGGAAGCGCCAGCAGCTGCTCGACCTGGGCAATGTGCTCGCCGACTGCCTCAATCGCCACGCGGGGCTCACCGTCTTGCTGATGCAGCTCGGCCCGGAGTTCCGCCGGCAGCAGGACCGGCAGGTGTTCGTCTTGCCCGCGCTGCACACACGGGTCCACCTCGAGGACCAACTTCTGCGGCCAGTCCTGGAGCTGCCGATAGACAGCGCGGACGGGCCGCTGGCGGCCTTCACCCACGCGGCATTCGGCCCTAGACGCCCGCACGTGCTCTACCTACCCGACTTCTTCGCTGCACTGTGCCGGGTCACCGAGAACCAACCGTTGGAGCCAGCTGTCGTCCAAACCGATCACGAATGGGACGAATCCGCCAACGAACCTCTGTTCACCGCAGAACAGGAGCAGGACACGGCGGACATCCTCGCCGGCGTCCCGGCGGCGGGGGTGCGCCTGTCCGCGCTCCTGAACCACGCACGGCTCAACCCGCCAGGCGTGAGCCAGCGGTGGGGAACCGATCATCTGGTCGCGCTACGTGTCCAGGAACTCTTCCGCAACGTCCCCGTGTCCCAGCTGGCCGAAGGGAAGCAAACGATTGTCGCGATCGACGACGGCACGGAGCTGGATGACCCGCGGTTCGGAGGATCCGACTTCCTCGTGCTGAGCGTGCAGGCCGAACCGGTCAACACCACGGGAGGCTCGCCTGCCGCCAGCCCCATCCCGTCGCCCCGCCACCCCGGCGCCCCTGCACTCGCGAAGGAACAGGCATGACGAACGACGACGTGGCGGACGCCACCCGCATGATTGCCATGGCCCTGGGCCGCGGCAGGATGCCAGCACGATCGAGCGAGTACGCAAGACTCGTCCAGCGCTACCACCGAGAGCCTGACTATGCCCACACGGTGCACATGGCAGCGAAGGGCTTCGATCTGACGGTCCTGGGAGTCGACCACCGCTCAGGACTCATCCTGGGCACCGCCACGGAGAGCTCACTGTCCT
This sequence comes from Kitasatospora sp. NPDC029312, assembly GCF_055569215.1. Classification (NCBI taxonomy): domain Bacteria; kingdom Bacillati; phylum Actinomycetota; class Actinomycetes; order Kitasatosporales; family Streptomycetaceae; genus Kitasatospora; species Kitasatospora sp. NPDC029312. Next base: position 178,551 of record NZ_JBVHXY010000006.1, on the reverse strand, counting down.
TGTCGGTCACCGAGCTGGTGCCCGCTCCCCAGGACCGGCCGCTGTACCTGCTCGCCCAACTCGCCATCGCCACTCTCGCGTTCCCCCGACCGCAAGACTTGGACGACGACGAGTTCGTGGGCCGCGTCACCGCCAGCGCCGTCGACGACTACGTGCGCGAACATGCTCTGGCGATCGAGCAGCGCATCACCGCGGCTGGTGAGGACCAGGACCCGCCGACCGGCCAGCCGGGGCTGGAAGCGCTATGGCGTGCGTACCTGCGGCGCAGCGCCACTGGCAGGACCAAGGGCGACAACACGCCGTTCGCAGCCAGCCGCAGGATCGTCGAGCGAGCACTGAAGCACTTGGTCGAGTACGGCTTCATGCACAAGGTGCCAGGCGACGGCGAGGGCACATACGTCACGCACGTGAAATACCGCGTGCAGATCCGCGAGCTCGCGGCCGGCGAGATGCTTGGAGAACTCGCGGCTCTGGGCATCTCCCGCCTGCCGAGCGGAGACCTCGGCCGCACAACCGACGAGCCGGCCCCGCCAACACCCGGCGCCCCCGGCCCCACGCTCACCGCACCTCTCGCCGACTGACCGTAGGGGAGTCCACTGTGTACGAGTTGAACCGCGTCCTGCTGCGAAACTTCGGCCCCCGCGACGCCCGGTATGAGTGGGTCGACCTCGACCTGTCCGGTGTCGGAGAGCCGGTGTCGACCGGCGCTCTGGTTCCCGGCATCGGCCACGTTCCGCGTCGGCCCTCGCCCGCGAGCCTGGTGATGCTGGAGAACGGGGGCGGCAAGGGCGTCCTCCTCACCGCGATCATGTGTACGACCATCCCTTACCGCCACAAGGATCTCGAGGCGCTTCGCAAGTTCGTCGTCTCGCCCGTCCAGCCGTCGCACATCGTGATGGAGTGGGTGGATGCGCGCACCGGCCAGCTCCTGGTCACCGGTCAGGTCCTCGCACCGGCAGCAGACAAGAACCTCAGCAGGCTCTTCTACAGTTTCCACCCCGGAGCGGCCCTCACCGCCGATCGCCTGCCTTTCCACAACGGCGGCATCTGGCTCTCTTACGACGACTTCTGCACCGAGCTGCGGGACATCAGGGCCCGCAATGAAGGACTGGGCCTGCGGGAGGAAGCCGGCCAGAAGGAGTGGGAGGCCCATCAGAGCAGCCTCGGCCTCGAACCGGACCTGTTCAACGTCCAGCGCGCGATGAACGCCACCGAGAGCGGTGCCGCCAACGCGTTCACCACGACCTCGTCCGGTGCCTTCGTGGAGTGGCTCCTCAAGAAGGCATCCGATGCTTCCGATTACGATGCGGTCGGCAAAATGTTCACCGGGTACGCGGGGTCAGTGTCGCAGTACCAGCTCTGGCAGAAGGAGCGCGCGTTCGCCCTCGAGATGCAGCGCCAGTGCCAACAGGTCGCCGACGCGCACACAACACAGCTCGCGCAGGCAGCACAGGCATCACAAGCCTCGAAGAACCTCGTTGTCTTGGCTTCGACACTCCTGGCCAGGGACAGGCAATTGGCATGTGAGGTTGAGCTGTGCGGCGCCGCCTATGAGCAGGCGGACGTCGAGCACCGGAAGAGGATGCGCGCACAGGATGCCGCTGACCGCGCGCTGCGACACGTCGAATGGCACAGCCTTCGGCTGGATCTGGCTGATCTGGAAGCCAAACGGGCGGATGCCGAGGCGAGGAGACTTGAAGTTGAACAAGAACGCGATGGCTGGGCCCATGTACCACTGGCCCTGGACCTGGCGACTGCTCGCCATGCCTTCGACAGCACCCAGCTCGACCTCACCCGGGCCGAAGGGGCCATCGCGCCCTATGCGACAGCCGCCGATGACGCCGCAGCCCGGCTGAGGATCGGCCTGCGGCTGGCAGAAGAGGACGTCCGTAAGAAGATCCACGACTTGCAGGAGGCTACGCGCGCCAGCGGGATTGAGGTCAGCGCGTGGCGCGCCCGCATGGGCGAGCTTCGCAAGCTCGACGGTGTCGCGGAGAGCGAGACGGCGAACCTTAGCTCCTTCGTCGCCCAATTCGACGCTGACCTCCAGCGGTCGCGCGATTCGCGGGACGTGCTGGCCGGAGAGACGGCGGCCGACGCAGCTGCCCGCTCCCGTGCGGCGGAAAGGGACCTTGAGGAACAGGCCGACGATGCGAAAGCAGCCGTCGACGATGCGAGGACGAGCGCTTCCCGTGCCCGGGCGGAGCTCTCCACGGCCGATGCTGCCGCGTCTGCGGCCAGCAATGCCGCAGACAATGCGAGCACTGTGATCGACAGGCTCCGGATCCGGGCGCGGCACATCCAGCACGATCCCCTCAGTTCGGAGCTGCTGGAGACACAACCCGACGCGACCGGCGGTGATGCCTTGACCTGGATCTCCGCCGGCGCAGGGCCGCTGCACGAACTAGCCAGCCGCCGCCACGCAGCTCTGGAAGGAGTGCTTACCGCTCAACGGCGCAGGCTGGACCGAGATCAGGAGTACCTGACTGCCCTGGACACCAGCGCCGGGCTGCTGCCCGCGCGCGCTCACGTCCGCCAGGTCTGCGCCGCCCTGCTTGGGCACGGAGTCGTTGCCCATCCCGGATGGATCTGGATGCGCGACAACCTGCCGACCGACCTCCACGCCCGGGCCGTGTCCGATCACCCTGACCTGGTGGACGGAGTGATCGTCACTGATGATTCTGCCCTGGAGAAGGCGCACCAGGTCCTGGAAGAGCTGCGCCCACTGCCCGCAGCGGCTGTGGCCATCGGAACCGGTAGCCGCTTCGCCAACATGGTCCCCAGCGACCAGGCGGGGCGCACCGTGGTGGAGCCCACACCTGCCATGCACGACGAACTGGCCGCGGCACGCGAGCGGGAGATCGTCGAGACTCGTATCCGGGAGACCTCCGAGGAAATCCAGCGCCAGGAGGCACGTCGAAAGGCCACGGCACGCCTCCTTGCCGCCCTGGACCACTGGCAGGACGAGCTCGGAGACCTTCCCCTCGACGTACGCCTTGAGGAACTGAGGAGCCTTCAGGCTGCCGCCGAGGTCGCCAGGGAAGCAGCCGACGCGGCCTCCGAACGAGCACAAGCATTCGAACTGGCCCTCGGCGAAGCCGAGTCGCAGCGCGAGACCGCCCTCGCCCGGTGGACAGCCCAGCGACGGACGGCAGACGACCTGGAGCGGCTGGCCGGCCGCGAGGCCGAGGCCGGCCATGCTGCTGACCGGATCGCCGAACTCGAACGCCAGACCACGATGCGGCTCGTCGAGTTCGGCGAGCTGGAAGCAGCCTGCTCCGCAGCGGAGGACGAGAGCCTTCGCCGTGCCCGCCTCATCGAGAACCACGAGCAAGAGGCGGCCGGACACAGCCGGGAGCGGGAGATGACCACGGCCACCGACGAGGCCGAACGCCGCCAGGCAGAGGCTGGCCCGCTCGACCCCCTGCCCGTGCTGCGACAGCAGTACAAGCAGGCCGCCTCCGACCTACGCGCCCGTGAGGTCGGTGAGGACCTTCGCGAGCGCGCGCGGACTGCGGAGGCCGACCTCCGGACCTGCCAGGCTCTCTGGAAGAAGGTCCCGCCCCCTGTACAGGATCGAGCACTGGTCCTTGCTCAGGACGCACGTGCTGACGATGCCATCCAGCGAGACGCCCTCGTGCGCAGTCTGACCGAGCAGGGCACGCGGCTGCAGACCGACGAAACCCACATCAATTCTCGGCGCGCCCGCGTCCAAGTACGGCTCGAGCAAGCCCGACCGGCAGAAGGCCAAGCCTGGCTGGAGGAAGGGGCCGCGCAGGAGTGGACCCCGTACGACCGGGCCCAGGCCCAGAAACTGCTGGAGATGGCCGGAGACTTGAAGACCGGCGCGGACCGGGCAGCGCGTACGGCCGGGGAGTCCTTCTCTGCTGCGGGCCGCGCCAAGCAGCAGGCTGAGCGGAGCCGCACCACGCTCGCCCCGGTCCTTGCACTCTTCGAGGCGGCGATCAAAGGCATGTCCATTGATCAGGAGGCCGCGCCCTATCCTGGATCACTCGAAGGCGCCGAGTCCAAAGCCCGAGAGGCTGTGAGCCTCCACACGACGACCCACAAGCAGAAGACCACTGCCGACCGAGCTGTCGAACGAGCCGTAGCCGATTTGAAGGACGCCGTCTCCAACGTCGCGTACCACGACCTCGACATTCCCCTGCGCACACAGATTTCTGCCCTCGACGGACGACAGATCCCTCCCATGGCCGCCGATTGGGTAACCGCTCTCACTGAACGCGCCGCTGTCCTGGCCTCTCAGCTGAACGGAGTCGAGCAAGTGCGCGACACCTTGGTCCTCCAACTGGCAGGTCGTGTCTCCGAAGAGCTCAAGAAGCTCGACCGCGCCAGTACCTTCTCCGTCTTCCCCGACGAAGCCGGCCCGTGGTCAAACCAGCGTTTCCTGACGATCAAGTACCAGCCTCCGGAGCAGCCCCTGCTCCATGGACTGATTCGCGAAGCGGTCCAGACCATGGCCACTGCCCCCAACGCCGTCGGGCTCAAGGGAATCGATGTCGTCATGCGCTGCCTTCACAGCGCCGTCCCACGAGGCTTCACCGCCAAGGTGATCAAACCAACTGCCTCGCGCACCCTCGAGCATGTGCTCGTGGAAGACATGAAAACGATCTTCTCGGGCGGCCAAGAACTCACCGGAGCCATCCTTCTGTACTGCGCGCTGGCCGCCCTGCGAACCTCACCAGGTCCGCGCAGTCGCACTCGGCACGGCGGTCTCCTCATGCTGGACAACCCCATCGGCCGCGCCAACGCCGACTACCTTGTGCAGATCCAGCAGGAGATGGCCACAGCACTCGGCATTCAGCTGCTCTACACCACCGGGCTCAGCGACGACAACGCCACCCTGCGATTCCCCCTGCGCATCCAACTGCGCAACGATGCGGAAGCCCGAAGCGGGCTGTCCCTCGTCCGCGTCGACGAGCACGTGCGCGCATCCCTGATCCCCAGGCCACGGGTCACACCCGACCCCGAGGCCCCCGAGCCCGCTGGCTATCTGAGCACCGCCCGGCTCTACACCAAGACCGAGGCCGGCCAATGAAGACGCCACACGACAACCCGGTGCCACCGTTGTCCCCAGCCGCTACCCGGCTCAATGACACCCTGCATGCCAGGACCCCCGGCGGCGGCACGCTCTCTCGCACAGCCCTGACGGAGGTATTCGCCTCTGCTCTGCCAGGTCTGTCCCACAGCGGCAACAGCCGCCGCAGCCTCGCCACCCTGCTCATCGAGCTTGCCGACGCGCAACTCCTCACCCTGCCCTCCAACCCGGCGAAATGGGACGCCGGGCGCCCCCCGCTACCCGACGCCGTCCGCATCGTCCGCTCCCACCCGATCCCCTCAGCACCCCGAGAAACACGGTCATGGAGACCGGAGCTCAGCTGGGTATCGACTGCGCGCATCACCACTGCACAGACGAACATCCTGACCGCGATCAACCGGTGGTTTCGGGACACGAGTAGCACGGCACAGGCTCGCCGTCCGCTATCCTTGCGCGAACGATCCCACGAGATCTTCAACGATGAGAAGCGCCTTGACAGCCTGATCAGCGGAGCGCTCTTCGGCCCGGGCCGACTCGACCTGGACCAGCTCGCAACCTACCGGGAACCCCCACCGCTCGCCTACCGACACCTCGGAGACGGCGACACCATACTTGTGATCGAGAACAGCGATACCTTCGCCACCCTGCGCCATCTGCTCCAACGCGACCCCGGCCGCATCGGGTACATCGCATTCGGCGCCGGCCGCGCCTTCGAAGCGACCATTGCCAGCATCGCCGAACTCCCCCAGATCCACCGCATCCTCTACTACGGAGATCTCGACGCGGACGGCCTATCCATCCCGGCCAGGGCCTCCATTACCGCAACGCTCTTGGGCCTACCGCCCGTTGAACCAGCGGAAGGCTGCTACCGGCTCCTCCTCACCCGCCCTCGCAACACAGCACTCAAGATCGATCCGAACCGCGCCAGGCTGCTGGTGGAGTGGCTACCGCCTGCCCTACAAGATCAAGCCCTCGTGATGCTCACGGCAGGTGACCGCGTCGCCCAGGAAGCCGCAAACCAGAACCATCACCTCGAAGACACTCATTGGCTCACCATCCGGGAGATGGCACCAAGGACCTCCCGTCCACACTCCGAGCCTTCCCCACAAGACGCGGGCGGCAACAGCGCTTCGATCATGTCCTGAGGCGCCGCACGGTCTCGTCGAGGACGTCCGGCTCGGGGCCGCCCCACTGGCCGAAGGTGGCCTCGACCAGCTCGACGTCGGGCGGATTCCTCAGTCGCACCGCACGGTCTTCCGGCTCGGTCATCGCCTGCTCGTGCTGCTGTACCGTGCCGGCCAGCCGATGCCCATGCTCTGTCAGCTCGATCGGGAACATGCCGTCCGCCCCGGGCGAGTGGCTCACATGGTCGTCGCTGGTCATATCAAGGGCAGTCATCCCTGTGGGCTCTCTCGCCTGGTTGGGCCGCACAGGATGACACAGGCCGCGAGACCGCGTCTCTACGCGTCCTCCGGCGTGCTCAGCTTCTCGACGTCGAGCCCGGCGTGCCTCGCTCGGCTCGACTGGCCGACGTCGTATGTGAACAGCTTCATCCGGCCGCCGACGACCGGGCTCACGGCCAGCGCCCGGTCCACGATCTCGTCGTCGGCGATCGGAAGGCGGGTGTGCGTCGGCGGGTCGAACAGGATCTCAGCGGCCACACCGGGCCCATCGTCGCCCTCGCGGAGGATCGTGTAGTGCCGATCCCCCTTCGGGAAGAGGCCGTCGATCACCTTCAGGGCGCGACGAGCCCGATGGCGCACGTGCTTGTTCGTGGACTCCTTGAGGCGGTCCAGCTCATCGATGACGACGATGGGCACCATGAGGTGAACGGTGCTGAACTCCACACCCACCAGAGCGGCCCAGTCGATGTACTCAAGCTCCTGCGGGTGCTCGATGAACATGCTGGTGTCGAACACCACTGTCAGGGCCGCCTGAGGCCCTCGATTGATGGCCTCTTGAAGCCCGCGTACGGTTTCCTCGAACGCGGTCTGCCGCTGCCGCAACTCCAGCCGGACGAGGCTGTTGGTGAACCTTTCCATGGCGCCCGAGCCGAAGTCGGCAGCTCCGGCGAGCAGATGCTCGTAGCGGCGGGTGAAGACGAGGCGCTCGATCTCCCGCTCGCTCAGCTGGTTGGTCAGCCGCTCGACCGCGTTGTTCGCCCACTCCAGGTACGCCAGTACGAGCTCGCCTGCACCTAGCGGGGAGCCGGTGTAGAGGTTGCTCACCTCCGTCTCCACGTCTCGCAGCGCTTGAAGGACGTTCTCCCGGTTCGCTCCCGGGTGAAGGGCGAGGTACATCCGGCGATCCTTGCAGCACTCGAACCGGATCGCACCCCGTTCCGCGATCGATATGGCAGAGACCTGGCCGTCCCCTGGAGCAGTCGGGGCGGGCGGTTCCTGAGGGGTTCGGTAGCGCCCCGGCGCCAGGTCGCCGACCAGGCTTCTCTCGATCGTGTGTCACCCCTACATCGCTGTTCGCTCGTGGTCAACGAACAACCGATGGCCGTCGTCGTCCAGGCCACGCTGCACCAGGCCCTCGACCCCGCCGCCGAGATCCTCTTCGACAACGAGCCCCGGCTCCTCGCCCACCTGCGCGTACCCAGGCTCCGAACGGCCCTGCTTATCCGGTAGGACACCGCAGTCTGCCTGTCCACCCACCGGAAGGACAGCCGCGGCGCACGCGCACCCCCCGAGGGCGGTTGACCCGGTGCGTCAGTCGGTTGCTTGCTGCCGTCGGAGGAGGACGGTGGTGAGTTCGACCGTGGCGAGGTACCACCAGAAGATCCAGTCGAGGAAGGCCGGGTCGTAGTCCTCCAGTTGGCTGGCGTCGCGGTGGCGGATCTCGAAGCGGTTGGCGATCTGGAACAGGGCGCCGTCGTCGGGCTTGCCGAGCTCGGCGCGGATCAGGTCGCGTCGTTCCTCGAGAATTCCGGCGAGGGCGATGATCGCGGAGCGTTTCTCTTCGATGGCCGCGTTGCGGCCGCGGTAGAGCGCGATGGCGTGCGCGGTGCGCTGCTGGATGTCGGGGTCGGTGACGGTCAATGCCCGGTGGACGAGGTTGGCACGGGCGTCGTCGGTCACGGCGACGAGTCGGCCCTGGTCCTCGCCTTCGTCCGCGAGGCGGTAGTGGATTCCGGCGCCGACCAGGAGCTGGTTCACCCGCCACCGGTAGAAGACCCGGGCGGGGCCGGTGTGAAACTCTCGGTGGTGCCAACCGCACTGATTGAAGCTGTGGTAGTTGCGCTCTCGCGGGCGGGAGACGAGGTCGTGGAGCACCTCGACCAGACCGAAGAACGTGTCCTCGTCCCACTCCGCAGGCTTGAGGGGCCACAGATTCCCGATTCCCAGGTGGAGCTCCAGGACGTCAGAGGGATCGGGCAGCACCTCGTCGGCATCGACACACTCCTCGCCGAAGTGCTCGACCAGGTAGCCCCTGCCCTCTAACTCCGCTACCAGTCGGGCGAAGCCGAGTCGCACCGCGTCCGGGCGCACGGTAGGTACCAAGCCGGAGACCGCTTTGCGCTGTGGCCAGTAGGGGCGCGGCTCGGTGAACTGCCGGATCTCCGCAGCGCGGCTGATCAATTCGCTGAACCAGGCGCGCTGCGTCAGGACCGGCTCCTGACCCAAGGAAGGAGAATCCACTTGGCCCCATGGGTCGTCGCTCCTCGGCGCTACGGCCGGCAGGTCGTCGAAGTCCAAACAGGCGCTCGCCCCCTGGAACGCCTCGGTGAGCAGCCACTGCGCCCTGGAGGTCCAATCCCGCCGTCCGGGCGCCGCGATGTGCTTTCCCTCGGCGATGAAGAGGTCGGCGGGCCATACCAGTTCGTAACTGCTGAGATCTATCACAGGGAACCCTCCGCGCCGAGTCCGCCGGTCAAGCGATCTACGTACCGGCTGCACCGGGAGGATACCGGCGGGCCCGGACAGAGCGGCGGGAATTCCCCGGCTCACGGCTGGCACTTGCCGCCGGGATTGCACCCTAGGCCGGCGGCGATCACGATGCTGACGGCGGTGTGGCGCAGGTCGTGCAGGCCGATCTTGGGGAGGTCGAGTTCGGCGGTGCGTTTGCGGAGCTGGTCGAGGACTCACTGCGGGCGCAGGGGCGTGCTGTCAGGGCGGGCGAAGACCGGTGCGGGCGTCGAGTTCGTCGGGGAAGCCGGCGCGGCGGATGGTGCGACGGTGGCCGTCGACGGGCGGGGTGTCGACGGCGAACGCCCAGAAGCCGTGGCGGGGGTCCGTTGCGAGACGGGGGCATGTGGTGCCGAGCTGGCGGCGGTGGCCGTCGCGGCAGCCGCAGCGCCGGTAGACGCGGCCACGGTCGTATCCCGGATTCGGTGAGCAGCGCATGATGATCGCCTCGAAGGGGTCGGGCGGACGGAGTCTTCTACCTCCTAGCCTGCGCCCGCGAGGCGACCACTTTGCGACCACCAGGCCACGAAAATACGGGCTGACCTGTGGTTCTCCCTTGGCCAGCGGAAAGGGGAAACCACAGGTCACCTGGTTGGGCTGTCTATCGCGCCTTGGGGCGCCCGGTCAGACGAGGCGGTCGCGGTTCGCGGCGGCGGACTGGCGGACGAGCTGGGCGAAGCGTGCACGGCTGCGGCGCGGGTGCTCCTCGGCCTGTTCGTCGTCCCAGTCCTCGGCGTCGCCGAGGTCTTCGTCGGTGTCGAGTTCGTCGTACTCGCTGTGGAGGAGCCAGCAGCCATGGATGCCGGTGAGGAGGTCTTCGAGGAGGTCGCGGGCGGGGCGCCTGGGGTCGAGCGGGGTGAGGCGCAGGGCGATGTCTTCGAGGTCGGGATCGTCGTCGCCGGTGTACCCGGCGATGGTCTCCTCGAGGTCCTCTAGGTCCTCGAGCTGTTCGCGCAGGGCGTCGGGGTCCGGGAGGAGTCCGTCGGCGATGTGCATGGCGTGGCGGACGAGTCCGGTGACGGCGTCGCGCGGGGTGGCGCCGTCGTCGATGAGGCCGAGGACGAGGGTGGGGGTCTCGTGGGGAAGGGCCTCGATGTTGTCGGCCTCCTGGACGACATGGACGGGGTCGTGTCCGGAAGCCTCGGCGGTGACTTCGGCCGCGGCGGCGAGCCAGTGAGCCGCGGCGACGGCGGCCGCGGTGGGGTCGATGGCGGAGAAGAGCTCCGCCGACCCGAAGGGGTTCTGCTGGAGGAGGTGGTCGGCGGCGGCGACCTGGACGGGGGAGGCGTCCTCGCGGCTGAGGAGGACGGCCTGCTGGGCGCGGCCGGTCAGGTCGCCGAGTTCGGCGTTCTCGACGGCGGCGAGCTAGGTGGCGGTCTCAGCGAGCGCAGCCTTCGTGAGTTCGGGGTCGTCGAGGTCGTGGAGGGCGCGTCCGACGCGGTTGGCGGATTCCAGGAGGCGGCTGTAGGAGACGATCATCGAGCCGCCGGTGGGCAGGTTCGGCTTGGTGATCGCGTCTGCGACGTCGCTGAAGTGCTTGCGCTCCTCCTCGCGGCGCCAGCCCTCGGTGTTGGGCTCCAGGGAGCCGGCGGCGCTGGCGGGATGGGTGTAGGTGCGCCAGGCGGCGGCGGAGAGTTGGGTGAGGGCGCGGGCCAGACCCAGAAGGTCGGAGGTGCCGGCCTCGGTGGGGAGGGAGGCGACGCGGGTGGCGAGGTCGCCTTCACCGCATCCCCAGGTGGCGATCAGCTCGTGCCGGTCGGGGTCGACGCTGTAACGGGTCAAGGCGCTCTGCCTCCGTGGTCTCTTTGCGGACCGCTCTGAGCGGTGGGACCAAGTCTGGCGCATCGTCAGGACAGTGGAGACCGCATCGCTGCGCGGAGCGATGCGCAGGAATGCGGGTCCTCAGGTGCGCAGGGCGTCGTGATGGCCTGTCCAGGGTCGCCGGGGGGCGGGTGTGCCGGCAGAGCGTGCGGGGCGGGGCGCACGGCCAGATCGACAGGCAACCTCCGGAAGGTGCCTCTTCCTCACGGAGTGAGCGTCAGGCCGGACACCGCTCGGCGGCGAGCAGTACGGCGCCGGTGACTGCGGTGGTGCGGCCGGGGTCGTTGTCGGCGCCGGCATGGTCGAGGGCGCCCTGGTTGATGGCCAGGTCGGCGTCGAGGGCGTGGCTGAGGAGGTTGAAGTCGGCGTTCGACTGTCGGGGGGCGATGCCGGTGTTGAACGTGACGGCTTCCTTGAGGTGTCCCTGGTCGCGAAGCATGCGGGTCTTGCGGTCGTCGAGCTGGTACTCCAGGAACGCGGTCAGGGCTCGTTTTGCGGCGTCCTGTTCGCCGGGAAGGGATGTTGCGCAGTCCGGTGCCGCGAGGAAGCCGTTGAAGGGGACGGCGCTGTGGTCGGCGCGGTGGGCGTCCAGCCGCGGAGGTCGACCGCGGGGCGGCGAGGGCGCTCCAGGACACGGCATCGTGCGCGCAGCACAAAGCCGGGCCTGCCAAGGCTACCTAGGGTCACCGTAACCAGGTTCCCTGACCCAGGAGTTGAAATGAGTTCAGGCATGCAGTTCGGGATCTTCTCGGTCGGTGATCTCACCCAGGACCCCACCGCCGGCACTGCGCCCACTGAGCACGAGCGCATAAAGGCTATCGTGACCATCGCCCGCCATGCCGAGGAGGCCGGACTCGACGTCTTCGCCACCGGCGAGCACCACAACCCGCCGTTCGTGCCGTCCTCACCCACCACCATGCTCGGCTGGATCGCGGCGAAGACCGAGAAGCTCATCCTGTCCACCGCCACGACCCTCATCACCACCAACGACCCGGTGAAGATCGCCGAGGACTACGCGATGCTCCAGCATCTCGCGGACGGCCGGGTGGACCTGATGATGGGACGGGGCAACACCGGGCCGGTCTACCCGTGGTTCGGGCAGGACATCCGCGACAGCGTCGCCCTCGCTGTGGAGAACTACGCACTGCTGCGCAGGCTCTGGGACGAGGAGGTCGTCGACTGGGAGGGCAAGTTCCGCACTCCGCTGCGGTCCTTCACCGCCACTCCGCGCCCGCTCGACGGGGTCGCACCGTTCGTCTGGCACGGCTCCATCCGCTCGCCCGAGATCGCGGAGCAGGCCGCCTTCTTCGGCGACGGTTTCTTCCACAACCACATCTTCTGGCCCAAGGAGCACACCCGCCGGATGGTGGCCCTCTACCGCAGGCGCTTCGCCCACCACGGGCACGGTACCGAGGAGCAGGCCATCGTCGGACTCGGCGGCCAGGTGTTCATGCGGCGCAACTCCCAGGACGCGGTCCGCGAGTTCCGGCCCTACTTCGACAACGCCCCCGTCTACGGACACGGCCCCTCGCTGGAGGAGTTCACCCGGGAGACCCCGCTCACCGTCGGCTCTCCGCAGCAGGTGATCGAGCGCACCCTGTCCTCCCGCGAGTACGTCGGCGACTACCAGCGCCAGCTCTTCCTGATGGACCACGCCGGTCTGCCGCTGAAGACCGTGCTGGAACAGATCGACCTACTGGGCGAGGAGGTCGTGCCCGTACTGCGCAAGGAGTTCGCCGTCGGCCGGCCCGCGACCGTGCCCGACGCCCCCACCCACGCGACCCTGGTCGCCGCGCGCGACGCCAAGGCCGCCGCCGAACACCGTCCCTGACCGGAGGTCGTCCCATGTCCACCACCACCGCGCCGAACCCGCTGCGCCTGGCCGTCGTCACCGCCGGTCTGAGCCAGCCGTCCTCCACCCGCCTGCTCGCGGACCGGCTGGCCGAGGCCACGAGCCGCCGGACTGCCGACCACGGCCGGTCGGCCGAGCCGTACACCGTCGAACTCCGGGAGGTGGCCGTCGACATCGCCCACAACCTGCTCACCGGCTTCCCTGCCGGAAGGCTGCGCGAGGCCGTCGACGCCGTTACTTCGGCGGACGGCGTCATCGCCGTCACGCCGGTCTTCACCGCGTCCTACAGCGGCCTGTTCAAGTCCTTCTTCGACGTCCTGGACAACCAGGCGCTGAACGGCAAGCCCGTCCTCATCGCGGCCACCGGCGGTACCGCCCGTCACTCGCTGGCCCTGGAGCACGCGGTGCGACCGCTGTTCGCCTATCTGCACGCCGTCGTGGTACCCACCGCGGTCTACGCCGCCTCCGAGGACTGGGGCTCGACCGGATCCCCCGGAACGGCGGACCTGGCCCGCCGCATCGACCGGGCCGGCGCCGAGCTGGCGGCTCTGACGGCCGGGCGCCCGGACAGTCAACGCCCGTCCGACACCGGAGACGAGGAGGGCCTCGCCCCCTTCACCGAACTGCTGGACACGGCACGGCGTCACTGAAGGGAGTGACTTCCGGGCGCCGGCGGTCGGCGGCGCCGGCGGCCGGCCACTCCGCGGGAGCCCGCCGGTGAGTACGCGTCGCCACCGGGAGACGCACAGCCTTGACGGCCATCACCGGCGGGTGCCGTCCCACCCGGCCGCCGGACGGGCCTTTGCCGTCGCCCCGGCGGCCGGGCCGACCGTCTGGTCGAACGTCCATCCGTCGGCACCACCGTGGGTGCCGGACGGGCTGTCGCCCGCGAGGGCACGCGCTTGAGGGGGATGTCGGGCGCAGGTTTCGCCTTCCCGCGCATTGCCGCGGCGGTCCCCATGGGTGGGGTGGTCAGTTCCGGCAGTCAAATGACTTAAGCAGGTCGAGTGCACTCCCAGGCAAGATCATTCTTGATCGGCAGGTCTTGCACGTGCCCGCTGACCCGCCGTCCTACGGCGGTGTTCCGCGCGGGCGCCCGGCCGCGGTCGCGGCACTGTACGGACGGGCAGCGGGGAGTTTCATCGTGGCGGGTTCCATCCAGCGGGCACGCGGTGCCAGTGAAGCTCTGCAGGCGCTCGTCGACGCGCTCGCGGCTGAGCTGGGGCGGTCGGTGGTGCTCGACGACGCCCTGGTCCGGGTGATCTGCACGAGCCGTCACTACGGGGACGAGGACCCGGTGCGCATCCGCACCCTGTTGCAGGGCCTGGCGGACGCCGAGGTCATCCGGTACGTCCTGGGGCAGGGCGTGATGCAGTGGCCCCGGCCCGGATACCTGGCGGGCCGGGACGACCTCGGCCTGCTGCAGCGCTACTGCGTGCCGCTGAGGGAGCGCGGTCACCTTCTGGGCGTCCTCATGGTAGTCACCCCGGACGAGCAGCTGACCGAGGCCGAGACCGCGGCGATCGAGCGGGCCACCCGCGGCGTGGCGGCGCAGTTGTACGACGAGCAGACGTCCGCGGACGAGACCTCGGCGGGCCAGGGCCGGCTACTGGAGGGGCTGCTGGACACCGACGTCGTGGCGCGAAGCACCGCCCGGGGGCTGCTGCTGGACCAGGGTCTCCTCCCCGACCGGGCGCACTGGGTGGTCAGCACCGTTCTGGTGGCAGCGCATTCAACGCCCCCCGGGCAGGTGACGGTGGCGCTGCGGGGCGCCCTGGAGGCGCACGTGCAAACGCGCACCGCGCGCGGCCTGATGGCCACCGGGGGCGACCGGGCCGTCCTGCTCCAGGGCTTCGAGCGCGAGCCGCGTCCGGATGACCTCGCCGCCCAGTCCCGTCGCATCCTCGGGGCACTGGAGACCTTCCTGGGGGAGAAGGTCCGCGCCGCGGTCGGCATCGGCGGGCGCCGGACCGGACTCGCGGACGCATGGGTCTCCGCTGAGCAGTCGCGGGTCGCCGCCCGGGCGGCGAGGCGGCTGCCGCACCTGGAGCGGGTGGGTGACTGGGAGGCCCTGGGCGAGTTCGCCGTCCTGATGCAGCTGCCCGAGCACGCGCTCACCGAGACCCTCGTCCCCCAGCCGCTGCGACGGCTGCTGGACGGTCCCGCCACCCAGCGGCTGGAGGAGACGCTGCTCTGCTTCCTGGAGAACGGTGGGTCGGCACCCAAGACCGCCGAGGCCCTGAACCTGCACCGGACCTCCCTCTACTACCGGCTGCGGCAGATCCAGGAGATCACCGGACTGGACCTGGACAGCGGGGCCAACCGGCTGCTGCTCCACCTGGGCCTGAGGATCCGCGAGCTGGTGGCCGGGTCGTAGCCGCTGCTCACGCCCTGATGCGTACGCTCTGAGCTGCGGCAGTCCCTCCGGATCAAGCTTTGCTACAGAGCGAGGAAGCCGGCCCGCACAATCCCTACGGCGGTCGGTGGTGCCACCGGGGGCGTCGGCGTCAGACTTCTTCCAGTGGCGCACCAGGGCCGCGGGCCGCCTGACACCGTACCCCCGAGGCGGCCCGATCAGAGGAAGAAGGAGCCGTGCACGAGTTGGTCACCGAGGACGGGGCGCGAACGGCGTTCCGCGACAACGGTGGGGAGAGACGCCCCTGGGCGTGCTCCACGGTCGGGGGCGGGACACCGGAGGTGTTCCGCCGGCAGCGGAACGCGACCGGGCCGGCCGCCGGGTGGGTACGGTGGACTTCCGTGGCCGGGACGGACGGGCCCAGGTGCGGCGATCGCGTCGACCGGACGTCCCGCGAGGCGTCCGCTCCGGCCAGCCCCCTGGACCGGATGCCTTCGACGCGCTCGCCCAGTCGGAGATCCCCGTGCCGGTTGAACGTCAGGGCGCCTGGAAGCAAGGTGAGCTGCGGAGCTGACGTTCGTCACCGAGACGACCGGGGCCATGCCCGCCCAGGTCGCGGTACCGCCGCAGTTTGACCACTGCGCGCAGGACCGCCGCGACCTCCTACCGCGGATCGAGGCTCCCTCACCGGTGTTCGGCTGCGACGGAAAGCCATGTCGCGCCCCGGCCCCAGCGGTTCCTCGCCGAGCAGATCCCTGCCGAGGTCGCAGGCCCGCAGTTCCCCTTCCTCCTCCTTGAGAACCTCGCCGCTTCCAACGCTGCCGTGTTCCGCTGCTGAGTCCGCTGAACTCGCAGCCGCACACCTCCATGCCGCCATGCCCCCATGCCCCGCGTTTCCCGGATTGGAATTCCCGTGATCCAGTCGGACACCACAGTCATGTCCGAAACAGCCCCGGCCGCCGCCCGCTCCGACTCCCGGACCGGCGGCGGCCCGGAGCGCATCGACCTTCTCCCGCCGCCCCCAGGGGCCGGGCCCGACGAGTACCTGCACGTAGGCGTGTACCGGCGGGGAGACGCGATCGTCCGGCGCCAGGGCGTCGACATCCCGCTGGAGCCGGGCGACCTGCTCATCAGCAGCGCTCCTCAGCCCCCGAATCTCCTGCACGCCGGGTCCAGTGTCTTCCTCTGGTTCCGCGTGCCCCGCTTCTACCTCGCCCTCACCTCCGGCGAGCACGGCCACGTCCACGGGCTCCTCGCCCGAGGCAGTGCCGGGATCGGCTCGCTGGCCTCCCGGTTCCTGCTGGAGCTCGCCACCGGGGACGGCGACGCCGACCGGCCGCGAGACGCGCTCATGACCTCGCGTCACCAGCTGGCCCGCAACGCGGCGGACCTGCTGTCTCTTCTCGTCACGGATCTCCTGGAAGAGGAGAACGCACCCTTGACCGCCGTCAGCGCCGAGCTGCTGTCCCGGATCCGCCGCCACATCGATGCGAACCTGATGGACCCCGACATGTCACCTGAGAGCATCGCCCGTGCCCACCACATCTCCGTGCGGTACCTGCACAAGCTATTCCAGAAACAGGGCATGACGGTCGGCCACTGGGTGCGCCGGCGGCGGCTGGAGGAGTGCCGCCGGGAGCTCGCCCGTACCCCGAACCGCACCAGCACCGTCGCCGCAGTCGCCCACCGCTGGGGCTTCGTCAGCGCCGCCCACTTCAGCCGGGTGTTCCGGGCCGCCTTCGGCGTCTCGCCGAGCCAGTGGCAGGCCCATGCCTCGGGCCCGAGCACCCGGGACCACACGCCGTGACCGCGGACCGGTCGGACGCCGCCCCACCTGGAAAGGCCCCCTGATGCCCACTGCCCCGAGCGTCGTCCTCGTCCACGGCGGATTCGCCGACACCAGCAGCTGGATAGGCGTCGTCGCCGAACTCCAGCGCCATCGGATCCCGGTCCTCGCCGCCGCGACGCCGCTGCGGGGCCTGGCCCAGGACGCGGCCTACCTCACGGCTCTGCTGGACCGGATCGACGGACCGGTGGTCCTGGTCGGCCACGCCTACGGAGGGGCCGTGATCACCGCGGCCGGGGTGGCGCCCAAGGTCGTCGGCCTGGTCTACGTATCCTCCTACCTCCCCGACGCGGGGGAGAGTCACGCGGACCTCCAGAGCCGCTTCACACCCGCCCCGATCCTCGCCTGCCTCCAACGCTCGACCTGCGACCCCGTCGCCGGAGGCCCGGGTACGGAGCTCACCGTCCGCGCCGACGCCTACCCGGAGGTCTTCGCCGCCGACCTCGCACCGGACCTCGCCGAGGTCCTCGCCGCGATCCAGCGTCCGATCGCCGAGAGCACCCTCACCGACTCCGCCCCGGCGGCAGCCTGGCGCACCAAGCCCGCCTGGGCCCTGGTCACCGGCTCCGACCGGGCACTGCCCCCCGAGATCCAGCGATTCACCGCCCACCGCGCCGGAGCGACCGTGCAGGAGGCCGCGACGGCCTCCCACGCGGTGACCCTCTCCCAGCCGGGCCTCGTGGCCGACCTGATCATCCAGGCCGTCCAGGCCCTGAGCCCCGCGTGACCGTACGGCCGTCCGCCGTCCGCCGTCCGCCGTCCGCCGGCCGCCGGCCCCGGACACCGCCACACCGACCAACGAAGGAATCCGATGTCATCGCGTCCCACAGCCACCAGCCCGTCCAGCTCGTTCAGCTGGTTCGGCTCGCCCGACCGGCGGGCGCAGTCGCGGCCCGACGCCACCGAGCTCGAACTCGGGGGCCGGCTCGTCGTCAGCGCCGACTTCTCGATCCCCCTCAGGGTCCGCTGGCGCTACAGCAGGGCGGATCCCCTCGCCGTCTCGCTGGACGTGGTCACGGGGGTGGGGCCCGATGTGCGGTGGGCCTTCGCACGCGACCTCCTGTGGGACGGCCTGCGCGCCCCCGCCGGCCTCGGTGATGTGCGGATCTGGCCGCCCTGCCCCTGCCACGGCCGGCCTGATCTGCGGATCCTGCTGCGGGGAAAGAACGGCTCCGCGCTCGTGGACGTCCCCGCCAAGCCGGTCCGCACCTGGCTCGGTAAGGAGTGTTTCGCACTGGTACCGCTCGAGACCGAGGCGGAACACATCGACTGGCAAACGGAGATGGGGCACGTGATGAGCTGAGCCGTCCGCGGCCCCGCTGCGCACGGCCCCGGTTGCGGAGCGGGGCCGCGACGCACCAGTACCGTACGGACGGGCGCAGCCGCCAACGGGAGTGCGGCGAACGCCCCCGTACGCGGGGGGCGTTCGCCGGACAGGACCCGAGGGCCGTCAGAACCTCGCCTGGGAGCCGTTGAGTTCGACGAATTGGAGGACGGCCAGCAGCTCGCTGATGGTGCGCACGACGTGGTCCAGGACGGTGATCTGCCGGCTGTCGTGCCGGACGCCCACTGCGTTCGCGAACTCCGAGATCTGGCCCCACTGGTTCTCCAGGTCGGCGTACTGACCGCCCAGGGGAGTGTGGGTCCAGTCGCGGATGTTGCTGCGGATGTTGTCGAAGATCGGGGCGAACCGTGAGGCCTCGGAGAAGACCTGGATCGCGACCAGCAGGGCGCGGCCGACGCCGTCGTTGTACTCGTGCGCCTGACGCAGCGTCTGCATGGCGTTGTAGATCGTCTCGGGTTCGAGGACCAGGTTCTGCCGGTTGTTGCCGCCGGGCAGGGCGGTGTAGTTCCCGGTGTTCGGCATGATGCGGGCGTGCTGGATGCCGAGTGCGTACTGGAACTCCTGCGTGCGGCCGTCGGAGAACACGAAGTGCTCGTTGGCGGTCGGGGAGTAGAAGCCGGCCACGTAGAGGTTGTCCGACCACAGGTAGACGGACGTGAGCTGGTGATCGCCGTCCATCACCCGGACCTCGACCAGGCGCCGCTCGCTGGTGGTCTGCCGCAGCCGCGGGATGTTGGTCTCATGTCCGTAGGTGTTGCGGTGGATGAAATCGATGATGTTCC
Source organism: Kitasatospora sp. NPDC029312 (assembly GCF_055569215.1). Lineage (NCBI taxonomy): Bacteria > Bacillati > Actinomycetota > Actinomycetes > Kitasatosporales > Streptomycetaceae > Kitasatospora > Kitasatospora sp. NPDC029312. The sequence continues at coordinate 159,579 of NZ_JBVHXY010000006.1, read as the reverse complement.
AGTAGTTCTGGGCGTGCTGCGCACCCCGGCTGGTGATGTTCGAGACGTTCCAGTCGACCCGCCGGTCGTCGGCGGCGTGGGCCGTGCCGCTCAGCGCGGTGGCCAGGCCCGCGGCAAGGGCCAGCGAGAGCAGCGCGGACCAGATCTTCTTCAGCATGTTTCCAGTTCCTGGACGATCGCCAGTTCTTCTCTGGCGGTTGTGTTCCGGACAGTAGGACGCGGTGCGGCGTCCGGCTTCTCCCGCAGCGCACGGCCGATGACCGCTGCGTGCACGGGACGAGGGAAGCACCGGAAGAGCGTGCACGGAGCGGGGCCGTGGCGGGCTCCGGGTGAGGGGACGGGCGCCGGACGGCTGTCATCCGAGGAGTGTTGAGACTTTTGCGTTCACCGTCATCGCGTTGTATGAATTGGCCCGGAGACGGATGATCACGGACGAACGGATGCCGTCCGGCAGCTCCTCCCCCCCCCGAGGTGACGCCCCACCGCGCGGCGCACCCGGAACTGCCGGAACTGCCGGAACTCCCGGAACTGCTGGAACTCCTGGGAACCGGCGTGCTGCCCGACCTCCCCCACACCATGGTGACCATCGTGTCCGCGACCACCTCGAGCGGGGTGCCGGGCCAGGTCGAGATCGCGCTCCGGCCCGTGCGAGTGCACCGGAGCCGCTCCTGCGCGCCGGCACGGGCCGGGGCGCCGCGGTCGCCGTCGACGGGGGGCGGCGCTCCTTCTCCAGACCGACGACCGCGAGGGAAAGAGGAAGACCGTGGAGAGCTTCACCACCGGGGACGGGGTCCGTCTCGCCTACCGCGACAGCGGTGGCGAAGGGACGCCCCTGGTCATGCTGCACGGCTGGGGGCAGACCCAGGAGATGTTCCGCCATCAGTTCGAGGCGCTGTCCGTCGGGCGGCGCGTCGTGACGGTGGACCTGCGCGGCCACGGCCGCTCGGCCAAGCCGCACCACGGGTACCGCATCGCCCGGCTCTCCCGCGACGTCCTCGACCTGGTCGAGCACCTCGGGCTCACCGCCTTCGACGCTCTCGGGTGGTCCATGGGCGCCTCGGTGTGGTGGAGCTTCATCGACCAGTACGGCACCGGCCGGATCCGCCGGCTGGTCATCGTGGACCAGCCGGCGGCGGTGGCCGCGGTGCCCTGGATGACCCAGGCCGAACAGCAGGAGTCCGGCGCGATCTTCGACGTCGCGGGGCTGCTGGACCTCGGTGCCGCCCTCGCCGGGCCCGACGGACGGCAGGCGCGGCGGGACTTCGTGCGCTCGATGTTCACCGGTGCCTCTGATCCCGACCTGCTCGCCTTCGTCGCCGACGAGATCGAGTCCACACCGGCGTACGCGGGCGTTCCGCTGCTCTTCGACCACTGCGCGCAGGACTGGCGCGACGTGCTCCCCCGCATCGACGTACCCGCACTGGTCATCGGCTGCGAGGGCAGTCACGTCGACCCGGCCTCGCAGGGGTTCATCGCCGAGCGGATTCCCGGTGCCGAACTGCACGTCTTCCCACGGGGCACGGCCAGTTCACACTTCCCGTTCCTGGAGAACCCCGGCGAGTTCAACAGCGTCCTGGAGAAGTTCCTGACCCGCACCTGACCCTTCATCCGGGGATGCGGCGGTCCGGGCCCCGAGTCCCGGGCCCTGATCGCGAGCGAGCCCCGGCAGATGGTGTCGAAGGACCCACCTGCCGGGGCTCGCGCTCTCCGGGGTTCGCAGGCCGGATGTCCCCGGGCCGGCGACGCTCACGAAGTCACGTGGTCAGCCGGGTCCTGCTGGCCGGTCTTCTCCCCGTGCGGCCCGGACCACGCGGGTGCGCGGGTGCGGGCCACACCCGGCCACAGCCTCAGGCGCCGAGGAACTCGATCAGGTCCTTGGTGAACGCGGCCTCGTACGCGCCGACCAGGCCGTGCGGGGCGCCGGGGTAGACCTTGAGGATGCCCTGGGAGAGAAGCTCGGCGCTCTTCTCCGCGGACGCGGCGATCGGGACGATCTGGTCGTCGTCGCCGTGGGCGACCAGGACCGGGATGTCGATCTTCTTGAGGTCCTCGGTGAAGTCGGTCTCGGAGAACGCCTCGATGCAGTCGAGGGCGCCCTTGAGGCCGGCTTGCATGCCCTGGAGCCAGAACTCGCGGCGCTTGCCGTCGGAGACCTCGGCGCCGGGCCGGTTGAAGCCGAAGAAGGACTCGCTGAGGTCGTAGTAGAACTGCGACCGGTCGGCCGCGACGCCGGCCCGGATGCCGTCGAAGGCCTCGATCGGGGTGCCCTCGGGGTTGGTCTCGGTCCGGAGCATCAGCGGCGGCACGGCGCCGAGCAGGACGGCCTTGCGCACCCGGTCGCTGCCGTGGCGGCCGAGGTAGCGGGCGACCTCGCCGCCGCCGGTCGAGTGGCCGACCAGGACGGCGTTGGTGAGGTCGAGCTGCTCCAGCAGCTCGGCCAGGTCGTCCGCGTACTGGTCCATGTGGTTGCCGTCCCAGGTCTGCTCGGACCGGCCGTGCCCGCGCCGGTCGTGGGCGATGACCCGGTAGCCGGCGTCGGCGACGGCGACGGCGAGGCTGTCCCACGCGTCGGCGTTCAGTGGCCAGCCGTGCGAGAGGACGACCGGACGGCCGGTGCCCCAGTCCTTGTAGAACTTCTGCGAACCGTCGGTCAGGGTGATGAACGGCATGATGTGCCTTTCCAGTTGCTGGGATCGACCGGCCCGTCGGGCAGGCCGGTGGTGGGTGGAGCGCGGGTGGCGCTCCGGGCAGGGCCGGGGACTCGGGCGGTGTGCGCGGGGTGCCCCGGTCACTGCCGGGGGCCGTCGAGGATCTCGGGGCCGAACCGGACGAGCACGTGGTCGCCGGTCGTCGATCGGGCGGAGGAGCGTCAGCGCATCGGGATTCGCTCAGGAGTCCTGCCGAAGCCCGGGTTGCGCGGCCGCAGCTTCCCCCGACCGCCGAGACCGAAGCTATCCGCATATCCAGTAGGCGACTTGACTCGCGACGAAGGGTCGTTGCCTCAGGGTGTACACCGGCCGCTCGGCGCGGTGGATGCCGCGGCGGCATCGTGGCACCGTGCCCGGGCGCCCGCGGACCAGCGGCAGGGCACGGACGAACAACACGCCGCCGCCGTGGACCGTAGCGTCCCCTCCGGGTCGGCGGTACTTCGCCCGCAGGGAACCGCCGGCGGCTTCCGTCCACGAAAGAAAGAGCGAACCCCCATGCCAAACTTCCTGACAGGTACGCGCACCGGCCTCGCGGTCTCGGTCGTCGCGGCAGCCCTCGCCGTCACCGTGGCCGGCCCCGCGATCACCGCGACGGCCGCCCCGGGACCGGACGTTCGGTTCGTCGCACACCTGGACATCGCCGACGGGCAGCGACCGGAGAACATCACCCTGGAGCCCGGCGGCAGCGCCGTCGTCACCTTCGCCTTCAGCCGCCAGATCGCCCGCATCGGGCAGGACGGCACGGTGCGCGTTCTCGCGACCATGCCCGAGCCCCCGGCCGGCTCCACTACCCCGGCACTGTCGTCACCGTTCCTGGGCGGAGTCGTCCGCGCCCACGACGGGACCCTGTACTTCCTCTACGCCACCGGCAGCAGCGACCTGACCGGCCTCTGGCGCCTGCGGCCCGGCGGCACGCCGCAGCGCATCGCCGCCCTCCCCGCCGACGGCCTGCCCAACGGGCTGACGCTCGACCCGGACGAACACCACCTCTACGTGGCCGACTCGGTCCTCGGCACGGTCTGGCGCGTGCCGAGCGGCGGAGGCACGCCCACCCGCTGGGCCACCGCGCCGGAACTGGCCGCCGTCAAGTTCCTCGGGGCCAACGGCATCAAGGTCCACGGCGGCGCGGTCTGGGTCTCCAACCTGGACCAGGGGACCGTGCTGCGCATCCCGGTCACCCGGCGAGGCACCGCTGGCGCCGTCCAGACCAGGGCCACCGGCCTGGTCGACATCGACGACTTCGCGTTCACCGGCCGCGGCGACACACTGCTGGCCGCGATCAACGCGGACAACGAGGTCGCCCTGGTCAGGCCGGACGGCAGCCACACCATCGTGCTGACCGGCGCCGACGGGCTGGAGAACCCGACGTCGCTCGCCGTACGGGGCACCACCGCCTACATCGCCAGTGGCGCCTACTTCACCAACCACGACCCCAACCTCCTGGCCGTCCGGATCCCCGACGGCAGGTAGGGCCGCCGGTACCGGCCGGTGCCGCTCCTCCGGGAACGGCACCGGACCTCCCGCTGCCGGGCGGCATCGGCGGTCGAGGGGAGACGGGTGGTCGGGGGGAGACGGGTGGTCGCGGAAGTGACCGCGAGCAGGGGGTGGCCGTAGCCGTCGAGGAGGAAGCTCGTCCTCCGCACCCGGAGTTCCGGCCGCGGTCGTCACGATAGTCACGACCGCGGAGCGCACATGGCCTGTCAGCGCACCCCGTGTGGTCCGCCAGTGCGTGGGGACCGCCGGCCGCGATGTCGGCGGCCGGCGGTCGGAGCGGCGGTCAGAAGCCGAAGCGGGTGCGCTGTGCCTCGGGGACCAGGTCGACGTACTCCGGGTGCTTGCCGATCCAGGCGCGGATGAACGGGCAGTAGGGGAGGACCGCGAGCCCCTGCTCCCGGACGGTGTCCAGGGCGGCGCGGGCCAGGGTGCCGGCGAGGCCGCGCCCGGCGAACTCCGGGTCGATCTCGGTGTGGATGAAGGCGATCTCGTTCTCGTACCGGTGGTACTCGGCGAAGCCGGCGAGCGCACCGTCGTCGGTGATCTCGAATCGCGACCGGTCGGGGTTGTTCGCGACGGTGGTCGTCATCGTTCCTCCTGATGGGGCTGCGGGCGGTGGCCCGGCCCGAGATTTAATTTAGCATTCAACTAGATGGTGATCAAGTGCCTCGCGCTCGGGCCGTCGGACGGCGATGAAGGCGAGCAGTTCCTTGTTGACCTCGTCGGCGTGCGTCCAGATGAGGCTGTGCGGGGCGCCCTTCAGCACCACCAGGCGGGCGCCCCCGATGCTCCGGGAGAGAGGGAGCGCGGTCGAGCGCAGCGGCAGCGTGCGGTCGGCGTCGCCGTGGACGACCAGGACGGGGACGTCGATCCGGGCTAGGTCCGCGCGGAGGTCGGTGAGTTGGGCCGGGGGGCGGTCCAGGGGCGCCCCGGCGGAAGCCGAGACGCCGATGTTCCAGCTGTACTGGACCACCTGGTCGCTGACCCGCTCGCCGCCGAGCACGTCCACGTCGTAGAAGTCGGCGAGGAAGCCCGCGACGAAGGCGGGGCGGTCTGCGCGGATGGCGCCCTGGACCTCCCCGAGGACGATGCCGTCCACGCCGTCGGGGTCGGCGTCGGTCCGGATCGGGAACGGTGGCACCGCACCCAGCAGCACGGCCCCGGAGATCCGTTCCGACCCGTAGCCGCCGAGGTAGCGGACGACCTCCCCGGTGCCCATGGAGAAGCCGACCAGGATCACGTTCCGCAGGTCGAGGCGGCTGAGCACGGCGTGCAGGTCGGCCGTGAAGGTGTCGTAGTCGTAGCCGGACGCCGGCTTGTCGGAGGCGCCGAAGCCGCGGCGGTCATAGGTGATCACCCGGTGGCCGGCGGCGAGCAGCGCGGCTTCCTGCTTCTCCCAGGAGGCCCCGTTGAGCGGCCAGCCGTGGACGAGCACCACGGGCCGGCCGGAGCCGTGGTCCTCGTAGTACAGGTCGATGGTGCCGGCATTCTCTTCGCCGACCGTGATGAAGGGCATGCTGACCGTCCTCGTGGTGCAGGCCGAACAGCGGTGGCTGAAAGGCTGGTTGGTCTTGATGTCGGTCAATCCGGTGTACCGCCCGGTCCTCAAGCGCTTGGTCCTCAAGTGCTTGGTCCTCAACTGCTTGGTCCTCAACCGCCCAGTTCTCAACTGCCCAGCGCGAGCACGGTGTCCACGGGGAACGGCAGCAGGTCGTGATGCTGGTCCGGCAGGGCTATGACGAGCGCACAGCGCGGCAGCGCCGCGCGGATCCCGCTCAGCAGCCGCACTGCCGTGGGCCGGTCGAGCCCGGCGACGGGCTCGTCGAGGAGGAGCACCGCAGGGTTGCGCAGCACGGCACGGGCGATGCCGAGTCGGCGCCGCTGCCCTTGCGACAGCGCGCTGCCCAACGGCCCGGTGGGTGTGTCGAGTTCGAGGTCCGCCAAGGCCGCGACGGCGAGCGCCGTACGAAGTGTGGCGTCATCGGCGGTGGGGGCGGCCTGGCGGAGGTTGTCGGCGACGGTGCTGTCCGCCAGCCAGTCCTCGGCTTCGACGAGGGTGAGGGTGGTGGCGACCGCCGCCGCGGGGAGCGCGTGCACGGGGGAGTCGCCGAGGAGTACGACACCGGGGGAGGGGCTGTCGATCCGTCCGGCGAGCATGTTGAGCAGGGTGCTCTTGCCGCTCCCGTTGGGCCCGGTGACCAGGGTGGCGCTGCCCGGTGGGAGGGTGGTCGACCACCGGGCCGCTCCGGGGCCCAGCGGGAGCTCGCGTACGGTCAGCGGCGCGTCCCGGTGGGAGGCGGCGGCCGCTCCGGAGGGCAGTGCGCGGGCGCCCGCGAGCAGGTCGGTCAGCCGCAGCGCGGAGTGCGCGGCCGAGCCGTGGTCGCGCAGGATCTGCGGCAGGGCCTCGACGAGTTCGTAGCCGGCGGCGACCAGCAGCGTCTCGCCGATGGCCGCGGCGACCGGCTGGACCGTCGAGCGGCCGGCGAGCGCGAGCAGCAGGACGGCGACCTGGCCGACCGCGGCGAGCAGCCGGAGCAGCAGTCGGCCGCCGCGCAGGGTGGCGAGTGACGCGGCGTCGGCTCGGTGGGCGAGCTCCACCCGCTGGGCGACCTGGTCGCGGGCCAGGTCCACGACGTCCAGGCAGTGCAGTTCGGCGAGCGCCGCTCGCGCGCTGAGCAGGGCGGATCGGGCGGCGGCCCGTTCGCTGACGGCCTCGGCGCGGTGGGCGAGGGCCCGGCGGTTGGTGCGCACGGCTACGGTGAGGGCCAGTCCGAGCAGCAGCGCCTCCGTAGCCCCGGCCGTCGGATCGGCCACGCAGATCAGTGCCACCACGGCCAGGGCCGTCACGCCGAGACCGGTCAGCGGAGCGAGGGAGCGGGCCGGCAGGGCGCCCACGGCGGCCACGTCGTCGGTGAGCCGGGCCAGCAGCGCCCCGTCCCGCCGGTCCCGCAGCTGCCGGGGCGGGAGCGCGGCGGTGGCGCGCACCATCCGGGTCCGGAGCGCGACGGTGGCGCCGAGCAGGGCGCGGTGGCTGGTGAGCCGTTCGGTGTAGCGCAGCCCGGTCCGGCCGAGGGCCAGCGCCCGGACGGTGCCCGAGGGGTACATCCAGGACCAGGTGGTGTTCGCCTGGAGCGTGACCAGGGCGCAGGAGGTGAGGAACCAACCGGACAGACCGAGCAGCCCGGCGGCGGCCACTTCGGCACCGGCGGCCAGCAGCGCCCCGAGCAGGAGGTCGCGGCGGCCGCGGCGGTCGGCCGAGCTCCACAGCAGGGTGACAGGGTTCATGCGGTCGCTCCGTGGACGCGGCCCCGGTCGACGCGGATGACCTCGTCGGCGATCCGTAGCAGTTCCGGGCTGTGGGTGGCGAGCAGAACGGTCCGGTCACGCGCCAGCGTGCGTACGGCGGCCATGACGCGCCGTTCGGCCTCCGGATCGAGGTGGGCCGTCGGTTCGTCCAGACAGAGCACGGGCGCGGCCCGCAGCAGGGCGCGGACGAAGACCAACTGCTGGATCTGGCCCGAGGAGAGCCCGCTACCGCGCTCGCCGACGACCGTGTCGAGACCGTGGGGCAGTGCCGCCAGCAGCCCGGCGAGGTCGAGCGCAGTGAAGGCCGCCGCGAGGGCGGCGTCGTCCGCGTCCGGACGGGCCAGCAGCAGGTTGTCCCGCACCGTGCCCGGCAGCAGGTAACAGGGCTGGCCGATCCAGGACACGGCGCGGGGGTCGGCGGACCGCGTCGTCCCGTCGGCCTGATGGGTACTCGATCCGGAGTCGGCTGCCAGCAGCCCGGCCGCGACGGCGAGCAGCGTCGACTTTCCCGCGCCGCTGGCACCGGTGACGGCCACCAGCCGGCCCGGGTGCGCGGTCAGCGTGACGTCGTCGAGCGCGGGCCGGTCGCGATCGGCGAAGGTGACGCCGACTCCGCGCAGCCGCACGCCGGTCGGCGCGTCGGCGGGTCCGGGCGGCCGGCTGCCCGGACCGGGCCGCTCGGCTTCGGACGCTTCCAGCAGGCCGTTGACGAGGTCGGCGGCGGCGGACGCCTCGGCCCGCGCGTGGTAGCCGCGCGCCAGTTCCCGTACCGGCGCGAAGTAGGCCGGAGTGAGGGTCAGCACGAAGAGCGCCGTGCCCAGCCCCATGGCCGAGGGCACGCCGGGCACGTGCAGATAGTCGGGCAGCATCAGGCCGCAGTAGGTGGCGACCACGGCGAGGGTTCCGGTGACCAGCAGTTCCACCCAGGCGGTGGAGAGGAACGCCACCCGCAGTACCGCCTGGGTGCGCGCGGCCAGTTCGCGGTCGTCCGCCGCCACGGTGCGGGCGGCCTGCTCGTCGGCGCCCAGGCCGACCAGCGTCGGCAGCCCGCGCAACTGGTCCAGCAGCCGGGCGCTGAGCGCCCGGGCGGCGGTCAGCTGGGACTGGACGGCGGCGCGCGTGCCCATGCCGATGACCTTGAGATTGGCCGGCAGCAGTGGGGTCGCCACCACCAGCAGCATGGCGACCAGCCAGCTGCCGGAGGCGATCGCCGCCAGCACGATGCCGCCGGCGATCAGCATGGTCCGGCGCGCCGGGACGTAGCCGGTCAGCCAGTCGGTGAGACGGTCCACCTCCTCGTCGAGCGCCTGGACGAAGGCGGCGTCGGCGGTCCGCGGCTCCGTGGCGGCCCTCGGCCGCCGCCAGGCGGGCAGGGCGGCGGTCAGCAGTCGGGTGCGCAGCTCGTGCCGGACGGCGGCGGCCGCGTCGTCCGCGGCCCGGTCGCCCGCCGCGAGCAGCAGGGCCCGCAGGACGATTCCGGCCCCGACCAGGCAGGCGGCGGGCAGGACCGACACCGGGGTGACCGCCGCCTGCTGGCCCCGCAGGGCCAGTCGGGCCGCCCAGCCGAGCCCGGCCGCCCACCCGACGGTGCCGAGGACGGCGAGTCCGCGCAGGGTGCCGGCGCGGCGGAAGGCCGGTGCCTGGGCGTACGCCCAGGCACGCAGCCGCTCCAACGCCCGCTGCTGCTCCCGCCGCACCTCGTCGTCGGCCAGCCGCGCCAGCAACGCGGCGGTGTCGCTCATCGCCGCACCGCCGGATCGAGGTCGAACTCGCCCGCCGCGGCGGCCCGCCGGTCGCCGACCAGCCAGGCGGTCAGTGAGACGAGGCCGAACAGGACGAGGGCGACCGGGGCGATCCATTCGCCCTTGCCCCCGAACACGTCCTGCGCCACCGCGGCCGTGCCGACACCGAGCACGGTGAACCCGCCCCGCCGGGCGACCGTGCGCAGGATCCCCTCCGGCGCGCCATCGGTGCTCGGCGCTTCGGTGCTCGGCGCCGCGCGGTGGGTCGCCGAAGCCGTCTCCGGGGGCCGCCGGGGTTCGTCGGAAAGGGCGAGCGCGGCCGGTGACGGCGCCCGGTACTTCCCGCGAAACACCCACCAGGCGTAGATGTTGTAGGCCAGCACGACCGGCATGCAGCCCCCGACGCCGATCAGCAGGAACACCTGGGAACCGGTGGGGCTGGCGGCGTCGTGCACGGTCAGCGCGGGCGGCACCACGACCGGTACGGTCGCGGCCACCAGGGCCAGGAGTCCGGCCACCTGGGCGCCGAGCACCGCGATGAACGGGCGGGCGTCGGGTGCCCGCCCGAAGCCGTACCAGGCGACGGCGCCGCAGCCGGCGGCCGTGGCCACCGCGAGGCCGAACAGGGCGGCGCGCAGCGGCTGTTCGAAGTGGAACTGCTGGGGGTCGGCCACCGTCAGGCCGAAGCCCAGGACCAGGGCGGCGGCGATCGTCGCCGAGAGCAGCGGGCGCCCGAGCCGGGCGGCCCGGCGGCGGACGGCGCCCTCCGTCTTGGCGTGCAGCCAGGCGGCGCCGGCCAGCAGGTACAGCGCGGTCAGGCCGAGTGCGCACAGCACGCTGTAGGGGTTGAGCCAGCGCAGTGCACCGCCGTCGTAGACGCCGTGGTGCTGGGGCAGCCCGGTGAGGACGGTGCCGACCACGAGCCCCTGGCAGATCGTCACCACCAGGGAGGAGATGCCGAACAGTCGCCCCCAGCCGCGCCGGTAGTGCGGTGCGGCGCTCTGCAGCTCCAGCCCCAGCCCGCGCAGCACGAAGCCCAGCAGCATCACGGTCAGCGGGAGGTAGAGCCCGGGCAGCACGGTGGCGTAGACCCCGGGCAGCGCGGCCCACAGGGTGACCGCGGCGAGGATGAGCCAGCTCTCGTTGGCGTCCCAGGCCGTCGCGACCAGTTCGGTGTACTCCTTGCGCCGCCGGTCGTCGCGGTCGAAGAGGCCGAGGATCCCGATCCCGAGGTCGTAGCCGTCCAGGACGACGTACGCGCCGAGCGCGAAGAGGACCAGTGCGTAGGAAGCGTACTCAGCCATGGGCGGCCTCCGGTCGTGCCGGGCGGCCCGGCGCGGGCCGGGACGGGGGGACGGGGGACGGCGCGGACGCGTCGACGGCCTCCGGCCCGGCCTTCACGGTCCGCGCGATGTAGCGGACCCAGACCGCGACCAGCACGGCGTAGACCGCGACGAAGCCGGCCAGGCTGAGGGCCGCCTCGGTGGTGGACAGTTGGGAGACGGCGTCGGAGGTGCGGATCTTGCCGTAGACCACCCACGGCTGCCGTCCTGTTTCCGCGGTGATCCATCCGCCGGTGATCGCGATCAGGCCGGCGGGTGTCATCCACACCATCAGCTTGTGGAACCGCCGGGCGGTGAACAGCCGGCCGCGCAGGCGCAGCACCAGACCGGCGAAGGCCATCGCGAACATCGTGAGCGCGGTGAAGTACATCGCGCGGAACCCGTAGAAGGTGCTCCACATGTTCGGGCGCTGGTCCGGCGGGGTCTGGAGCAGACCGGGCACGTGGGCCTGACCGGTCAGGTCCTTGCCGATCACCGCGCCCAGGTGCGGGATCCCGATCTGCAGGCTGTTCCGGCCCTGGTCGGTGTCGGGGACGACGAGCAGGTTGTAGCCGTCGTTGTCGGTCTTCCAGTTGCCCTCGAAGGCCTCCAGCTTGGCGGGTTGGTGCTGCCCCATGAACGCCGCGGTCTCGTCGCCCGCGTACAGCTGGACGGGCATCAGCACGGCCAGCACCCCGAGCGCAATGGAGAGTGTGCGGCGGGCGAAGGCGAGCGAGCGCCGCCGCACCAGGTACCAGGCGGCGATGCCGCCGACGAACCAGGCGGCACTGATCAGCACCGCGAGCAGCATGTGCGGGAACCGGTAGGTGAACGCCGGGTTGAGCAGCACCTGTTGCCAGTCATGGGCCTGGAACTGGCCGGCCACCTCGGTGTAGCCGGCCGGGTCCTGCATCCAGCTGTTCGCGGAGAGGATCCACGTGGTGGACAGCAGCGTGCCGAGGGCGACCATCCAGGAGGCGAGGGCCATGGTGCGGGGGCGCACCCGTCCCTCGCCGTAGAGCATGATCCCGATGAAGCCTGCCTCCAGGAAGAAGGCCGTGATCACCTCCATCCCGATGGTGACGCCGAGGATCGGGCCCACCGCATGGGCGTAGCTGCCCCAGTTCAGGCCGAACTCGAAGGTCATCACCGTGCCGGCCACCACGCCGAGACCGAAACCGACCGCGAAGATCTTCCGCCAGAAGCGGAACATCTGCAGGTAGAGCGGGTTCCGGGTGCGCAGGTAGGCCGTGTACACGACGGCGAGCAGGATCGACAGCCCGACGGTGAGGGCGGGAAAGGTCATGTGGAAGACGGCGGTGAGGGCGAACTGCCAGCGGGACAGTTCCACCGTCGCGGACGACGCCATGGCGACTCCGGTCATCGCAGCGTGACGGGACGCGGGTGGGCCGGGCGGATCACAGTCGCACCAGCGGGGTGTCCACCAGGTGCTCCGCGAGGAACCACACCTGCGCCTCACCGGTGCGGACGACCTGCGACACCAGCAGGTCGTTCGTACCGTCGTCGCCGAGCGCCGCCACCCGGCCCGCGGCGTCTCGGGCGTCGACGAGGATCCCCTCGTGCGCCGACAGCAGCCGTGACAGCATCGCCGGCACCTCCTCGACGCCGTCCGGCGGGCGCGGGACGGAGGTGAGCTCCGCGACGTGCCGCGGGTCGCCGACGGCCACCCCGCCCAGGCCCTGTATCCGCTCGGCGAGCGCGTCCACCAGCGCCAGCTGCTCGTCCGCGTGCTTGTCCAGCAGCAGGTGGAGTTGGTAGAAGGTCGCGCCGCGCACGAGCCAGTGGTGCTTCTTGTAGAGGGAGTACAGGATCCGGGTGTCCGCGAGCACCTGGTTCAGCCGCTGGCAGGCGTACAGGCGGGTGTCGCGGGTCAGGCCGAGCGGCAGTTGGCTGACGGTGCCGAACTCCTGGATCTCCTTGCCCTTCTGGTGCAGCAGCGGCTGGCTGCTGCCGGTGGTGCGGGGGTGGTCGGACCGGCTCATCGGAGCTCCCGGGTGGGTCGTCTGTGGATGGGTGATCCCCACGCTAGGGGCGCCTCCGGAGCGGGCTTGTTCCGAAGTGCACCGGTTGTTGCCACCGAGCGCCCAGGTGCCCGGGCCGGTGGCGACGACGGCGCCGTCCCGGCAGTGCGCTGACGGACCGGGGGCAGTGCGCTGTGGGCCAACTCCGGTGCGGGCGACGGTCCTAACGTTCTGTCACGTGTTCGAAGCCGATCTCCGGTCAGCCGGCGGGTCCGGCTCGGACGCTCCCCGTCGCCGCCGGCCCTGTGCGGCGATCCGAACGTGTCACAGGAGGCTGGAGAGGTGCCTGCAATGCCTGTCGGCGGGCTGGTCCCGCGCGCTGTCGAGGACGCCGCCGACGTCGTCGTCCGCAACGCGAAGATCCACACCGGGGACGCCCGCCGCCCCCAGGCCGGCGCCCTCGCCATCCGCGACGGCCTGATCACGGCCGTCGGGGACGACGCGGACATCGCCCCGCTCATCGGACCGTCCACCACCGTGGTCGACGCCGTCGGCCGGCGGGTGGTGCCCGGCCTCAACGACGCCCACTTGCACGTGATCCGGGGCGGTCTCAACTACGTCCTGGAGCTGCGCTGGGACGGCGTGACCTCGCTGCGCCAGGCCCTGGCGATGCTGCGGGAGCAGGTCGCCCGCACCCCCAAGGGGCAGTGGGTGCGGGTCGTCGGCGGCTGGTCGGCGGAGCAGTTCGCCGAGCGGCGGCTCCCGACGCCCGCCGAACTGAACGAGGCCGCGCCGGACACCCCGGTGTTCGTCCTGCACCTCTACCAGTCCGCGATCCTCAACCGCGCGGCGCTGAAGGCCGCCGGGTACACCCGGGACACCCCCGACCCGAAGGGCGGCCGGATCGTCCGGGGCCGCGGCGGCGAGCCCAACGGCATGCTGCTGGCCGCGCCCAGCGCGCTGGTCCTCTACTCCACGCTCGCCAAGGCCCCGGGGCTGGACGCCGAGGACCGCCGGACGTCCACCCGGCACTTCCTGCGCGAGCTGAACCGCTTCGGGCTGACCTCCGCGATCGACGCCGCCGGCGGGTTCCAGAACTTCCCCGAGAACTACGCCACGGTGACCGAACTCGCCCGGGACGGCCTGCTGTCCCTGCGTATCGCCTACCACCTGTTCCCGCAGACCGCGGGCCAGGAGCTCGACGACCTCACCCGCTGGATCGAGACGGTCCGCCCCGGGGACGGCGACGAGTGGCTGCGGCTGAACGGCGCCGGCGAGAACCTCACCTGGGCCGCCGCCGACTTCGAGAACTTCGCCGAACCGAGGCCGGAACTCGGCTCCTATGAAGGCGAGTTCGAGAAGGCCGTCCGGCTGCTCATGGAGAACGGCTGGGGCTTCAGGCTCCACGCGACCTACGACGAGACGATCCGGCGCGACCTCGCGGTGTTCGAGAAGCTCGCCGCCGAAGGGCTCTTCCCCGCCGGGAACCGGTGGCTCTTCGACCACGCGGAGACCGTCTCGCCCGACAGCCTCGACCGGATCGCGGCCCTCGGCGGCTCGCTCTCCGTGCAGAACCGGCTCTCCTTCCAGGGCGAGGCGTTCACCCGCCGGTACGGCTTCGGCGCCGCCGCCGAGGCGCCGCCGATCCGCGCGATGCTGGACCGCGGACTGACCGTCGCGGCCGGCACCGACGCCACCCGGGTGTCCTCCTACAACCCGTGGGTCGCCCTGCACTGGCTGGTCTCCGGCCGTACGGTCGGCGGCCTGGCGATCCGGCCGCCGCACAACCGGGTGGACCGGGCGACCGCGCTCGCGATGTACACCACGGCGGGCGCGGCGCTCACCGGCGAGCAGGACGTCAAGGGCGTGCTGCGGCCCGGCTGTTACGGCGACCTCGCGGTCCTGTCCGACGACTACTTCACGGTGCCCGAGCACGAGATCCCGCACATCGAGTCCCTGCTCACCGTGGTCGGCGGCCGGATCGTCCACGCCGCGGCCGAGTACGAGTCCATGGACGAGGAACTCCCGGCGGTCAGCCCGCACTGGAGCCCGGTCGCCCACTTCGGCGGATACCAGCCGCGCCGGGACCGGGGCGGCGCGGGCGCCCGCCAGGCCGAGCTGCTCGGCGAGGTCGTCGCCGAGTCGGAGCTGCACCGCCGCTGGCGCGCCGAGCGCGGCCTGGCGGCGGAGCACGCCCAGCCGTTCGACCCCTGCTTCCTCCTCTGACCCGGCCCACCCGCTCCTTCCCCCCCCCAGATTTCCTCCGCGCACTACCGCGCGAAGGACCCACCGAAACCGAAAGGACCATCGTCATGGTCGACTTCACCCAGGTCAGTGCCACCCCGAGCCCGGACCTGCTCACCCCGGACAACTCCGTGGTGCTGTTCGTGGACCACCAGCCGCAGATGTTCTTCGGCACCGGCAGCGGCGACCGCACCGCGATCATCAACGCCACCGTAGGCCTCGCCAAGGCCGCCCGGGCCTTCGACGTCCCCACCGTGCTGACCACCGTCGCCGCCGAGTCCTTCTCCGGCCCGCTGCTGCCGCAGCTCGCCGCGGTCTTCCCCAAGGCCGAGATCCTCGACCGCACCTCGATGAACGCCTGGGAGGACGAGGCGGTCGTCGAGGCGGTCAAGGCCACCGGCCGCGGCAAGGTCGTCATAGCTGGCCTGTGGACCGAGGTCTGCCTGGTCCTGCCCGTGCTGTCGATGATCGACCAGGGCTACGAGGTCTACGTCGTCACCGACGCCTCCGGCGGCGTCTCCCCGCAGGCCCACGAGCACGCCATCCAGCGGATGGTGCAGGCCGGCGCCGTGCCGGTCACCTGGGTGCAGGTGCTGCTGGAGCTCCAGCGCGACTGGGCCCGGACGGAGACCTACGGCGCCGTCATGGAGATCGTCAAGGAGCACGCCGGCGCGTACGGCCTCGGCGTCGTCTACGCGCAGTCCCTCATCGGCGAGCACGCCGCGGGCTGACGGGACTTCGGGAACACAGGGACCAGGAACAGGACATGATGGATACCGGACTGCTGATCCTCCGGGTGGTGGTGGGCCTGCTCATCGCCGGACACGGGATACAGAAGGTGAGCCACCGCCTGGGCGGCAACGGCCTGACGGGCGGGACGGCGGAGTTCCGACACGACGGGTTCCGCGGCGGGACGCTCACCGCCCTCGCCGCGGGCGCCGGCCAGATCGGTGCGGGCCTGTTCCTGGCCCTGGGCGCCCTCACACCGCTGGCGGCCATGGTCGCCATGGGCGTGATGACGGTGGCGCTCACGGTCAAGCTCCCGCACGGGCTCTGGGTGCAGAACGACGGCTACGAATACCCGCTCGTCCTGATCGTCGTCACCGGCTCGCTCGCCCTCACCGGCCCGGGACGCTGGTCCGCCGACCACGCCGCCGGCCTCACCTCCTGGCCGCTCTTGCTCTCGATCGCGTGCGTCGTGCTCGGCCCGGCCAGCGGACTGCTCACCCGCGCGGTCCTGCACCGACCGTCGGCACCCGGGGAGGCGACGGCCGGTGCGCGCCCTACTGACTGACGCCCTGCGGACCCTCGCCCCGCCGCGCACCGACCGGCACGGCCCGCTGCCGCCCCTGCTGCTCCTGCTGACCGTGGCTACCGGCGTGATCGACGCCGTGAGCTACCTCGGCCTCGGCCACGTGTTCGTGGCGAACATGACCGGCAACGTGGTCTTCCTCGGGTTCGCCCTCGCGGGCGCCCCGGGCCTGTCCGCCACGGCCTCGCTCGTCTCACTGGGCGCGTTCCTGACCGGAGCACTCGCCGGCGGACGGCTCGGCAGCCGGACACCGGCCCACCGAGGACGCCTGCTGGCCCTGGCCACCGGCATCCAGACGGTCCTCACAGCCGCGGCCGCCGTCACCGACGCCGTCACCGACGGCAGTGGCCGCTACGCCCTGATCGTCCTCCTGGGCCTGGGCATGGGCCTGCAGAACGCGGTGGCCCGCCGGCTCGGCGTGCCGGACCTGACCACCACCGTCCTCACCCTCACCCTGACCGGCCTCGCCGCCGACTCCACCGCGGCCGGCGGCACCGCACCCCGCCCCGGGCGCCGGATCCTCTCCGCACTCGCGATGCTGCTCGGCGGCCTCGCAGGCGCGGCGCTGATCCTGCACGGACAGCCCGTCACCGCCCTCGCCCTGGCCGCACTGCTGCTCCTGGCTACCGCGCTGACCGCCCACCGGGTCTCGGTGCCCGACGCCCACTGGGCCCCGCCAGTGGCCTGACACCCACCTCATTTGACGACCCTCACGCGCCCGGCCCCGCCCAGCGGGCGCCGGGCGCGGCGACGACCGGAAGGTCACAGGATGAAACGACACTTCGTCCGACGCGTGGTCCCGCTGGTGGTGGCGATCGCCGCACTGACCGCGATCCCCGCCGCCTCGGCGACCCAGAGCACCCCGGAGCAACAGCGGGGCTCACACGGGCAGTTCGCCGTCGGCCCGCAGTACGACACCACCCACGTTTACGTCGCGCCCGGCACCGAGCAGGCCTTCGCGGCCAGTTGGGTCTCCACCTTCGGCGGAACCACGATCGGGCCGAACGCCACCCAGGTGACCCCGACGCCCAGCCGAACGCTCTCCGAGCTGGTGCTGTCACCGGTCGGCACGCTGTCGGTGTTCGATTACACCACCCCCGTCCCGTACCCCTTCGGCACCGAACGCACCGGTTGGCTGGTGACCGACCTCGACCAGGCGGTCCGGGGCGCCCGGGCCGACGGCGCGGCCGTGACGGTCGCCCCGTTCGCCGACCCGATCGGCCGGGACGCCGTCGTCCAGTTCCCCGGCGGTATCAGCGCCCAGCTCTACGTGCACACCACCCCGCCGTCCTATCCCGACCTGGCGAGCGTGCCGGACAACCGGCTCTACCTGTCGCCGGACGCGGTCGGCAAGTTCCTGCGGAGCTACCTCTCCTTCACCGGGGGCCGCATCGTCTCCGACGACCGGAAGGCCGACGGCGCCGCGATCGGTCTGCCCGGCACGACCTACCGGCTCATGCGTCTCAGCTCCGGGTTCGGCACCACGACGGTCACCGTGACGGACGGCCACCTGCCCCACCCCTTCGGCCGGGAGCTCACCGGATACGGAGTGCCCGACCTCGGCGCCACCCTGGACCGGGCGAAGGCCGCCGGCGCGTCGGTGCTGTGGGGGCCGGTCACGGCGGGCGGCCGGGACAGCGCGCTGGTGCAGTTCCCGGGCGGCTACATCGCGGAGATCCACACCGACCGGTGACCGCGGATTGTCGGTGACTGGCGACTGGTGACTGCTCACCGGTTGCCGGGCGTCATGAGTCCGTGGGGCCGTCGGGCAGTGTGGTGCCCGACGGCCCCGCGACGGGTCACCTCGCGACGCCGAAACCGGACGGCGAGACGACGAGCGGGCCCGGCGTGGCGACCGGCCGCAGCAGCCGCGTGGTGCCCGGTGCCGTGCCCGATGCGGAGCCCGTTCGGACGCCCGCACGCCACTCGCGGGGGGAGACGCCGTACGCGGCCCGGAACGCCCGGCTGAAGTGGCTGGCGCTCACGAATCCCCAGCGGCCCGCGACCGCCGCCATGGTCGCCCGGCCCGCAGCGGGGCGGGCGAGCTCGCGGCGGCACATGTCGAGGCGCTGGCGCTGGATCCAGCGGGCCGCCGTCACCCCCTCGTGGCGGAAGAGCTTGTGCAGGTACCGCACGGACACGTGGTGGGCGGCCGCGATCCCTTCCGGCGAGAGGTCCGGGTCCCCCAGGTGGCGCAGGATGTGGTCCTTCACCCGGGCCAGCATGGCCAGCGCCGTCTCGGGAGCCTCAGGGACGAACCGGCCGCGGCGCTCGTGCGCGAGCACGGCGAGCAGGTCGAGCGCCGTGGTGGCGAGCCAGGACGCCAGCTGCGGCTCCATCGAGTCGGCCGACCGGGAGAGGCACTCCAGGTAGGCGGCCACCAGGCGGGCGGTGCCCCCGGTGGCGTCGAAGGCCGTCGCGGTGAGCACCCGCAGGTCCTCCTCGCGGACGCCCACCGCCGACCGCGGCCAGTGGAAGGCGGTGAAGAGGCCAGGCTCCGGCAGCTCCTTGGCGAACGGCCGCCCGGCGTCGGAGATCGCGAAGGTGCCCGGCCGCAGTGCCACCTGGCGGCCGTCCTGGTCCAGCCGGGCGGTACCGCGGTGCTGGAGCGCCAGCGTGAGGTGGTCCTCCCCGCCGCGGGCGATCAGCGCCGCGCTGCGCTCCACGCGCTGGGGGCCCGCCTGGACGAGGGAGACCTGTACGGCGCCCAGGCGGTGGCTGGTGATCGTCGCGGGGGCGGGCACGCTTTCGAGCAGCGCCACGTCGAGCGGGACGAAGGTGTGGGACAGGGCCTCGTGCCAGAACTCGGCGCGGTCGGCGGACGGCACCGCCGCGGTGTCGAGAACGA
Organism: Kitasatospora sp. NPDC029312; assembly: GCF_055569215.1. Lineage (NCBI taxonomy): Bacteria > Bacillati > Actinomycetota > Actinomycetes > Kitasatosporales > Streptomycetaceae > Kitasatospora > Kitasatospora sp. NPDC029312. The sequence continues at coordinate 140,621 of NZ_JBVHXY010000006.1, read as the reverse complement.
CGGACATCAGTACTCCTCGGACGGCTTCCGGCCGGACCGGCGGGTCCGGCGCCACGGTGTCGGGCGGGTGGGCGCGGGAGCCCCTCCCGGTGGGACGGCTCCGGCGGGGCTCACCAGGAGCGGCGGTGCAGCGCGACGTGGACGGTGTCGACGGCCTGGATCAGCGCGGCCCGGGCGGTGCCGGTCGGGGCCGTCCCGTCGAGCAGCAGGAAGCCGTGCACGGCGCCCTGGTAACGCATCGCCACCACCGGCACCCCCGCGGCGCGGAGCCTGCCCGCGTAGGCCTCGCCCTCGTCCCGCAGCACGTCGGCCTCGGCGGTGACGACGAGCGCCGGGGGCAGGCCGGTGAGCTGCTCCGGCGAGGCCCGCAGGGGCGAGGCGGTCGCCTCCCTCCGCCGCTGCGGCTCGGGCAGGTAGTCGTCCCAGAAGCGGCGCATGTGCTCGCGGTGCAGGAAGTACCCCGTCGCGAACCGACGGTAGGAGGGGGTGTCGAAGTCCGCGTCGGTCACCGGGTACAGCAGCACCTGGTGCACCAGTCCCACGTCTCCGCGCTCGCGGGCCAGCAGCGTCAGGGCCGCCACCAGGTTGGCCCCCGCGGAGTCGCCCACGGCGGCCATCCGCCGCCCCTCCAGTCCGATCTCGTGGCCGTGCGCGCGGATCCAGCGGGCCACCGCGTAGCACTGCTCGACGGCGACCGGGTAACGAGCCGCAGGCGCCCTGGCGTAGTCGACGTACACCACGGCGGCGTCGGTGCCCAGCGCGAACTCCCGGACCAGTCGGCCGTAGCAGGCGGCGTCGCCCAGCGACCAGCCGAGGCCGGGGACGAAGAGCACGACGGGGCTCGGCTCGGCGGCGTCGACGGGTCTGGTCACCTGGACGCGCACCCGCCCGGTCGGCCCACAGGGCAGGGTGAACCACTGCGCCGTGGTGCCGTACGGGTCGTCCGGGGCGTCGGCCCGTTCTCCCTCCGGCATGTCCTCAGGGCTGAGGAGGGAGAGGTCTGGCAGTTCCGCCGCAGGCCGACCGGCCTGGGCGTCCAGGAACTCCTGGAGCGCCCGGTCGAGCACCGGTCGCCGGTCCGGCAGGGGGTTGATGTCGGGCAAGTCTTCGCTCCTGGCTTCGGTTCGATGGGCGCTGCGGCGCCCGGGTGCGCCCTGACCGGAACCGGTGTGCGTCGGGCCGGACGTCGAGCGCACCTCCCCGTGGTACGCCCACATCACTCGACCGTACTGCCGGGCCGGCGGCCTCGGTGGCCTGACCGCGCACGGAGATCCGTCCGTCGGTCTGCGGTCCGGCGGGCCGTCAGCCGCCGTCGTCGGTGCGCAGCGCGCGCCACTCGCGCGGCGGGACGCCGTACGCGGCTCGGAAGGCCCGGCTGAAGTGGGCCGGGTTGACGAAGCCCCACCGCTGCGCGACGGCCGACACCGTCGGCGCGGTGCGGCCGCGCCGGGCCAGCTCGCGGGCGCAGGCCTCCAGGCGGCGCTGCTGGATGAACCGGCTCACCGTCACTCCTTCGCCCTCGAAGATCCGGTGCAGGTACCGCACGGAGATGTGGTGGGCCTGCGCGATCCGTTCGGGCGTCAGCTCCGGATCGCCGAGGTGGTGGTCGATGTACTCCCGCGCCCGCCGGACCAGGTGCGCGTTCGGGCCCTCGTCCGTCCCATCCGCCGCCCCGGAGCGGGTGAGTTGGGCGACGAGCGCGCTGAGCAGGTCGGCGACGGTGCCGGCCAGCCGATCGCCGACCGGGGCGGAGTAGGAGTGCGCGGAGGCGGCGAGGCCGCCGAGGAACGACTGGAGCACCGGTCCACACCCCTCCCCGGGGCCGACGGCCGTCGCCGACACGTGCCGCAGGTCGCGCTCCGGCACTCCCAGCAGGCGGCGCGGCAGGTGGAACACGTGGGTGCGGAAGCGCTCCGGGTAGTCCACCGCGTACGGGCGCGCCGTGTCGTACAGGACGAGCCCGCCCGGCGGCACCTCCGCCCGGCGCCCGTCCTGTTCCAGTAGGGCCCGGCCCGACACCTGCACGCCCACACCGATCTGCGGCTCGCTGTGCGGCGTGCGCGAGATCAGCGCCGCAGTGCGGGAGAGCCGGGCCGCGTCGGCCTCCAGGGTGGAGATCCGCACGTACCCGAGGCGGTGAGACTCCAGGAGCCCGTCGAACGGCTGCCCGGTGTGCGGGCGCACCTCCACGGGCACCAGCGACCGCGACACCGCTCCGCTCCAGAAGGCCGCCTTGTCACGGTCCGCGACCGACGCCGTCGTCATCCGCAAGCTCATCTGACCGCCCTTCCGCCGGAGTCCTGCGCGCTCTCAGCGTGGCCCGCGGGCGCGGCGGGCCGGTAGGTCATCTGACTGTCGTCCTGGGACGGTGCGCCGGGAAGCCCGGCGGGGTGGCCGGGGCGAGCCGGTCGGGCAGGCGTTTCCCCGGGTCAGCCGCCGTCGAGGGCATGGGCGAGCGAGGCCCGCGTGGTGATGCCGAGTTTGGGGAAGATCTTGTAGAGGTGGGCCCCGACGGTACGGGGCGATAGCTGGAGCTGCCGGCCGATCTCCTTGTTGGTCAGCCCGGTCGCGGCCAGCCGGGCTATGCGCAGCTCCTGGCCGGTCAGCCCGGACGGGCCCGTGGCCGGTCCGTCCTGCGGCAGCGCCACGGAGTCTCCGGCGGCCCGCAGCTCCTCCTCGCACTGCGCCGCCCAGGGGGTGGCCCGCAGCCTGCGGAACACGTGGTGGGCCGCGCGCAACGTCTCCCTGGCCCCGGGCCGGTGGCGGCGGCGCAGCCACGCGCCGTGGGCGAGCCTCAGTCGGGCGAGGTCGAACGCCCACTGCTCGGCGCCCGGCACGGCGTACGCGGCGCGATAGGCGGCGTCGACCTCGTCGTCGTCCGCGGCCAGGGCGGTGGCGGCCGCGTACAGGAAGGCGTGGCGTCCGGAGACCTCGGCGGAGCGGGCCGCGGTTCCGGCTGCGAGGTGGTCCCGGGCCTCCTGGTGCCGTCCGGTGTGCACGGCGGCCGTCACCAGGTCGAGGAGCAGCGTGTGGTGCCAGGGCCGGCCGCCGGTCAGGCGTCCGGGCGGGGTGAGTTCGCAGAAGTGCGCGTACGCCTCCTCGTAGCGCCGGTGGGCGAGCGCGGCCAGGCCGCGCAGGTGGGTCAGGCGGTCCAGGACGTACCGCATCCGGGCGCGGGTGGCGATCGGCCGGATGGTCCGCTCGATCTCCCGCAGGCCGTCCTCGTCGCCCCGGCCGGCCAGGAAGTGGGCGTAGTACTGGCGGAACATCAGGCCGTTGGTGTGGTATCCGAGCTCGTCCGCCATCTCGGCCTCGCGTAGGCAGACGGCCGCCCGGTCCCAGTGGCCTAGCAGGTAGTCCTGGTGGGCCCTGGCCTTCGCGATCGAGCCCTGGGTGGCGTAGGTGTGCAGCCCGGAGAAACGCTGCCAGAGGTCACCGTCGGGGCAGTCGAGCGCCGAGGAGGTCCACAGCAGGAGCCAGGCGGCGCCGGCCTCCTGCTCCTCGGTCATGCCGTCGGCCATCGCCAGCAGGGCGGTGACCAGGTCCGGGCCCGGCTCGGTCCAGGCCCGCAGGCACAGCCGGCCCACCTCGGAGACGTGCTCCCGGTGCCGTTCCAGGGCGCGCCAGGCCCAGGGGTCGTCCGTGTACGTGGCGGCCAGGAGGAGCTTGAACCAGGCCTGTTCGATCAGCCCGCCGAAGGTGTCGGCGCCCGGCGCGGTCAGCGCGTCGAGGGCCGCGGGCAGCAGCGCGGCGGAGGACTCGAAGTCGACGTGGTGGCTCTGGTCGGCGTAGACCACCGCGTACGAGAACAGCGGGGAGATGTCCGTCGGGACGGTGCTGCTCTTCAGCTCCTCCACCAGGGCGGCGGTGTGGCGCAGTTGCCCGCCGTGGGCCGCCATCACCGCGGCCCGGGTGAGCCTGCGGACGCGGTCGCAGGAGCTGGGGCTGAGCACGGCGGCGCGTTCCAGCACAAGCGCGCCCTCCGCCGCGCCGCCTCGGTGGGCGAGGTCGTGGCTGGCCTGCTCGAGGCGGTGTGCGAGGTCCTCGTCGGGCAGCAGCGCGGCGGCGGCCTCGTGGGCCAGCCGCCGGGGGTCGCCGGGTGCGAGGGCGTCGGACAGTGCGCGGTGGGCCTCCCGGCGCGCGGTGTCGGAGGCGGCGGAGACGACGGCGGTGCGGACCAGGGGGTGCCGGAACACGAGCTGCCCGGCCGGGTCGAGCCGGGCCAGGCCGTCCGCCTCGATCCGTTCCAGGATCTCCCGGGCGTTCTCGTCCGCGAGGGCGCGCAGCCACTCGGCACTGCCGGAGTCCGGGCTGGCGGCCAGGGCGCCGAGCAGGAGGAGGCGGCCGACCTCCGGCGCCACCGTCCCCAGCCGTTCGGCGAACATCCGCTCCAGCTTCCGGCCCAGTGGCAGCCGCTCGGGCAGCGGAGCGGCTCCCCGCTGCTGGGCGGCGGCCAGCTGGCGTGGCAGTTCCACCAGCGCCAGCGGGTTCCCGGCGGCCTCGGTCAGCACGCGTTCTCTGGCGGGCGCCGCGAGTTCCGGGTAGTAGGTGCCCAGCAGCCGAGCCGCGTCCTCCCTGGGCAGGGCCGGGACCTCCACGGCCTCGGCCGACCAGGTCTGGGCGGCCGGTCCGTCCGGGCGGCTGGCGCCGACGATCACCGCCGGCAGCTCGGCGCACCGCCGGTGCAGGAAGGCGAAGACGGTCGCGCTGGAAGAGTCCGTCCAGTGCAGGTCGTCCAGGAGCAGCAGCACGGGCGCGGTCCGGACCGCCTCCTCCAGCAGGGCCAGCGCGGCGGCGCCGACCGCGAAGCCGTTCGGTGTCCCGGAGCGGACGCCGAAAGCGCTCTCCAGAGACTCCCGTTGATGGGCGGACAGGGCGGCGGAACGCTGGAGCGGCGACCAGAAGGCCTGGTGGAGGGCGCCGAACGCGAGGTCCGTCTCCGCCTCCGTGCCGACCGCGCGCAGGACGGTGAACCCGCGCTCGCGGGCCATCCGCTCCACCCAGGCCACCAGCGTGCTCTTGCCGACGCCGGCGTCGCCGCGCAGCAGGACGGTGGACCCACTCGCGCCGTCCACGGCCTGGACCAGCGCCGCGGTCAGCAGCTCCGTCTCCCACTGCCGCCCGACCAGGGCCGGAACCCGCCCGTCTTGCACCACTCTTGCCCCCGGGGCCGGTCCGTTCACTCCCAACCGCCCGAGTTTACTGCCCGTCGGATCCTCCCGGCGCGAGGGTGGGAGCGCCCGACAGTCGGTGTACGACGCACCCGGCGCCGGAGCCGGAGCCGGGCGGCGGCCTCCTGCCCGGACCCGGTGACGTTCGAGGAACCCCGCAGAAGGCTGCTCCACACCGCCGAGGCCAGGGCCTCCGTGAGGTCGGCTCAAGCCGCCAGCCACAGTCCGTGCCCGGGAGATCGGACCCAGCGGGCCGAGGCCGCTGGGATGCGGGTTCTGCAGACCGTGGGCGGGCAGTACCGGGCGCAGGCCGGTTACGGCTGGCGAGGCCCGGCCGGCGCCCTGGCCCTGTCGACGGAGACGCCGGGGTCGACGCCAGCAGGTACGAGTTCACCCTCGGCATCACGTGGAACGGCGCCCGTAGCGGGCTGATCCCCGACCACTCGATCGTCGTCAAGGAGATCCGGTAGCAGCCGCGCGGGCGCGGTGCGCCGGGGACGCCACGCGAGCCGTCTCCGCACCGGCTCCGGGCAACGCGACGCCCCGGCTACTTCGCGAGGAAGGCCAGCAGCGCCTGGTTCACCTCCTCGACGGGGCTCACAGCCGGCCGTGCGGCGCGCCCTCGATCTCCGCGTACTCGGCGGAGGGCAGCGCGCGGTGGAACGGCCAGCCGGTGCTATCGACGGGCAGTATGCGGTCACCCGTCCCGTGCAGGATCAGGGCCGGTACGTCGATGCGCGAGATGTCGGCCCGGAAATCGGTGTACCAGGTGGACGGCGCGGCCGCGGCGGCGCAGGAGCCCCTGGATCTGTCCACGAGAACCGGCTCTGGTTCACCATCTGCGGTCGGTCGCGGTGAGTGATCGGGGATCAGCGTCGCGCCTTGTTCCCTGTCACGGAGCGGTCCGGCCGACATCGCCGAGCACATGGGAGGGCAGCCCGGTGCGCAGAAGGTCGAAGGAGTCCAGAACACTGCCGTCGGCGGCCGGGTCGGGCCACCGGCCCGCCCTCCCGGAGACCGCGGTCAGGCGCAGCTGCGCCTGACCGGCGAAGGTCTCGGGTCGTGGCTGCCGCTACGCCGCGAGCGGCAGGTCGTCGTCGCCTCGGGGGACGGCTCGGAGCCGGTCTGTCTGGGCTTGGTCGAGTGCTCGGGCGAGGGCGTTGACGGCCTGGTCGGCGGAGTCCTTGAAGAGGTGGCCGTAGAGGTTGATCGTGGTCGCGAGGGTGGCGTGGCGCAGGGTCTTGGAGACGATTGCGATGGGGATGCCTTCGGCGATCATGATGCTGGCCGCGGTGTGGCGCAGGTCGTGCAGTCCGATCCGGGGGAGTCCGAGTTCGGCGGTGCGTTTGCGGAGCTGGTCGAGGACCCATTGGGGCCGCAGGGGTGATCCGTCCGTGTGGGCGAAGACCAGGCCCTCCAGTCGGCTCTCGGGGTGGGCGGTCATCTGGAGGTCGGCCTGGCGGTGGAGGGCGGTCATGACTCTGGGGGAGAGGCTGATCCAGGCGCGGCTGGCCTCGGTCTTGGGCTGGTTGAAGTGGAGGTCGCCGTTGTCCACGGCGGACAGGGTCCAGCGGACGAACAGCTTGCGGTCCATGAGGTGGACGTCCGACCAGTGCAGGGCGAGGACCTCACCGCGGCGCATGCCGGTGCCGAGCAGGACCTCGAACAGGTCGGCCAGCTGGTCGGCGTATTGCTCGGCGTTGTGCCGCAGAACGCCGCGGCTTCCTTCGGGGTCCAGCAGGTGCGCTCCTCGGCGCGGGGCTTGCGCGGCACGCAGTGCTCGGCCGGGTTGAACTTCAGCCGCCACGACCGCACCGCGTGGTTCAGCGCGTTGCGCAGCGTCGAGACGACCCGGTATAGCGTGACCCGGCCCCGGCCGGCCTTGCGCTGCGCGGCCATCCAGTCCTCGATCTGCTTCGGCCGCAGGTCCAGCAGCCGGCACCGCCCGAACGCAGGGATCAGGTCCCGCTCCACGTAGGCCTTGTAGCCGGCGTAGGTGTTCGCGGTGAGTTCTTCCTTCCGCGTGGCCAGCCACTCCCGCAGGTAGTCCGCCACGGTGGTGCGACGCTCCTCGTACGCCCCGCTCAGCTCACCCTCCAGCACCGCCGTCAGCTCCTGCGCCGCCTCGGCCTCGGCCGCGAACCCGCCACGACGCCGGGTGCGCCGTCTGCCGTCCTGCGGCGCCAGATCGACGCAGTACGTCCACGACCCGTGCTCCGCCTCCTCCAGCAACCGCACACACCACGCACCCAACTGCCGCCCGCCCTCGTCCCGGCACCCACACCGCCGGTACACCCTGCCCCGCTGCGCACGCTGTCCCATGAACTTCCCCTTCTCCCAGACTGGATGGTGAATCTGGGGCAAGAGTGGCTGCTGTGTCGGGTGTGGCGGCAGAGCGCGTTGGGCGGTGCGCGAAGCACTCAGAACCGGATGGCGAGGACACGCACGAGACGACACACCGTCCGGAAGATCACTATCCGTATCCAGTGGGTAGTCGACCCTGATCCGACCGGACCGCCTCGTCTGGCCAGGGGCAATGCACGACGGGCTGCCGCGGTCGGCAGAAGAGTTCTGCTGAGGGGTCGACAGATGGCTGTCACTCGCGGTGACGAAGGCGGGGCCGGGAGCCTGGGGACCATTTGGGGACCAGTTTGGGATCACGCCTGATGGGCGCCCATGAGTGCCCGTGGGCGCTTACGGACATCTATGTACGAACTTGAACCCGGCTGGGCATCGGCCAGGTTCGGGCTCTGTCACCTTGAACTTTCACCGAGCGCCTCAACTTCCCGTTTCTTCAAGTGAGTTGAGCAGAGAAAAAGCCGAGGCCTTGAGGCCTCGGCTGCCGACACTAGTTGAACCCCTGGGGGTCAAGGGGTCGCAGGTTCAAATCCTGTCGTCCCGACCAGCGTTTACGCAGGTCGGAAGCCACTTCTATCAAAACGATAGGAGTGGCTTTTTCCTTTGGTGGTCGCAATGTGGTCGTGAACGCTCGTTCACACCACTTCGCTGAGCGCGTTTCCGCAGGCCTGGCCCCTCCGACCTGGTCGTGACGGGGCATTGATTCATTCATCTGGGAATCCGCGTGCCGTCGATCGCGGGCTGGTCGCCTCTTCGGCGCGGAAATGGGCCAGAATTCGCGGGAAATGGGCATGCCGACAGAACCTGCGGCGTCATCTGTTTCGACGGGCCGCACGGTTATCGGGTGTCAGCTATGAGCCGGGAGTTCCGGTTGCTTGTCGGTCCTGGTGGTCGGAGCGGCCAGGAGCGCCGAGCCGCCTGCAGCGGTGGGGCCGTCAGGCCGCGTGCCCGAACGGCGGGTTCGGCAAGCCGACGTCGTGGGCGGGGGCGTCCGGGTCGTGCCGGGTGCGGGCTTCGACGAGGTGGAGCCTGGCTTCGATGGTGTTCACGGCGGCTCTGGCGACGTCCCGGGTCAGGTGGCTGTAGATGTTCGCGGTGGTCGACAGCGTGGAGTGCCGCAGGGTCTTGGAGTTGACGGCCATGGAGACGTCCTCCAAGGCGAGGGTGGCGGCGAGGTGTCGCAGGTCGTGGATGGTCACGTGGGGCAGCGCGGCCTGTTCGCGCAGCTCGTGGAAGCGCCGGCGGACAGCGGCCGGGTGGAGGGGCTGGCCGTCGGGGCCCTGGAAGACGTGGCTTCGTCGGCGCCACCGTCGTCCATGCCCCTGCCGGAGCCGACCGATCCCGCTGAACGGCTCAGCCGCGCCGCGAAGGCCAGCGCCGGCCGTCCGGCTCCCGGGGCCGGGAACGCGCAGTTCGTGTACTCGCGGGAGATCCTGGACGGCGCCCGCGAGTCCAGGCACGAGCGCTCCTCGTGGTTCTCGGTCGACGGCAAATCCGACGGTCTGATCGTGGACCCGACCATGGGCGACGGACGCACCACCTGGCCCGCCCCGTTGTCGGACCGGCCCGGGGGCCACCTGACGGCCGGCTTCGACGACCCGACCTACGCGTTCGTCTCCCAACTGCCCCCCGACCCGCAGCAGCTCCTCCAGCAGTTGCTCTCCGCCGACCGATCCAAGGCGGTGGCGGGGACGCCGATGACGCCGAAGCTGCGCAACCAGATCGCCTTCGGGGACATCCAGATGATCTTCCAGAACGTCTCCGCGCCGCCCGCCGTCGCGGGCGCGCTCATGCAGGTGGCCGCGAGGATCCCGGGCACCGCTGTGGTCGCGGACGAGGTCGACGCGACCGGCCGGCACGGCGTCGCGGTGGTCGGCACCAACGGCACCATGCGGGTGTCCCTGATCTTCGCCAAGGACACCGGCGAGTTCCTCGGCCTACGCGAAGTCCTGTTCTCGGACCTCCCGCCCGGCGGCCCCGACGGCCTCCCGCCCACCGGCACCCCGTCGCCGGGTTTGGGAGATGGCAAGGGGTATGAGTACGCCACGGCCGTTCTCGCCTCCGGCATCTCCGACCGCCCCGGCGATGAACCCAAGGGCTGACCCTCGCGCCAGTGCCCTGGGGGACGGATCGAAGCGCTCCCCAGGGCAGGGCCAAGGCACCCGGAAGACCTACGGAGCAACCACAGCGGCCGGACCACCACCTGCGAGGAGTGCCACCGGGCTGCTACGGCCACCACCTGCCACCGGCGACGACCCGGCGATCCGGGAGCCCCGGCAACGTGGTGACAACCGGCTCCCACAGCACCCCGCCGACGCCGCCCGGATCCTCACCGACGCCCACCGCCTGCGCACCGCCGGCACCGAAACGGCCGAAGCCCGGGTCAGAGAACACCTGGCCGCCGCCCGCTGGGCTCCCGGCCGCTGGCAGGCCGTCCTCAACAGCACGCGCAGCAGCTCGCCGGCGATGCGCCGCCTGGTCCAGGAGGCCGATGCCCTCCCGCGTCCCGCCCCGAAACCGCGGAAGCCGCAGCCCCCGAACCGGCCCACCCACCACGCAGCCTCCACCTGGCGCCACGTCCCGCAACTCCTGCCCGCATGCTGTCACTCGTGTCGAACACCGAACCCCCCGAAGGTCGCTCGTCCGTCCCGGCCTCGCCCGTCGGCACCGTTCGCGCGCATCCACGTTACGCAGACCCGGCACCCGTCAGCGGCCGGGCGTTGCGCTCGGCCGGGTGCCGGTCAGGTCTCTCATCAGCGGTCACACGGTGCTCCGAGCCCGGTGACACCACCCCCTGGGTCATGCGATCGACAGGGGGCAACAGTCATGCCGGACCCGGAGGCCAGGAGCCCCGTTTCAGGGCCACGAAAAAGGTAACGGGGCAGGCCTCCGGGCCCTACTGGCGGCCAAGACCGCCGTCCGCCCCGCGCCTGAACGGCGTGCCGATCCGCACCTGAGTGGTGCGATCCACACCTGGGGGCGGCGGGCTGGAGCCCCGACAGCATTTCCGCAAGCAAGGCATAGCGCCACGGTCTCTGCGCACAGGGCAGGCTGGTGAGCGTTCCAGTGGGGCGGAGGGCGGGTTCCGGGAGATCTCAGCGAGCCGACTACAGCTGCCAGGCGGCCCCGCATTGAGCCTGCGTACAGGCCCGCTGCCGCCCGGCCTGCGGGAGGAGGCCGTCTTCACGGCCCCTCCTGCTCGGCCGGAGCCGTCGGATGGGACCTTCTCGTCGGCATGTCGTGCCAGCCGCTCGTGGACCTGCCGGTGACGGGTGCCCGCGCCATCCGCCGGGAGCGGTACGGCGCCGGTCGGCGAGGCTCGCGACCATTTCCGGCGCCGGCGCCGGCGCCGGCGGCTTCGGAGTTCGGATCAGTGGGTTTCGAGGTTGACGGTCATCCGTTCGAGGACGCTGACCGCCGCGTGGTACTCCGCGACGGTGATGCCAGTGGTGGACAGCTCACGGAAGGCGCCCACGCGCTCCTCGACAGTGGCGAGGCGCTGTCGGCCGTCGGGTGTGAGGGCGAGCCGGTCGGGTGTCGGGCGGGTCACCCAGCCGTCCGTGAGGACGGTGTCGATGGCGGCGGTCAGTGTGCGGGCGTCGGCGTTGGCCGCGAGGACGGAGTGGATGTCGCTCTCGCCGACGTCCGGGGCGTCGCGGACGACGTTGAGGACCTGCCAGGCGGTGCGGGTGAGGCCGAACTCGGCGAGCAGGCCGTTCATGTACTGCGTGAGGGCTCGGTCGGTGCGGTTGAGCCAGTAGCCGATGGGCTTCATGGTGATGCTCCCTTCAGCGCGCGACGAAGGCGGCGGAGTTCTCGGACGCCCACTGCCTGAAGCTGCGGGAGGGTTGGCCGAGCAGGGTTTCGGTGGTGTGCGCGATGGTGGCGGGACCGGCGGTCGCGGCGGCCCAGAGGGCGAGCAGGGAGCCGACCATCGGAGCCGGCATGAACCGTCCCATCTGCCGCTCGGCTTCCTCGTGGCTGATCGTCTCGACGGGGATGTCGCGGCCGAGGATGTCGGACAGGATGGCGAGCTGCTCGCGGAAGGTGAGCGACTGTGCTCCGGTCAGCGTGACGGCGCGGCCTTTGAGGGAGGTTCCGGTGAGCGCCTCGACCGCGATGTCGGCGATGTCGTCCGGGTGGATGGGCGCGGTGTGCGCGTGCGGGTAGGCGAGTTCGACTGGCAGGTTCCGGCTGATCGGGTGCGCCCAGCCCAGGGCATTGCTGGCGAAGGCGTCCGGGCGCAGGAGGGTGACGCAGGGCGGGCCGGCGGTGGTGAGGGCGCGCTCGACCCGGAGGCTGTGCGAGGCCAGCGGGTCGGTCTCGGCGTCGGTACCCAGGACGGACGCGGAGGAGAGCAGGACGATGTGCTCGACGCCGGCGGTGCGGGCGGTTTCGAGGAAGGCGTCGATGCCCTCGGGCTCGGGGTAGAGGAAGACCTGGTGCACGCCGTCGAGCGCGGCCGGGAAGGTGCCGGGCCGGTCGAGTACCAGCTCGGTGATCTCGACGTTCGCGGGGGCGGTCAGCTCGCCTGGGTTGGCGCTGGCGGCGCGGACCGGCAGGCCTGCGGCGTGCAGGCGGCTGGTGACGGCTCGGCCGACCTTGCCGCGGGCGCCGGTGATGAGGATGCTCATTGGTGTTCCCCCTGGGGTTGATGGGCTGTGAGAGCTGTGCTCATCGAGCCATCGCCGCTCAAGCACATATGCATGCTGTCATGCACATAATTTCATGTCAACACATGTTTTCCCAGTGTCATGGACTTAGACTGGGACACATGACGACGAACGGGCCGCAGACGGCCGAGGACCTGCTGAACGCTGTCGGCCCAGCGTTCTCGAAGCTGCGCCGCACCTCGCTGCTGGAGGTCGCGAACCCCATCTCGGCCAAGGACCTGAGTCGGACACTGGTCCTGAACATCGTTCAGGAGCACACGCGTGACTGCGCATCGGAGATCACCGTAGGCGCGGTGGCCGAGCTACTGGGGGTGGACCCGTCAGTGGCCAGTCGGATGGTCAGCGACAACATCAAGGCCGGTTACCTGATCCGGACCGCCTCGCAGCATGATGGCCGCCGCACGGTCCTGCGGCTCAGTCCGGAGGGCGCCGAACTCATGAGTCGCCTCAGGAGCCACCAACGCGAGGCGTTCGACTACATCACCGCCGACTGGGCCGACCAGGATCGCCTGGAATTCGCCCGCCTCATGCTCAAGTACGTCGACTCGCTGGCCCGGCTCCGAGACCGCCGCCCGGCAGACGACGCAAAGCGCCCCTGAGCCGAGGCGAGACGAGACCTTGCGCGCGAAACGATCACCAGCTGCCGGACAACTCGCTGACTCATCGACACCGTCCCGACCGAGGAACCGCACGCTGAGGTGGACTTGCAGCGGCAGGTAGCGCGCCGAGTCACACGTGACCTTCGAGTCGGGTCGAAGGTCTATGCTCGGCGGCGTGACGAGCTACCGCGTCTCGGGCTCGCCGAACGCTGCGGCCGGTTCCGGCGACGACACTGCGCTTCTACGAGTGCGCCGGACTACTGAAGGCCGAACGGGCGCGGCCGGGTACCGGCTGGCTGTACGGCCAGGAGGCGGTGGAGCGGCTGGAGCGCAGCCCCTCCGCGAAGCTACTGGCTGAGGTCCCTGAGCGTGGCCGTCATGGACACACGGCGCCGGGCCGGGACGAGCCCGTCGTCGTGGATCTGCGCCCAGCTGTTGCCGTCCGCGCGGTGGAGTCCGTCGGTGATGACGAGATCCCAGGTGCTGGCCCTGACACGATGGGCGGCGATCACGGCGTGCAGGCTCTGGTAGGTGCACACAGCGGTGAGCCGTCGCCCTGCTGCCATGCGGTCGGCCAGTTCAACGGGGTCGCTGACGACGCGGGCGCGGACGCCGCTGGTGTCGTGAACCGGTCGACTATGCCTGGTTCGGAGCAGACTGCGAGGACCTCGCCGAGGGCATCGGGGCCGAAGGCCCACAGCCACTGGTCGAGGGTCTGGGCGACCAGATCCAGCGTCGGTACGGCAATCAGCACGCTGCCGGTGCGCGGGTTCACCACCTCCTGGGAGATGGCGCCGGCGGTCACAGTCTTGCCGGAGCCGCAGGCCATCAGGATGACGATCCGTGAGACCTCGGCCAGCTTCTTGCAGGCGTTGTCCACGGCCTCGTCCTGCTCCGGCCACAGCGTCAGACCGGCGAAGGCGTGGCGATTGGCGAGGAGGGAAAACATGGCAGTCCTGCGGTAGGGATTTGGGCGGTGTGGAACGGCCAGGGCAGCGCCGTGCGCCGGGAATGCGGGTAGGTGGCCAGGCGGACGGCCGCGTCCGCCATGCTCCAGTGGGAGAATCCCTGGGGGTAGTTCCCGAGCTGCCGTCCGGCGCGCGGGTCATACTCCTCGGCGAGGAGCCCGAGACTGCTGCTCAGGGTGAGCAGCCGGTCGAACAGCTCGCGGGCTTCGACAGGCCGGCCGATGACGGCAAGACTCTCGGCCAGCCAGAACGAGCAGGCCAGGAAGGTGCCCTCGTGGCCGGCGAGCCCGTCCACGTTGCCGCCGGGGTCTTCGCGGGTGGCGTAGCGCAGCACCGGTCCGTGCTCGGTGAGTTCACGCTGGACGGCTTCGACGGTGCGGATGAGGCGTTTGTCGTCCGGCGGGAGGAAGCCGACGAGCGGCAGGAGCAGCAGGGAGGCGTCAAGGGTCCGGCCGCCGTAGAACTGGGTGAAGGTGCCGCGCTCGGGGTCGAGGCCGTGAGTGCAGACGTCGGTGTGGATCTCCTCGCGCAGGCGGGCGAGGCGGACGAGGACGGCGGGATCGGCGGTGCTCCGGCGTTCCAGCAGCCGCAGTTGTCGACCAGCCATCTGCGCCACTGGCGGGCCTCGTCGAGGAAGCCGAGCCGCACCAGGGCGGGGATGGTCAGTGCGCTGTCGCGGAGCCAGACGTACCGGTAGTCCCAGTTCCATTCGCCGCCGATCTGCTCGGGCAGGGAGGTGGTGGGCGCGGCGACGACGCCGCCGCCGGGGTGGCAGAGCGCCTTGAGGGTGAGGGCGGAGCGCAGCGCGGCCTTGTGGCCCGGGCCGCGGTAGGTGCAGCCGGCCGCCCACTGCTCCCAGAACTCGGTGGTGGCGTCGAGCTCGGCGAAGGCGTCGGGCGGGATGGGAGAGCGGTGGTGGGAGGGCTGGCCGGGCCGTCGTGGAGCCCTCCCCGGACGGCAGCAACCGCCCGGGAACGGAGGTGGCCTCCGCCCCTTCCCAGGCGGAGGCCACCTCCGTTCCCCGACAGCGCTTTCCGTCCTCACCTGCGAGAACACCATCTCCTGGCGCGAGCCGACATCAAAGACCAAACGCCAGATTCCGGGATGAAACACCAGGATAAAACGACCTCTAACCTCGGGCAGGCGGCGTTGCAGGAAGGGTGGGATCACCCCGCTCGACGGTCGCGGTTCCAACTGGCAGCGCTGGCAGGCCGTCGCGGCAACATCGGTGTCCCCGGCCGTTGGCACCCCCGGTCGCCTGCCTGGTCAGGTCTGCGGTCAGCCGCCGGTCAGCGGATGAGTGGCGGGCGTCGGTTGCGGACCGGGCTGACTGATTCGAGGGCGGCGCCGAGGCGTAGCACGGTGCCTTCGTCGTACCAGCGGGAGACGAGTTGGATGCCGATGGGAAGGCCGGTGGAGGTGGCGTTGAAGGGGAGGGAAAGGGCGGGCAGGCCGGTGAGGTTGAACGGGACGGTGGCGCGCATGATGCCGCGCGCGGGAACGGTCACCCCGTCGATCTCGAAGGTGGAGCGGGCGAATGGCGGGGCGGGGATGGGGCAGACCGGGCACAGGAGGGCGTCGTACCGCTCGAAGTAGCCGGCGAAGAGGGAACTGAGCGCGTCGACCTGGTGTTGTGCGTGGATGTAGTCGGCCACCGGCACCTGGGGCGCGCCAAGCGTACGGCGGATCGCCCAGTGCAGTTCGGACTCATGGCCGACGACGATCCGCCGGAGGTAGGGAATGACCTCCGCGGTGAACAACACGGCACTCAACTCCGTCGCGTCGATGGCCTCCAGAGCCGTGAGCGGGGCCGGTTCGACGGTGCAGCCCAGTTCCCGCAGTGCTTCGGCGGCGGCTGTGACGGCGGTTGTCACCTCGCGGTCGACCGGGCCGAACACGGGGTCGCAGGCCCAGCCCACCCGCAGCCCGGCGAGTGACGAAGGGCCGTCGGCGGTGGCGTTCAGCGGTGGTGAATGCCGTACGTGGCCGTCGACGCCGTCCGGTCCGCAGAGCACTTTGAGAGCCGTGGCGATGTCCCGTACGGTGCGGGCCATCGGTCCGACGTGCCAGTAGCGGCTGGGGACTTCGGGCCAGTGGCCGGTGACGGGGATCCGTCCGCGGGTTGCCTTCAGGGCGGCGATCCCGGTGTCGTGGGCGGGGCCGCGCACCGAGATGGCCACGTCGCTGCCCAGGCCCAGGGGCGACATCCCGGCGGCGATCGCCGCCGATTCGCCGCCGCTCGACCCGCCGGGGGTCCGTTCAAGGTGCCAGGGGTTGCGGGTGAGGCCGAAGAGCGCGTTGTCGGTCTCGGTCCAGTAGGAGAACTCCGGGAGGTTGGTCTTGGCCAGCGGTATCCCGCCGGCTGCCCGCAGTCTTGCCACCGATGTGGCGTCAGTTTTGGGAAGACGGTCCCGGAAGAGCGCCGAGCCTCGGGTGGTGATGGCTCCCGCGACGTCCAGTGAGTCCTTGACGGTGAACGGGACGCCATGCAGCGGTCCGACGTGCTCTCCGGCCGCCACGGCGGCGTCCGCGTCCCGGGCCGCCGCGAGCCCCTGCTCGGCGAGTAGAGTCACCACCGCGTTGAGCTTTGGGTCGACCGCCTCGATTCGTTCCAGGTGCGATCGCATGACCTCCACCGCGGACACCCGTCGCGTGCGGACCAGCGCCGCCAGCGCGGTCGCGTCCAGATAGTAGAGCTCGTCCCCGCCCATCGCACACCTCTTCCAACCCTCGTGGAACGCCATCCTGCAACTGTCTCCGCCGCTGCCGGAGGCTGTCACGCGCGGTACCGGACGGTGAGCGCCGCCGACGAGCGGGTACAGGCGTCGAGAGAGGCGCCGACGAGCGTCCGGTGCCCGCCTTCGAGCAGACGAGGTGTCCCATGTCCGAGTCCAAGCACGAGCCGGTGGCGACATTCTGCGGGAACTGCAACTGCGGCTGCCCGCAGTTGTTCGTCGACCATGATGCGCCGCAGGAGCGCCGGATCCGGATCACCGACGACTTCGGCCAGCAGATTCAGATGAGCGCCGAGCAGTTCCGGGACCTGATCGCCCAGGCCAGGTCCGGCTCCCTCGACCAGGCCGCATCCGTCGTGGGCTGACCGCCGCCGCGCCCCACCCGGGACGCAGGCGCGCCGATCACCGCGCCTCGGCGCGGGCTGCGAAGCCAACTCCCTGCTGGGCACTCGTCCGATCGCCGCGCGGCCGGTCGGGGCTGCGGAGCGTCCGTCTTGGGGTTGACGTCAGAACAGGGTGTCCTGCGGCGCGGCCGTCACCTGTGTGGTTCGCACGATGCGCCCCGGGGCGGTGGCGATCTTCTGCTCGTCACGCATCCGGGTGAGGGCAGGTCGGTCAGCTGGTCCGCGTACTGCTCGGCACAGTGGCGCAGGAAGGCGGCTGTCTCGTCGGGGGTCCAACAGGTGCGCTCTGCGGGCGAAGCCGACCGGGGCACCGTCGCCGTCGATCTGCGGTGTTCTGTCGGTTGATCAGCGGTGGGACCGGGGATCGGGCTGACGCCGGGTGGCATGGATGGAACCGAGCAGATTGAGGGACTGGGCGCTGGGGCTGCCTGGTTCCGCGTGGTAGATGACGAGCTGCTGTCCGGGGGCGTCGCGTACGTCGAAAGCCTGGTAGGGGAGGGTGAGGGGGCCGACGTCCGGATGGAGGAATCGTTTGGCGTCCTGGGTTTTGCCGCGCACGATGTGGGCGTTCCACAGGCGGGCGAAGTCCGCGCTGTGCTCAGTGAGGGTGCGGACGAGGTCGCGCAGCCGTGGGTTGTCCGGGTCGAATCCGGTTGCCTCGCGAAGGTTGGCGACGGTGGCCTGTGCTGCCCGGTCCCAGTCCGCGTAGAAGGTGCGGCCCGCGGGGTCGAGGAAAGTCATGCGGGCCAAGTTGTCCGCCAGCTCGAACGGGGCGTAGAGGGCCTCGGCCAGGGCGTTGACGGCGAGGAGGTCCAGCGTCCGGCTCATGACGAACGCCGGAGTGTTCGGGTAGCCGTCCATCAGCTGTCGCAGCGCCGGGCTGACCCGCTCGGCGGCGTGGACGGTGGGCCGGTCGTTCGGCGTGGCCCCGGCCAGTCGGTACAAGTGCGCGCGGGCGTCCACGTCGAGCCGCAGCGCGCGGCTGAGCGCGTCGAGCACCTGGGGTGAGGGGTTGCGCTCGCGGCCTTGTTCCAGGCGGGTGTAGTAGTCGGCGTTCACTCCCGCCAGGACGGCGACCTCCTCGCGGCGCAGTCCGGCGACTCTGCGGGCCCCATAGCTGGCCATGCCGACGTCCTCCGGCCGCAGGCCGGCACGGCGTGTGCGCAGGAAGTCTCCCAGGTGGTTGTCGTCCATGGGTTCAGGCTAGGTGGCGGCCCGGTGCGCTGCCTGGGTGTGCCGCACCCAGGCAGCACACGTCCTGGTTGATGGCCGCCGACCTGCCCAGACTCGGTGGAGCGGGAAGAACCGCGCTGTTCGAGGAGAGGAGTGGGCCATGGCCGGGACCGTTGGGGGCGAGAACGTCGACGTGGTCGGGATGTGGGTGACCGCGGATGGTCACATCCGTCAGGAGCTGCTGCCGGACGGCCGGTACGACGAAGCCCGCGGCTCGCGGGCCAGCGCGTACACCGGCCGGCACACGGTGACCGGCAGCCACCTGGACTACGTCGACGACACCGGCTTCACCGCCACGGGCGACATCCGGGACGGAGTGCTCTACCACGAACACCTCGTGCTCTACCGGGAACAGACGTCGTCGTAGACCAGGCCGGGGCCCGGCCCCCTCACGGGGGGCGAATTCGCCGTCGGCGGACCACGAAGTCCCGACACGGCAGTCAGTCAGCATCACCGAGAATCAAGGATCGTATCGATGACAGGACACCGACTTGACGGCAAGGTCGCACTGATCACGGGCGCGTCCGGCGGCCTCGGAACGGCGACCGCCGAACTCTTCGCCCGCGAAGGTGCCCGGCTGGTGATCACCGATGTCGCCGAAGGCCCCCTACGGGACCTGTCCCAACGGATCGGGGCACGCGGCGCGGAGGTCGTCGCTGCCCGCCTCGATGTCTCCTCCGCGCGGGAGTGGGACGAAGTGATCACCCTCGTACGCGACCGGTTCGGCACGCTGGACGTGCTCGTGAACCTCGCCGGCATCCTGGACTGGCCGGGCATCGAGGACACCCGGGAAGAGACGTGGGACCGCGTCATCGACGTGAACCAGAAAGGCACCTGGCTTGGCATGAAGGCCGCGATGCCGCTGCTGCGTGCCAGCGGCAACGCGTCGGTGATCAACACGTCGTCCGTACTCGGCCTGATAGGAAGCGGTGCAGCTGCGGCCTACCAGGCGTCCAAGGGAGCCGTGCGCCTGCTGACCAAGACCGCCGCGGTGGAGTACGCCCGGCAGGGAGTACGGATCAACTCGGTGCACCCCGGGGTGATCGCCACACCGATGATCCAGGAACTCCTGGACGACCAGGGCGACCAGCAGCCGGACATCCAACGCACCCCCATGCGCCGAGCCGGACGCGCCGACGAGATCGCACCCGCGATCCTCTTCCTGGCCTGCGACGACTCCTCGTTCGTCACCGGCTCGGAGCTGGTGGTCGACGGCGGGCTCACCGCGCACTGAACAGCCCGGCCGGGCGACGTCCACGACGGCCTGCCGTGAACGCAGCGCCCCCCGTGAGCGCCTCAACGGCTCGGCCCGCCCGGCCCGTTCACCGCGCCACCGCACGGCGCTTCAGGTGCCCTGCACCGGCGCCCGCCCTCACACTCACCTTCCCCACGGAGCGCACCATGACACCTGCAACTGCGTCCGCCGAAGTACCCGAATCCGCCGAGTTCGCTGGGAAGAACGCCCTCGTCACCGGGGCCGCGCGCGGGGTGGGCAAAGAGACCGTGGCGCTCCTCCACGCCCGCGGTGCCCGCGTCGTCGCCGTCGACCTACGCCCCGATGTCACGACTCTGGCGGACGAATTTCCCGGGGTACTCGCGATACTCGGCGACATCACGCAGGAAGAGACCGCCGCCCGCGCGGTGCGATCGGCCCTGGACACCTTCGGAGGACTGGACGTCCTGGTGAACAACGCCGGACGCACCCTGAACAAGCCCATCACCGAAACCACCGCCGAGGACTGGGACGCCGTGATGGCGGTCAACGCCCGCGGCGCCTTCTTCTGCGCCCGCGAAGCCTTCCGGGCCATGAAGAGCCGCGGCGGCGGCGCCATCGTCAGTACCGGCTCTTACACCTGCACCGTCGGCCTGCCCGAAGGCGCCGCCTACAGCGCGTCCAAGGGCGCTCTGGCCCAGCTGACCAAGGTGCTCGCCCTTGAGGGCGGGCCACTGGGCATCCGCGCCAACCTCGTTGCCGCAGGGGTCATCGAGACCGACTTCCTCGACACGATCCGGTCCGACAGCCGTGCGTACCTGGCGTCCTTCGCCGACGCGCAGCCCCTGGGCCGAGTCGCCCAGCCCGAGGAGATCGCGGAGGTCCTGTGCTTCCTCGCCTCGCCACGCTCGAGCTTCATCACCGGAGCGGTGGTTGCCGCTGACGGCGGCTTCACCGCGGTCTAAGGCATGTCTGACAAATGACCATCTGGCTGGCTCGCGGAGCCAGAGGATCAGGGAGGCCAGGACGACTCCGGCGCGGTAACGGTCGGCGAGCTCGTCGAATCTGGTCGCGATCGCCCGGAACCGCTCAAGGCGGGGCGAAGCATCGTTCGACCATGTTCCGGTTACGGTAGATCTCCTTGTCGAACGCCGGCGGGCGGCCGCCGAGGCGCCCGCGGCGTCGGCGGTTGCCGGCCTGGTCACGGCGTTCGGGGATCGTGGCCGCGACGCCCTGGCGCCGCAGCAGGTGGTGGATCGCCCTGCTCGAGTATGACCTTATCCGCGTAGGATGTCTTGTCACCCAGCACGCGATCCGGTGTCGTGCGCGGGCGGCCTGTGGCGGAACGCGGGATGCGGATGCCGTCGAGGACCTGGCCGAACGCGGTGGCGTCGTTGACGTTGCCGGGTGTGAGCACGATCGACAGCGGCAGGCTGCGACCGTTGACGGCGAGGTGGGCCTTGGTGGTCAGCCCGCCTCGGTACCTGCCCTCAAGGTCAGGGGGATAGGAGGTCGCGCATGCGGGTCCGTTCGGCCCGGGAAACCGCGGCGGGGCGTCCGGCCGTCATACCACCGTCGACTGCGAGATCCTGCCCGGTGACCAGGCGGCTGGCGTCGCCGGCGAGCCACAGTACTGCCGCGGCGATGTCGTCGGTTCGGACGGTGCCGGGGAGCGGTTGGCTGGAGTCCAGCAGTGGCTTGAACGCTTCGGCCACTGACGTGGCCGTGGCGTCAGCAGCCGATGCCTCGGCTCCGGAACCCTTGGCGAAGATGCCCGTCGGCACGAAACCGGGGGACACGCTGTTCACGCGGACCTCGTGCTCACCCAGGTCCACTGCCGCGCACCGGGTGAGGTGGAGCGCCGCGGCCTTGGCGGTCGAATAGTCCAGGCCGGACCAGCCGGCGATCTTCCCCGCCAGGCTCGCCACGTTGATGATGCGAGGGGTCAACCGAACCGATAAGGCCGGGCTTCGGCGTGTTCACACAGGGCCGATGCGCTGTTTCAGACGCGCGATGGGCTGCTCGGGCCGGTGACGCCCACAGGTGTGTCGGCCGGCCCTGCGCCGGTCATTGGCGGTTCCGAGTCCTGGTCCGCAAGGAACTCGCCTGAATACGCCTGCCCTGCTGACGGGGCCGGTAGAAGCAGCGGTTCGCACCCGCCAGTCGGAGCATCGTCACGGCCGACCTCGGGAGCCGAGCATGGCACAGGGAGCGGCAGTACAGCGGAGAAGCCGAGGGGCGGACGCGCAACGCGTCCGCCCCTCGGCATTCGTGGTAGCGGGGACAGGATTTGAACCTGCGACCTCTGGGTTATGAGCCCAGCGAGCTACCGAGCTGCTCCACCCCGCGTCGGTGAGTGCGACTCTACGGCATCAGCCGTTGATCACAAACTCGGCGTCTGAGTGGCAGTCCGGGGAAGACGCGGGGCGCGCACCGGCCGCGCGCGTGCGGACGGCTTGCCCACACCCGGGGCTGCCGCGCCTTCGGCCGAAAAACCGGCGGAAGGACGCGGAGTCCACGGCGCCGGGCGGTCGATACAGAGGGCGTTGGAGCTGTCACGGCAGTACCGGTGCGGGGTGCAGGGCCTGCAGCACGGTGTCCGCGGTCCAGCGGCCGGTGGCGCCGGGCCGGGTGGCGAGGTAGGCGCAGGCCTGCTCCAGGCTCCAGCCGTGGGCCTCGACCAGGCCGGCGGCGAAGTTGGCGAGGTAGGCCGCGCAGGGCGCGTTGAGATCGGCGTCGGCGAGCGGCCAGGGGGCGGTGAAGGTGAACACCGGGACGCCGTCGATCGCGCCCGGGCACACCAGTGTCTCGTAGCGGCCGGGGCCGAGCCGGTCGTGGCCGAGCGCCAGGGCGCGGGTGAGGTCGAGATCGGTACCTGGGTGCCGGTGCATCTCCTGGGCGGCGATGTCGGCGAACTGGCCGGCGGTGACGAGGTAGGCGCGTGCGGGCATCTCGCCGTCGGCGGCCGGGTCGTAGAAGCCCATGCCGCCAGTCCACACCTTCGACTCCAGGGCGAAGTACAGCACGCCGGGCAGCAGCACCGGCAGCGTCCGTGCGGGCAGCCGGCGGTCGCGGCAGCCCGGATAGGTGCGGGCGCGGCCGGGCGGCCGGCCGCCGACAATGTAGTGAGCAAGCCGGTCGGCGTGCATGTTCGACCCGTACGCCGCGTACCACAGCTTCCTGCCGAGGAGCGGCGTCTCCGACAGCGGCTCCGCACGGCGGGCCTGCAGCACGGAGGGGGCAGCCGCGGTGGTGATCTCCTTCATATCGCGGAAGTCAGCCGCCGTTTGACGCATCGTTGCGTCGATTCGGCGACTGCGGCCGCTCCGGGGCCGCAGGTGAGTCGAACGCTGAAACCCGCCGCCGGGCTGCGCACCGCTGACACCGACGGGCACCCTGCCGTCGGCCACCCCGGCGTCGAGATCCCCGGCCGGCCCCGCCGGGAGACCACGGCCCTACTCAACGCCATGGTCGGGAGGTTCGAGGAGCAGATCGGTGGAGGGACGCGCCGGCGACATCTCGGGGTGGCCAGGACTGGTGGGATGTCTGGTGCCGATGCTTCGGTAGATCAGCGGCAAACCAGTCAATCGTTCGAGCGGGAGGCAGTTCTTCGCGTCGATGACGACCGGGTTGGGGGTGAGCAGGGTAATGAGTTCCGACCAGTCGGCTTCGATGGTCTGGGGCCATTCGGTGAGGACGACGGCAGCCTGAGCACCCTGGAGCGCGGTGCGCAGGTCGGTGCAGGGGCGGGTGCCGGGAAAGAGGTGGCCGAGTTGCTCTTGGCTCATGGCTGGATCCCAGACGCTGACGTCGGCAGTGATCTCCTGTAGTGAAGGGATGACGGTTCGGCTGGGGGCTGCCCGCAGATCGTCGCTCCACGGCTCGTAGCGCACTCCGAGGACGGCGATGCGGCTGTGCGGGAGCATGTCGCCGAGTTCGGCGCGCAGCAGGTCGCTGACGACCCCGATCTGGTCATGGTTGACCTTGATGGCAGCGTTCAACAGGGGGGTGGGCCGGCCGCGGTCGCCGGCCCAGCGGGCCAGGGCGGCGGTGTCCTTGGGCAAGCAGGAGTCACCGAAACCGACTCCGGGCTGCAGGAAGGCGTGCCCGATGCGCGGATCGAGGCCGACGGCCTGCAGTACCCGGTCGATGTCCAGCTCGGCGGTGTCGCACAGGCGGGCGATCTCGTTGGCGAAGCTGATCTTGGTGGCGAGGAAGACGTTGGCTGCGTACTTCGCCATCTCCGCGGTGGCCGGCGTAGTCACCACCCAGGGGCAGTCAAGGCCTGCGAACAGTTCCCGTAGGGCGGGAAGGACGGCGGCCGACCGATGGCCCACCACCAAGCGGGACGGAGCTGCCCAGTCGTCCAGGGCGCTGCCTTGGTTGAGGAACTCGGGGTTGTAGGCGTAGCGGTCGCCCAGGTGCGGATGCGCGCGAAGCAGCCGGTCGCTGGTGCCGGGCAGCACCGTCGACTTCAGCACGATCAGCGGTCCCGGCGCCAACCCCGCCGCTTCCGCGACCGCTGCCTCGACCTGGGAGAGATCAGCGGAGCCGTCGGCCGCAGGCGGGCTGCCCACGGTGATCAGAACAACATCGAAAGGATCCCTACGGTGCGCATCCGCCAGGTGGGAGGCGAAAGCCAGCCGCCGTGTCCGCAGAGCGAGAGACAGCTCGTCCGGCAGCCCGGGCTCATAAACCGGGCTGCGCCCCTCTTCCAGCACCCGCAGGCGCTCCGGATCCTGTTCGATTCCAGTGACCTGATGCCCCTGCCGGGCCAACGCAACCACACCAGTGATGCCGACGTATCCCAGCCCGACGACCGCCACCTTCATACGCGATGCTCCTGCCGCTCGACACTTCTCCCCGGGGGGCGCGGTTGTGTCTTCCAGCCTGGGCGCTTCGAGTCGTTCACGGCCACTGGCCGAAGGCATTAGGGGGACGCTGGGAGGTGGGCGCGGGAACCAGGCCTCTCGCAGACGGCAGCTATCCGGATGGGCGGGAGCGTGTGGACGTGTCGGTTGGTCGGTCCGCGTTGTTGCACCTGGGGTGGGCTCCTTCTTTTCTGGCGTCCGGCGTGGCCGGCGCGTGCCCGCTCAAAGGTGGGCTGGGGGGCGGTTCCATGGTCCACCTCGACAGGCCGGGGTCGGTGACCGTGCAAGGGACGGCGGAGGCCCGGCGCCGTGGTGGTGCCGGGCCTCCGGGAATGTCAGGTCGCCAATTTCCTGCGGGGGATCAGAGTTGGGCGACGGAGCCCATCACCTCGACGAAGGAGAGCCGGGTGCGCAGGTCGTTGAAGTTGCGGACGGTGTTGCCGAAGAGGTTGAGGTAGGAGGAACCGTTGCGGCGGACGTCGTGGGCGAACCGGGAGATCTCGTCCCACTGGTTCTCCAGCCCGGCGAGGTCCCGGCCGAGCGGGGTCTCGTTGTGGTTGTAGATGTTGTTGTAGACCTGGGAGAAGATCGGGCCGAAGCGGGCCGCCTCGGAGAACGCCTGGATCATGAGCAGCAGGGACGCGCCGACGCTGTTGTTGTAGCCGGTGGCGTGGCCGAGCACGTAGGCCGCGTTGTAGAGGGTGGCCGGGGTGATCCGGAGGTTCTCCCGGTTGTTGCCGCCGGGCAGGCTGGTGTAGTTCCCGGTCCGGACCAGGCTGCGGGTGCCGACGCCGAGCGAGGCCCCCATGTCGCGACCGTCGGCGAAGGAGAAGTGGTGCCGGCCGGAGGCGGCGTCGCCGCCGTACGGGGCGTAGAAGCCGGCCAGGTAGAGGTTGTCGGCCCAGAAGTAGAGGGAGACGAGCTCGTTGCCGCCGGTGTCGCGGATGCGGATCTGGACGATCCGGGAGGGGTCGGTCGTGGTCTGCATGACCGCGTTCTCGTGGGTGGCGTTCCCGTAGGAGTTCTGGTGCAGGCCGTCGACCGCGTGGTAGTACCGCGCGGCGTGCTCCTGGCCGCCGTCGGTGACCCGGGAGATGTCCCAGTCGACGATCCGGTAGTTGGTGGCCGACGCGGTACCGCTGAGACCGGTCACCAGCCCGAGGGCCAGGGCGACGCAGATCAGCGCGGAGTGCAGCTTCTTCAGCGGGTTCACAGGATTCAGGGGTTCCCGTCAGGTGGATCGGGGCCTGGTAACGGCCCGTTCGGTGAGGTCGGCTCAGCCTAGGAGCCCGATCCATACCCCCTCGTTCCGATAGCGCACACGTCATCACCTGTGCGCGCACGGCCAGGGCCCCGGCCGTGCGCGTGTTCTACGAGGACACCCCGGACTTCTACCGGTACCTCAGCAGCCGCCTCGCGTATCTGGAGGGCATCCGGGGCTACGAGATCAGTGTCCGGGCCCGCCGCCTCAAGCACGCTGCCTCCCTCATCCACCACGGCCGGCTCGTCCACCCGGCCCTCGCTTGACGCGGACGCATCCCGGGTCAAGATCCGCTCGGTCACGGGTCTGTCCCAGCGGGCGGCGGCCGCGTCGGGGCAGCGGGAGTGCGGCGAGAACCGGTGCCGCCTGGGCTCGGGGCCGTATGGCGGGGATAAGGAGCCCGTCGTACGCGCTCCTTCGTGTAACAGCACTGTCCTGACCGGAGGTTGGGCGAAACGGTTCGCCCGGTGCGGTTGTCCTGCTCACCAGAAACCCGGCCACTGCCACCCCGAACCTGAGGAAGAAACGATGCGCGTTCACAAGCTGACCCTCGCCACCCTGCTCGTTGCCGCCGGTCTCTCCCTCACGGCCTGTCAGAACGACGACCTCGACGGCCCAACGGCGGCGAGCACGCCGACCGCCACCACCGCGCCCACCAAGGCGGCCCCGGGCGGCAACTCGGCCCCGGCCCCGGTGAGCTCGGCTCCCGGCGGGAAGGCCACGACCGGCGGGACCGGTTCCACCGACACCGGCAAGGGCGGCAAGTGCCGGACCGACGACCTCACGATCACGGCCGCCGACCGCACCATCGACGGCGATGCCCAGCGCACGGTGGTGGTCGAGCTGAAGAACCACAGCGGCCACGACTGCTCGATCAGCGGGTACGCCGGTGTCGACCTGAAGACCAACGCGGGCTCGATGTCGGCGGAGCGCTCCGGCGAGCCGGCCGTCCCGGGCGTCCTCAAGAACGGGAAGTCGACCTTCTTCGGCATCAGCTACCCGGCCCACAACACGGGTGGCACCGGCCTGCGTCTCACCGGCCTCGTGGTGACCCCGCCGGACGAGACCAAGTCCGTCACCCTCCAGTGGCCGGGCGCCGGCTCACTGCCCGCCACCGACGCCCCCGGCACCCCGGTGAAGATCGGCCCGATCGGCAGCGCCGGCCAGGGCGGCCAGTGATCGGCGCGTGCCGTGTCAGCTCACCGACCCGCCGCCGGAGGGGCGGTGTCGGGAAGCCCGGGTCAGACCGCGGCGGTGGCGGCGAGCGATACGAATGCCTTCCGCGCGGCGGGCTCGAAGGCCGGCTGGGGGCCGCTCTTGTCCTTGGAGTCACGGACGAGGACGGCGGCGGTCGTCTCGGCGACCTCGACGCAGGCTGTCCCCTCGTTACCGCTGTAGCTGGTCTTTGCCGGGGGCCGGGGCCGTCCTGTACGGGCCCCGGACGGGCCTTCCCCGGCCTGCTGGCCCTTGTCCGACGCCCGGAGACTGCGCCGGTCCTGGCTCGGTCCGGCGGGGGTTCGTCGGTGGCCGGTCGTTGGTGGGCGCCCTGGCCGCCGGTTCCGCTCGCGTCGCTCCGCCTGGGCCGCGCCGTTCTGGTCCGGGCCCGCGCCGGCATCAAGACACCTCAGGGATCCAAGGCGTCAAGCCGATGCGGTGAGCGGCTATGTAGCCTGTCGTCCCGTTCGGACAGATCGGGGGCTGGGAAGTGGACGCCGGACAAGGGCATGCGGGGGTTGAGCTCTCCGAGGGGCCCTGGCGGGACTGGGACGTTGTGGCCTGGGACCGCGGGCAGTTCCGACTCGCTGCGGGACCACGACCTCACCTATCACCACGATCTGGAGGTGGTGTTCGGCGACCCGCTCTTCGTCAGTTGCCCGGCGGCGTTCCGAGATCCTCTTTTCCGCGCACCCACGTGCGAGGAACTGGCGACAGTCACGGATCTCCTTGGTGAAAGGCCGCCCGTACTGGTCGCCTTCGAGGCGGACGCTGGCGGGACGGGTAGCCGGTTCCGGTTCGCACCGCGACGTCCTGGTCCCGGGGCGGGGTCCTAGAAGCTGAGCAGGCCGATGACGTGGCCGTCGTGGTCCACGACAGGCCACGCGTCCAGGCTGCGGGAGCGCATGGCGGCGGCCGCGGTGGCGGCGGGCATGCCGATGGTGGCGAACGGCGCGCGGTCGAAGATGATGTCGCGCACCGGGGTGCGCTCGGTGTACCAGGACCGGGCCTGGAACGGTGCCAGGTGCAGGCGGGTCAGCAGCCCGGTGCAGCGGCCGTCCTCGTCGCGGACCAGCAGGTGGTCGGCGCCGGAGCTCTGCAGGATGTCCATCGCCGTGTCGACCATGACATCGTCGCTGATCTGCAGCTCCGGGTGTCGCATGAGGTCGCCGACCGTGGCGGTGGTCGCGGGGTGTTCGAGGGTGATGGTCATGGGCTGACTCCTTCGTCTCTTCCGCCGGGTGCGGCGGTGATCGGGGCACGGGCGGTGGGACGCGGGTGGGGGTCCGCCGCAGCGGGGCGCGGTGCTGCTGACGGACTGCGGGTGCGGCCGTCGCGGGAAACCGCTGCCGCCGAGGCGGCGAACCGCCCGGGCCCGGCGCGCACCGCGCACAGGGCCCGGCGGGTGCTACGCGGCGAGGGCGACGCGCTGGGGCGCGCGGCGACGGTCGGAGGAGCGCCGGTTGTGGCGGCCGGAGGCGGCCCGGGTGTCGCCGGCGGTGGAGGCGGGGCGGCTGCGGCGGCCGCGGCTGGTGGACGGGCTGCGGCGCGGCCGCTCGACGACGGGGTCGGCGATCACGGTGGGGATGCCGGTGGGCACGCGGGCGCCGGTGATGCGGGCCAGGTCCTCGTCGCCGGCGCTGACCCTGGTGGTGACGGGGGTGATGGCGGCTGTGGTCATCATGCGGGCCATCTCGCGGCGCTGGTTGGGCAGCACGAGGGTGACGACGGTGCCGGACTCGCCGGCCCGGGCGGTGCGCCCACCCCGGTGCAGGTAGTCCTTGTGGTCGCCCGGCGGGTCCAGGTTGACGACCAGGTCCAGACCGTCGACGTGGATGCCCCGGGCGGCGACGTTGGTCGCGATCAACGCGGTGACCTGGCCGGTGCGGAACTGCTCCAGGGTGCGGGTGCGCTGGGGCTGCGACTTGCCGCCGTGCAGCGCCGCGGCCTTCACCCCGTTCGCGAGCAGTTCGTCGACCAGGCGGTCCGCGCCGTGCTTGGTGTCGATGAACATGATCACCCCGCCGTCGCGGGACGCGATGTGGGCGATCGTGGCGCTCTTGTCGAAACTCTGCACGTGCAGCACGTGGTGCTCCATGGTGCTGACCGCTCCCGCGGAGGGGTCGACGGAGTGCGTGACCGGGTCCTTGAGGAAGCGCCGCACCAGGCGGTCGACGTTGCGGTCCAGGGTCGCGGAGAACAGCATCGTCTGGCAGCCTTCGGCGACCTGCTCAAGGAGTTCGGTGACCTGCGGAAGGAAGCCCATGTCGGCCATCTGGTCGGCCTCGTCGAGCACCGTGATGCCGACGCCGTCCAGTTGGCAGTCGCCGCGCTGGATCAGGTCCTTGAGCCGGCCGGGGGTGGCCACCACGACGTCCGCCCCGCGGTTCAGCACCTGAGCCTGGCGACCGATCGACATGCCGCCCACCACGGTCGCCATCCGCAGGCGCACCGCGTGGGCGTAGGGGGTGAGGGCCTCGGTGACCTGCTGCGCGAGCTCACGCGTGGGGACCAGCACCAGCGCCAGCGGGCGGCGCGGCTCGGCCTTCCGCCCGGCGGTGCGGGCCAGGACGGCCAGGCCGAACGCGATGGTCTTGCCGGAGCCGGTGCGGCCTCGTCCGAGGACGTCGCGGCCGGCCAGCGAGTTCGGCAGCGTCGCGGCCTGGATCGGGAACGGCGAGGTGACGCCCTGGCGGGTCAGCACCGACAGCAGTGCCCTCGGCATGTCCAGCTCGTCGAACGCTTCGACGGCCGGCAGTGCCGGGGTGGTGCTCACCGGCATCGCGAACTCCCCCTGCGGGGAGGCCGCCTGACGCGCGCCCCGACCCGCGGATTGCCGACCGCCGGCAGGCCGGCCGCCGTAGAAGGAGCTGCCGCCGGAGCGGGAGGACGCGGAGGAGCGGGAGGATGCCGAGGAGCGAGAGTTGGCGTTTCGGTACGAGGAGCGACTGGAGGGGTTCATGGGCAACCTTCCTGGGGCGGCACGTCGCGCGGCGGCTCCGCGGCGCGGGGCGCCGGCAGGAGATCGCAAGTCAACGGGCCGAAGTGCGGGGAGCGGGGCGTGGACGGTGAAACCGTGCGGCACGTCACCTCAGGCCGGAGATCCTCGAACTGTGGGATGTCACGGCAGGGCGCCGATCCGGACGCGACGCTGTGCGTCTCGCGTGGGGATGGCCGCCGGTGGCGGAGCCAGGGGCCTGAACGGCCGGGGATGTGCGTCGTGGCGCAATGCCGAGGGGCCCGCACCGTGCATGTACGCGGTGCGGGCCCCTCGCTGCTAGGCGGGTGCCTTGACAGATGAACTACAGCGGACGAATGTTCTCGGCCTGCGGGCCCTTCTGGCCCTGCGTGACGTCGAACTCGACCTTCTGGCCCTCGAGCAGCTCACGGAAGCCGTTGGCGTTGATGTTCGAGTAGTGGGCGAAGACGTCGGGGCCGCCACCCTCCTGCTCGATGAAGCCGAAGCCCTTTTCCGCGTTGAACCACTTCACAGTGCCATTAGCCATAAAGAAATCTCCTTCAAGGGGCTGTCCGAAGCACGCACAGCGCGGGCTCCGAGTCGCCGCGATGAGCACCCACCCGGAAAAGAGCCGGGAAACGAAAATGCGCCTGCGGAACATCAGCAGGCGCACACAAAGTTCATGGGAACCACTACTGCAACTAAGGAGACTCTAGCAGACCGCGGCCTGCCGTGGTGGATATTTCGCTCCCGGTTCCGCGGGAGCCTCCCCCAGGGGCGCCGGACCCGAGCCGACAGGGCCCATCAACCGGCCTGGTGGCCAAGCTGGTTGAAGGTACACCGCACCCCATCGGCGCCAAGATCTCCCCGGGAGGGCGTTCTCGCGACCGGGGTGTCTCGGCGGCTTCGACAGCCTCCTCGAACGCGACTTATCAAGCCCACCGCACATTCCAGGGGAGGGCCGGACGGCGTACACGGCACTCCAGCCCCGAAAACGTATGCGCCGGAAAGACCCCGCGCCCGCGTTTTCTGGCGCATACTAGGGGAAATGACGAAATCTGCAGCAGTCCGCCGCCACCTGCCCACCAGCCCCTTCAAGGTCCGAGTGGAGGCGCCGCGCAAGCACTTCAGCGTCGGCGACCGGGTCTGCCACGACAGGTACGGCCTCGGCCGGGCCATCGGCGTCGAGGGTGACAGCGACATCGCGGTCCTCGTCGACTTCGGATCACGGCAGGAACGCATCACCCAGCCGTACACCGCGATGTTCAAGCTCTGAGCGATTCACGGGAAGGCTGTGCGACCTGTGTTCGGGCAGGCGGTCCGGATCGGTCCGACAGGCTAGTCCACGCGTCGCAGCCAGTGGGCCGCGATGTGGCCCAGGAGCAGATAGACAACGGCGGGAATGCCGTAGTTGAGCAGGGTTCGCAGCCATCCCTGGGAGGGGATGAACAGGTCGTGGGCCCACGTAGACAGCCAGTCGGCCGCCGCGTGGACCCAACGCGCCAGGTCGTTCGAAGGATTGGCGTTCAGCACGTACAGGACGATCCACAGTCCCAGGATGCCTGCGACGATGTCGGCGAGCACCACGACCGCGCGGGCCGTGTCCGCCCCTCGGTATCTGACATTCATGCCTGACGTGTAACCGGTATCGGCGCGAGCAAACCGATGGGGACGTCAAGCAGATTGCGCTGCAACGGAGTTGACCGAGGTGTGTCGAAGGGTTGGTGACACGGTCCGGTGCCGACCGGGGCGTCGGCCGGGCTTGGGGCTCAGAAGGCCACGTTGACGCAGGCCAGCTTGGCGCCCGCCTTGCCGGCCGAGCCAGCGGCGGTCTCCGTCTTCATCGCGTGCAGGACGACCGACTTGGGTGCCCGGCCGTCGGAGAAGTCCCAGGGCTGCTTCGTCCAGACCACCGCGTGGCCCTGCGCGTCGGTCTGGAAGTCGAGCCAGATCTCGTTGGTGGGGTTGGCGAACTGCGGGTCGGTCGAGGCGCCCTTCGGGTCGGGGTTGTGTTCGAAGTGCCCGCCGGCCGCGTCGCCGGTGGCGCCGCAGGCGTTGACGTGCGCGTGCGAGCCGTAGACCGTGTTCGGCAGCAGGCCACCGACCTCCATCTTCACCAGCGTGGCCCCACCGGTGGCGAGGACCTGCACGGTGGCCTTCGCCCCCGCCGGGACCTTCGCCGCGTCGTAGGTGGCCGCCGCCGGGCTCGCCGCGAAGTCGCCGAAGGCGGCGACGGTCTTGTGGGCGGCCGTCAGGTCGGCCTTGGTGTCGCCGTCGGTCATCGCACCGTGCAGCGCCATCCCGGGGGCCATCTGGCCGTCGGCGGACATGTCCATGGCCATGCTCGAGTGCGCCGAGGCGGTCGACGGCGAAGCCGGGACGGCAACGCTGGAACCGCCGGCCGCCGGGGAGGCCGAGGGGGAACTGCAGGCGGCGAGCAGCGGCGCGGCCGCGAGAACGGCGGCGGCGAGAACGATGGCACGGCTCTTCACGATCAGGTGACCTCACGTTTCGGTACGGGGAGCGGCGCGCAACGCATCGGCGCTGCCGCCGACCAGGCACACGCACCGCCGACGTCCCGGGTTCACCACCGATTACCGCCCGGACCGTGACCGGCTGCTGCGCCTGCTCGCCGATCGCGCTGGCGCGAGGCTGACAGTCCTGTTACCGGAACAAGGCCGCGCGCCGTGTGGCGTGGGGTTGCGGTGGCGTTGGCCGAGGGGGCGGGGGTGCTGGTCACGGGGTGGTGGGGCGGGGGAGCGTGAGGATGCGGGCGCGCTTCTGGGGGAGGGCGACTTCCGGGCCGAGGTGGAAGCCGCTGCGGAGGAGGCGGGCGATCGACTTGTGGTTGTGGGTGTCCGGTTCGGCGATGATGCGGCGGACCGAGGGGTCGGCCAGGAGGAAGTCGAGGAAGACGCCGACCAGGGTTTGGGTGTAGCCGGGGCGGGGGGCGCCCTGGGCGGGGCCGATCAGGAGGTGGATGCCGAGGTCGCCTTCCTGGACCGGGTAGTGGTCGCCGAGTGGGTCGTGCTGGGGCTGGTAGGTCTGGAGGAGTGCGGCCGGCCGGTCGTCGTGCAGGACCAGGTAGGCGTGGTGGGTGGTCAGGGAGTCGACGAAGGCGTAGACGTCCTCGACCTGGCGGCGAGTGTGGCCGACCATGCCCCAGAACCGGGCGCGGTCCTCGGTCACCCAGCCGTGCACCACCTCGGCGTCGCCGGCCGGGTCCAGCGGGCGGATCCGTACGGTGCCGAAGCCGGGGACCGTCCGTTCGTGGCCGGCGGTGGCGGGCTGGTCAGTCCTCATGGCTCTCCTTCGTGAGCTTGGCCCAGTCGGTGGTGACGGGGGCCAGTTCGCCGCTCAGCCAGAGCGGCAGTTGGTCGCGCCGGTGGCGCCCTGGACGGCCGTCGGCGCCGAGCGGGACGACCCAGCCGCTGTCCTCGCGCCGGGCCAGGTCCCAGACGAAGCGGGCGGCCGAGGCGCGGCTGCTGAGGTCGGAGATGCCGGGGACGCTGGAGGTGGACAGCACGCAGTCGTGGTCGCCCGCGAGTGCGGGCCACGGCTCGGGCTCCTCGGCGGGCAGTGCCTGCCAGGGGGCCAGGCGGTGTCGCTCGCCCCAGGTCTGCGCGGACGGTTCGCCCGCGGCGAGTTCCTCGACCGCGGCGGTGAGCAGCGCCGTGGGGTCGGTCTCGGGCAGGAGGTCGGTGGTGAGCAGGTGCTCGAGGGAGTAGCCGATCCGTGCGGTGAGCGAGAGCCAGGGGGCGAAGATCGCGGGCCGTCCGGAGGGCTCGGCGAGGGCGGCCACTTCGGGCGCGGCGGCGTAGCCGCGGACCAGGGCCGAGCGCAGCGCGGCGAAGCGGGCGGCCGGTACCGAGTCGGCCGCCATCCGCCGGTCCCAGGCGAGCAGTTCGGCGCGCAGCCGGTCGGCGGCGGGGCTGAGGTCGGTCAGGCGGGCCAGCAGGTCGAGCAGTGGTGCGGCGGAAGCCAGGTGGGTGTCCAGGTGGACGGTGGTCTGCTGCGAGCCGGTCCACGCGGTGGAGCCGGCCAGCAGCTCGGCGATCCGGTCGGCCCGGTGCGGGGCGGAGAACTCGATGCCCAGCGGCTCGGCCAGCGCGCGCTGGTTGGCCATCACGGCGTAGCCGACCACCTCGGCCCGGGGCAGCGGGTCGTGCCAGCCCCGCCAGTCGTGCTCGGACTCCCAGGCGGGGACGGGTCCGATCCGGTTCCGCGGGTGGCGCAGCGGGACGGCGCCCGCCACCCGGTGCAGCAGGCCGCCCTCGGTGTCGGCGGCCTGCACCACGTTGACCGGTTCGGCCCAGTGGTCGAAGGCCCGGTCCACGTCGGCCACGGTCCGGGCGCGCAGCAGTGCGGGCAGCGCCTCGAAGCCCAGCTCCTCGCGTACCCGGGGCGGGTAGCGCAGGCTCAGCGCCTCGTCGGGGCCGTCGGGGCCGTCCAGGCTGTACGGGCTGTCCGGGCCGCCGATCACCACCGGGCCGCGGTCGGTCTCCACGATCTCGACGGTGACCGGCGGGCCGCCCGCCACCTCGATGGTCTCGGTGTGCGCGGCGGCCGGGCGCCAGCCGTCCGGGCCGAGCGCCTCGACGCCGTCGCGGGTGCGGCGCAGGCGCTCGCGGTAGAGGTCCTGGTAGTCCGCCATGGCGTTGGTGATCGCCCAGGCCACGCCGCCGGTGTGCCCGAAGTGTCCGATGCCGGGGACGCCGGGGACAGCGAGGCCGACCACGTCGAACTCGGGGCAGGCGAGGTGGATCTGCTGGTAGATCCCCGGGGCCTCGATGAAGCGGTGCGGGTCGCCCGCGATCAGCGCGGCGCCGGTCGCGGTGCGCTCGGGGGCCAGCAGCCAGCCGTTGCTGCCGGAGGAGGTGTGGCCGTCGGTGGAGAAGAGGAGGCCGGCGCGGTCGCCGAGCAGGTCGGCGGCCCGTTCGCGCCACAGCTTGCTCGGGAAGCCGGCGAAGAGGATGTGGTGGGAGAGCCACAGGGTGAGCGGAGTCCAGTCCTCCCACCGGCCGGGGGTCAGTCCGGTGGTGGCGAACTCCGGTGCCAGTGCGGCGCCGTGGGCCAGGCCGTCGTTGACCCCGGCGACGTAGCGGCGGACCCAGGCCGCGGTGTCGCTGTCGAGCCGGGCGAAGCAGCGCCGTGCGGTGTCGGCGAGGCGGACCTGCCGGGCGAAGCGGTCCCAGTCCAGGCTGTCGGTGCCGAGGAAGGCGGCCGAGGTGCCCTGGGCGCGGTGGCGTTCGACCTCCAGTTGCCAAGCCCGGTCGGTGGCGGCGTTGCGTCCCTGGGCGTGGGCGAGCTCGAGCGGGTCGCCGGCCCGCAGGTGCGGGATGCCCCAGTCGTCGCGGAAGACCTCGACGGCCATGGTCAGTTCACCTCGGCGGCGGCGGCGACGGGAGGGACGGGCGGGGCGGTGCGGGCCGCCCGGTCGGGGCCCGGGCGGCGCGGTGCGGCGGGGACCACGAGCGGGGTTCCGGTCTCCGGGTCCTCGATGACGCGGCAGGGCAGCCGGAAGACCTCCCGAACCAGTTCGGCGGTGACGATCTCGCCCGGGGCGCCGGCGGCGACCACCTCGCCGTCGCGCATCGCGATCAGGTGGGTGGCGTAGCGGGCCGCCTGGTTGAGGTCGTGCAGGACGGCGACGAGGGTGCGGCCCTCCTCCTGGTGCAGCCGGGCGCACAGGTCGAGGACCTCGACCTGGTGGGCGATGTCCAGGTAGGTGGTGGGTTCGTCCAGCAGCAGGAGTGGTGTCTCCTGGGCGAGGGCCATCGCGATCCACACCCGCTGGCGCTGGCCGCCGGAGAGTTCGTCGACCATCCGATCGGCGAGTTCGCCGACGCCGGTGGCCACCATGGAATCCCGTACCACCCGCTCGTCCTGCTCCGACCACTGGCGCAGCAGTCCCTGGTGGGGGTAGCGGCCGCGGGCCACCAGCTCGCTGACGGTGATGCCCTCGGGGGCGATCGAGGACTGCGGCAGCAGGCCCAGGGTGCGGGCCACCCGGCGGCCTGGCAGGCCGGCGATGTCCCGGCCGTCCAGCAGCACCCGGCCCGCGGTCGGCTTCAGGGTGCGGGAGAGGGCGCGCAGCAGGGTGGACTTGCCGCAGGCGTTGGGGCCGACGATCACCGTGAAGGAGTTGTCCGGGATCGCCACGGTCAGTCGCTCGGCGATGGTCCGCTTCTCGTAGGCGAGGGTGAGCTCGCGGCCGGCCAGCCGCGGTCCGTCCTGAGTCATGCCTGTCTCTCCGTTCAGCCGCTTCGTGGGGTGTGCGCTCATATCCGGCCCGCCCGGCGCTCGGCGGCCAGCAGCCAGACCAGGTAGCCGCCGCCGAGGACGCCGGTCACCACGCCGACGGGCAGCTGGTGGCCGGCGATCAGCCGCTGCCCCGCCCAGTCGGCGGTGACCAGCAGGGCGGCGCCGGTGAACATCGAGGGCAGCAGGTTCGGGCCGGGGGCGCGGGTCAGCCGCTTGGCCAGCTGCGGCGCGGTCAGCGCCACGAAGGAGACCGGTCCGGCGGCGGCGGACGCCAGCGAGGTCAGCAGGACGGCCGCGGCCAGCAGGCCGAGGCGCAGCGGCTCGACCCGTACGCCCAGTGCGGCGGCGGTGTCGTCGCCGAGTTCCAGGGTCCGCAGGGCCCGGCCGCAGCCAAGCAGCACCAGTGGTGCGAGCACGGCCAGGGCGACCGCCAGCGGCGCGGCTTCCCGCCAGCCCCGCCCGTCCAGACTGCCCGTCAGCCACAGGACGGCGCGGGCGGCGTCCATCAGCTGGGCCCGGGTCAGGAGGTAGCCGTTGACGCCGGTGAGGATCGCGGTGACGCCGATCCCGACCAGCACCAGCCGGCCGCTGTGCAGGCCGTGCCGCCAGGAGAGGGCGCAGACCGCCGCGCCGGTGACCAGGCCGCCGGCGAGCGCTCCTCCGGCCAGTGCCACGCTGCTGCCGCCGGCCACCACCACCAGGAGCGCGCCGGCCGCCGCGCCCTGGGTGAAGCCGAGGACGTCGGGGCTGCCCAGCGGATTGCGCACCAGCGACTGGAAGAGCGCGCCGGCCAGGGCCAGCGCGCTGCCGACCAGCAGGGCGGTGACCACCCGGGGCAGCCGCAGCTGGTTGACGATGAAGTCCTGGGCGGGGGTGCCGCCGCCGGTCAGCGCGCGCAGCACCTCGGCCGGGCTGAGGGGGTAGTCGCCGCTGCCGAGCGCGAGGACCGCGACCAGCAGGGCCAGCAGCGCGCAACCCGCGCCGGCGGCCAGCGCGCGCGGACGGTAGGTCAGCGACCAGCCGCCGCTGCCGAAGCGGATCGTGCTCATGCCCGGGCCACCTTTCCGCGGCGTGCGAAGTAGAGGAAGAACGGTCCGCCGAGTACGGCCGTGACCACGCCGACCAGGAGCTCACCGGGGCGGGCCAGGACCCTGCCGAGCACGTCGGCGCCGAGCAGCAGGACAGGGGCGAGCACCGCGCAGTAGGGGAGGAGCCAGCGCAGGTCCGGTCCGGTCAGCGCGCGCACCAGGTGCGGGACCATCAGCCCGACGAAGACGATCGGGCCGCAGGCCGCGGTGGCCGCGCCGCAGAGCAGGGTGACCGCCAGGATGGCGGCGGCGCGCACGAGTGCGGGCCGGCTGCCGAGGGCCCGGGCCGTGTCGTCGCCGAGCGCGAGGGCGTTCAGCGGTCGGGCCAGCAACAGGGCGAGCACGAGGCCGACGCCGATGAAGGGCAGCACCTTGGCGACCGTCTCGGGCCGGGCGTCGGCGAGCGAGCCGACCGTCCAGAACCGCATGCGTTCCAGTGACTTGGTGTCCAGCAGCATGACGGCGCTGACATAGGAGTAGAGCGTGGCGTTGAGCGCGGCGCCGGCCAGCGCGAGCCGGGCGGGGGTGGCGCCGCGGCCGCCGCCGACCGCGTAGACCAGGACGGAGACGACGGCGGTGCCGGCGAGGGCGAACCAGACGTAGCCGTCGAAGGTGGCCACTCCCAGCAGGGAGCCGGCGGTGACGGCGGCGGCGGACGCGCCGGCGTTGATGCCGAGCAGTCCGGGGTCGGCGAGCGGGTTGCGCGTCACCGCCTGCATCACGCCGCCGGCCAGGCCGAGGGCGGTGCCGACCAGCAGGCCCAGCAGGGTGCGCGGCAGGCGCATCCGGTGGACGACGGCGTAGTCGGGTGAGGTGGGGTCGAGCAGCCCGTGCCAGACCTGTCCGGGCGCCAGCGCCTTGGCGCCGACGCCGATGCTCAGCGCGAGGACGGCGAGCAGGACCAGGAGGGCGGCCAGGAGGCCGCCGGTGCGCAGGGCGGTGCGGGCTGCCGGTCGGCGGCCGGAGTCCGGGGCATGCCGGGGGTCGGCGATCGGGGCGGCGTCGGGACCTGGCCCGGCGCCGGGGACATCTCCCTTGATCTGCGGTGACGTTGGGACGGGCACGGCTGGGCTCCGGGCTCGGCGGTGGAATCCGGGAGCGGACCGGTGGGCCTCTCCGGGACAGGAACTTAGGTTAGGTTAACCTATGTTGCACTCCGGCCCGGTGCCGCCGTCCGCCGGCTCCACGGCCCCGTCACCAGCCCTCACCGGCCCCCTTGTCATCGTGGGAGAGACCGACATGCACTTCAGAACCGCCAGTCAGCTGTCCCGTCGCGGCCTGCTCGCCGCCGGTGGTGCCACCGCCGTCGGTGCCCTGCTGACCGCCTGCGGAAGCGGTGGTTCGAAAACCGGCGCCCCGGACACCGTGCCCGGTGGCGGCTCCCGGAACGGCCCCTGGTCCTTCACCGACGACCAGCCGAAGGCGCTCACCGCCGCGAAGACCCCCCGGCGGATCGTCGCGTTCACCGGCACCGCGGCCGCCCTGGTCGACTTCGGCCTGGACGGGCAGATCGTCGGCGTCTTCGGCGAGACCAAGTCCGCGGACGGCACGGCGGACCCGCAGGCCGGCGACCTGAACGTCGACAAGGTCGAGATCCTGGGCAACGTCTGGGGCGAGTTCAACATCGAGAAGTACGCGGCCCTCCAGCCGGACCTGCTGGTGACCCACATGTACGACCCGGGGGCCTTCTGGTACGTA
Organism: Kitasatospora sp. NPDC029312; assembly: GCF_055569215.1. Classification (NCBI taxonomy): domain Bacteria; kingdom Bacillati; phylum Actinomycetota; class Actinomycetes; order Kitasatosporales; family Streptomycetaceae; genus Kitasatospora; species Kitasatospora sp. NPDC029312. The sequence goes on along the minus strand of NZ_JBVHXY010000006.1, from coordinate 101,911 downwards.
CCGGACGAGAGCAAGGACAAGATCTTCCAGGTCAACCCGACCGTCGCGGCGATCACCGTGGCCCGGGTGCCGATGACCCAGCCGATCGAGCACTACGCCAAGCTCGCCGAATCGCTGGGCGCCGACCTGACGGCCAAGAAGGTCACCGACGCCAAGGCCCGCTTCGAAGCGGCCGCCGAGAGCGTGCGGCAGGCCGCCAAGGCGGCCGGCGGCGTCAACGTGCTGGCCTGCTCCGGCAGCGCCGACCTGTTCTACGTCTCCAACCCGGGGATCAGCGCCGATCTGATGTACTTCGCCCAGCTCGGCGTGGACATCATCGTCCCGGACAAGCCGGACGCGAGCGGCTACTTCGAGAGCCTGAGCTGGGAGACCGCCGGCAAGTACCAGGCCGACCTGCTCCTGCTCGACGACCGCAGCAGCGCCCTCCAGCCCAAGGACCTGGCCGGCAAGCCGGCCTGGGCCCAGCTGGCCGCCGTGAAGGCCGGCCAGATCACGCCGTGGAGCTCGGTGCCGCGCTTCTCCTACGCCGGGGCCGCCCCGCTGCTGGAGCGGCTGGCCAAGGCCATCCAGTCCGCCAAGAAGGTCAGCTGATCGCCTGATGGCCACCGAATCCACCGCCGGTTCCGCCACCGAATCCGCCCTCGGTCCCGTCACCGGTCCTGTCATCGGTCCCGCCGATGCCGTCACCGGTCCCGCCGCCGGCGCTGCGGCGGAGGGCGCCGTCGTGGCCGCGGACGACCCGGGGATCGTGGCCGGGCAGTTCCGGTTCTTCGACGCCCGGGTCGTGCGGACCCGCCGGCTCGGCCCCACGCTGACCCGAATCACCTTCGGCGGCGAGCAGTTGGCCGGCTTCGCCTCCGGTGGGCGGGACCAGAGCTTCTCGCTCTTCCTCCCGCAGCCGGGGCAGCCGGCCCCGCTGCTGCCGGACCGGACCGGCGACGGCTGGTACCGGCGGTGGCGGGCCGTGCCGCCCGAGCGACGGGCGGTGCTGCGCTCCTACACCATCCGTGCCCAGCGCACCGGACCCGTCGAGGTGGACGTGGACTTCGCACTGCACGGGACCGGGCCGGAGGATCCGGCCGGGCCCGCCGGGCCGGCCTCCCGGTGGGCCGCGCAGGCATCGCCGGGCGACCGGGTGGTGCTGCTCGGCCCGGCGGTGGCGGACAACCGCAGCGTGGGCTTCCGGCCGCCACCCGGTACCGACTGGGTGCTGCTGGCGGCGGACGAGACCGCGCTGCCCGCCCTGGGCGGCATCCTGGACTGGCTGCCGGCCGGAACCAGGGCGAGGGCCTGGATCGAGGTCCCGCACGCGCAGGACATCCAGGACCTGGCGAGCGCGGGCGAGGTGGAGATCACCTGGCTGGTCTGCGGCCCGGGCGGTTCGGCGGGCGACGGCGCGCTGACCGAGGCGGTGCGCGCCGCCGAATTGCCCCAGGGGGTGCCCTACGCCTGGATCGCGGGCGAGTCCGGCGTGGTCAAGGCACTGCGTCGGCATCTCGTCAGGGAGCGCCGATTCGACCGCAGAAGGGTCGAGTTCTCCGGCTACTGGCGCCGTGGTACCTCCGAGGAACAGTTGCGCTCCGAGGGCTCGGAAGGCTCCAGCAGCTCCAGCGGCTCCGAGGGCTCGGACGACCGCTGACGCGGAGGGAGCCCGACCATCGGATGAGGCCCGTCCCCAAGCCTGGGGGCGGGCCTTCGTTCTGCCCAAAACTTAGGTTAGGCTAACCTTACTTTCCAGCTTTCCCTGTGCCTCCCCCATCTCCCCGCGACCGCTGAGGACTGACCATGACCTTCCATCGACCCATCGTTGATGCCCCGTCGGCCGGCACCACGACGACGGTGGAAGGCGCCAGAAGGCACCTGTTCAACGACCGGAACCTGGCCGACTACCGCAGCTCGCTGGCCGCCGGCGTGGAGCGGGTGGCCGACCGGATCGCCCGGGCCGACCGCCCCTTCAGCGGAACGACCCCGCAGCGGCTGGCCCCCGAGATAGCCGGCATCGACCTCGACCGCCCGCTGGAGGACCCCGCCGCCGCGCTGGACGAACTGGAGGACGTGTACTTGCGGGACGCCGTCTACTTCCACCACCCGCGCTACCTGGCCCACCTCAACTGCCCCGTGGTCATCCCGGCGCTGCTCGGCGAGGCGGTGCTCAGCGCCGTCAACTCCTCGCTCGACACCTGGGACCAGAGCGCGGGCGGCACCTTGATCGAGCGCCGTCTGATCGACTGGACGGCCGGCCGGATCGGCTTCGGGGTGGACGCCGACGGCGTCTTCACCAGCGGCGGAAGCCAGTCCAACCTCCAGGCCCTGCTGCTGGCCCGCGAGGAGGCCTGCGCCACCGCCGCGCCCGCCACCGCCGCGCCCGCCGCCGACGTGCCTGCCGCCCGCCACGAACTGCTGCCGAAGCTGCGCATCCTCGCCTCCGAGGCCGGCCACTTCAGCGTGCAGAAGTCCGCCGAGCTGCTCGGCCTCGGCATGGACGCGGTGATCACCGTGGCGACCGACCGCAGCCGGCGGATGGAGCCCGCCGCCCTCGCCCGCGAGCTGGAGCGCTGCCGCCGCGAAGGCCTGCTGGTGATGGCCGTGGTCGCCACCGCCGGCACCACCGACTTCGGCACCATCGACCCGCTGCCGGCCGTGGCCGACCTCTGCGAACGGGCCGGTGTCTGGCTCCACGTGGACGCCGCCTACGGCTGCGGCCTGCTGGTGTCGCCGACCCGCCGACGGCTGCTCGACGGCATCGAGCGGGCCCGCTCGGTGACCGTCGACTACCACAAGTCCTTCTTCCAGCCCGTCAGTTCGAGCGCGCTGATCGTCCGGGACAGCGTGCTGCTGCGGCACGCCACGTACCACGCGGACTACCTCAACCCGGCCCGGATGGTCGAGCAGCGGATCCCCAACCAGGTGGACAAGTCGCTCCAGACCACCCGCCGGTTCGACGCCCTCAAGCTCTGGCTGACCCTGCGCATCGCGGGCGCGGACGCCATCGGCGAACTCTTCGACGAGGTGGTGGACCGCGCGGCGGCCGCCCACGACCTGCTCACCGCCGACCCGCGGTTCGAGGTGGTCACCCGCTCGCAGCTGTCCACCGTGGTCTTCCGCTACCTGCCGGCCGACGGCCCCGACCCCGACCCGGCCGACCAGGCCTACCTGGCCGACCAGGCCAACCTGTACGCCCGCGAGGCGCTCGCGGCCTCCGGTGAGGCCGTGGTCGCCGGCACCAAGGTCAACGGCCACCACTACCTCAAGTTCACCCTCCTCAACCCCGAGACCACGCTCGCCGACATCGCGCACGTGCTCGACCTGCTGGCCCGTCACGCGCAGCACCGCCTGCGTGAGCTGACCGCCGCCGCCTGAGACCACCCCGCCCAGGCCACCTCCACCTTCGTTCCACCCCTGCCACGGGAGACGCGCATGTCCGCCCACGACTTCATCGCGATCGGGCTCGGCCCGTACAACCTCGGTCTCGCCTGCCTGACCGCTCCGATCGAGGACCTCGACGGCCTGTTCCTGGAGAGCAAGCCGGACTTCGACTGGCACCCCGGCATGCTGCTGGAGTTCGCCACCCTGCAGACGCCGTTCATGGCCGACCTGGTCACCCTCGCCGACCCGACCTCGCCGTACTCCTTCCTCAACTACCTGAAGGAGAAGGGCAGGCTGTACCCGTTCTACGTCCGCGAGTCGTTCTACCCGGTGCGCAGCGAGTACAACGAGTACTGCCGCTGGGCCGCCGGCAAGCTGCGCACCATCCGCTTCGGCCAGCAGGTCACTCTGGTCGAGTACGACGAGGCGGACGGCCTGTACACGGTCACCGCCATCGCCGACGGCGAGACGGTCCGCCACCGGGCCCGGCACCTGGTGCTCGGCACCGGCACCCCGCCGCACCTGCCCGAGCCGTGCCGGGAGCTGGGCGGCGACCTGGTGCACAACTCCGCCTACCTGGCCGGCAAGGCCGCGCTCCAGGCCAAGGAGAGCATCACGGTCGTCGGCAGCGGCCAGAGCGCCGCCGAGATCTACTACGACCTGCTGGCCGACATCGGGGTGCACGGCTACCGGCTGAACTGGGTCACCCGCTCGCCCCGGTTCTTCCCGCTGGAGTACACCAAGCTCACGCTGGAGATGACCTCACCGGAGTACGTGGACTACTTCCACGCGCTGCCCGAGGAGACCCGCTACCGCCTGGAGGCCGAGCAGAAGAGCCTCTTCAAGGGCATCGACGCCGACCTGATCAACGGCATCTACGACCTGCTGTACCAGAAGAGCGTCCGGGGCCCGGTGCCCACCCGGATGTTCACCAACACCACGCTGCAGGGCGCCGCTTGGGACCAGAGCGCCGGACGGTACACGCTCGACCTCCACCACGCCGAGCAGCAGCGGGACTTCACCCTCACTACCGAGGGCCTGGTGCTCGCCACGGGTTACGCGTACCGCACCCCGGACTTCCTGGCCCCGGTCCGTGACCGGATCCGCTGGGACGGGCGGGGCCGGTTCGACGTGGCCCGCAACTACAGCATCGACACCACTGGGCGCGGGATCTTCCTGCAGAACGGCGGCACCCACACCCACAGCATCACCTCCCCCGACCTCGGCATGGGCCCGTACCGCAACTCGTGGATCGTCCGCGAGCTGACCGGCCGCGAGGTCTACCCGATCGAGAAGGCCATCGCCTTTCAGGACTTCGGTGCCCCCGAGGGCCTCGTCGCATGAGTGAGTACCGCATGAGCACCCTGTTCTCCCACACCGACCCGCGGCTCGGCGAGTTCGCCGTCCGCCCGCTCGACCTGGAGGCCGACGCCGAACTGGTGCACGGCTGGGTCACCCACCCCAAGGCGCCGTTCTGGATGATGCAGGGCCTCTCGGTGTCCGAGGTGGTCGACGAGTACCGCAGGATCGCCGAGAACCCGCACCACGACGCCTTCATCGGCCTCTGGGAGCGCCGCCCGGCGTTCCTGGTCGAGCGCTACGACCCGGCCCGGGTGGAACTGGTCGGCCTGTACGACCCGCTGCCCGGCGACGTCGGCCTGCACTTCCTCTGCGCGCCCACCGACACCCCGGTGCACGGCTTCACCCGGGCCGTGATCACCGCCGTGATGGCGTTCGTGCTCGACGACCCGGCCGCCCGCCGGGTCGTCGTCGAACCCGATCTGCGCAACACCGCGGTGCACGCGCTGAACGCGGCCGTCGGCTTCGTACCGGCGGGGCCGATCAGCAAGCCCGAGAAGGAGGCGCTGCTCAGCTTCTGCACCCGCGGGCAGTTCGCCGACGCCACCCGAGGAGAGAGCGCGTGAACCCCGCGGCCGACGGATTCGTCTCCCACCTGCGCCCGGACACCTGGGCCACCGCCAACCGGCTGCTGGTCCGCAAGGCGCTGGCCGAGTTCGCCCACGAGCGGCTGCTGACCCCCGAGCGGCTCGCCGACGGCCGTTACGCGGTGCGCAGCGACGACGGCCTGGTCGAGTACCGGTTCACCGCCCGGCTGCTCTCGCTCGACCACTGGCAGATCGACGCCGACTCGATCACCCGCCACGCGGGCGGCGAGCAACTGCCGCTGGACGCGGTCGACTTCTGCATCGAGCTGCGGGAGAGCCTGGGCCTGTCCGAGCAGGTCCTGCCGGTCTACCTGGAGGAGATCAGCTCCACCCTGGCCGGCAGCGCCTACAAGCTCGACAGGCCCGAGGTCACCTCGGCCGAACTGGCCAAGGCCGACTTCCAGGCCATCGAGACCGGCATGACCGAGGGCCACCCCGGCTTCGTCGCCAACAACGGCCGGATCGGCTTCGACGGCGAGGAGTTCCACCGCTACGCCCCCGAAGCGGCGCACCCGGTGCACCTGGTGTGGCTGGCCGCCCAGCGCGCCCACTCGACGTTCACCTCCTGCGCCGACATCGACTACGAGGGGCTGATCGACCAGGAACTGAGCCGGGCCGAGCAGGAACGGTTCGCCGCGGTGCTGACCGGGCTCGGCCTGGACCCGGCCGACTACCACCTCCTCCCGGTGCACCCCTGGCAGTGGACCAACAAGCTCGCGGTCACCTTCGCCGGGGAACTCGCCCAGCAGCGCCTGGTCCTCCTCGGCGAGGGCGACGACGCCCATCTCGCCCAGCAGTCCATCCGGACGTTCTTCAACCTCAGCGACCCGTCCAAGCACTACGTCAAGACGGCGATCTCCGTCCTCAACATGGGCTTCATGCGCGGCCTCTCCGCCTCCTACATGGCGGCCACCCCGGCCATCAACGACTGGCTGGCCCGGCTCATCGCCGCGGACGAGGTGCTGCGCGGCACCGGCCTGACGATCATCCGCGAGCACGCGGCGATCGGCTACCACCACCGCCAGTACGAGGCCGCCACCGAACGCCACTCCCCGTACCGGAAGATGCTGGCCGCGCTCTGGCGGGAAAGCCCCGTGCCCTCGCTCGCCCCCGGCGAGCGGCTGGCCACCATGGCCTCGCTGCTGCACACCGACCGGGCGGGCCACTCACTGGCAGCGGCACTGATCGAGCAGTCCGGCTCGGACCCCACGCACTGGCTGCGCCGCTACCTGGACGCCTACCTCACCCCGCTGCTGCACAGCTTCTACGCCTACGACCTGGCCTTCATGCCCCACGGTGAGAACGTCATCCTGGTGCTGGACGCGGCCGGGAACGTCCAGCGGGCGATCTTCAAGGACATCGCCGAGGAGATCGTGGTGATGGACCCGCACGCGCCCCTGTCACCGGAGGTCCAGCGGGTCAGGGCCGACATCCCCGACCACATGAAGCTGCTGTCGATCTTCACGGACGTCTTCGACTGCTTCTTCCGCTACCTGGCCGCCACCCTGGACGAGGCGGGCGCGGTGGCCGAGGAGGACTTCTGGCGGACCGTCGCCGAATGCGTCGCCGACTACCGGGCCCGGGTTCCACACCTGGCCGAGAAGTTCGAGCGGTTCGACCCGTTCGCCGAGCGGTTCCCGCTCTCCTGCCTGAACCGGCTGCAACTGCGCGACAACCGGCAGATGGTCGACCTGGCCGACCCCGCCGCGGCCCTGCAACTGGTCGGCGACCTGACCAACCCGATCGCGGCGTACGCGCCGTGCGGGCCGTACACGTCGCACGCGCCGTACGCGCCGACCAGCTCGTGACGGTCGACACCGCCGAACCGCAGCGGGTCGGGAACGAGCACGGCCCGCTGCGCGCCCGATGGCTGGTCCTCGCCGTGGTCTGCCTGGCCCAGCTCGCCGTGGTGCTCGACAACACCGTGCTGAACGTGGCGATCCCCTCGCTCAGCCGAGCCCTGGACGCGGACACCGCCGACATCCAGTGGGTGGTCACCTCCTACTCGCTCGTCCAGGCCGGACTGCTGCTGGCGGCCGGCGCCGCCGCCGACAGGTACGGGCGTCGCCGGCTGCTGCTCGCCGGGCTCGCGGTCTTCGGCGCCGGCTCGCTGGCGGCCGGACTGGCCCAGTCCACCGCCCAGCTGATCGCCGCCCGGGCCGGTATGGGCGTGGGCGGCGCACTGCTGCTCACCACCACGCTGGCCGTGGTGATGCAGGTCTTCGACGCGGATGAACGGACCAGGGCGATCGCCATCTGGGCCGCCGTCAGCGCGCTCGGCTTCGCCGCCGGGCCGCCGATCGGCGGCCTGCTGCTGGCCCACTTCTGGTGGGGCGCGCTCTTCCTGGTCAACCTGCCGGTGGTGCTGGCCGGACTGGTCGCCGTCCGCATCCTGGTGCCCGAGACCCGGACGCCCGGCCGGGGCCGGCCCGACCTGCCCGGCGCACTGCTCTCCACCGCCGGCATGGCCGCCGCCGTCCACGCGATCACCGCGGGCCCCACCCACGGCTGGGCCTCCGCCCGGGTCCTGCTGCCCGCAGCACTGTCCCTGGCCCTCCTGGCGGGATTCGCCCGCTGGGAGCAGTGCGTCCGGCACCCGATGCTGGACCCGTCGTTCTTCCGCGACCGGAGGTTCGTCGGCGCCGTCACCGGCGTCCTGCTGATCACCTTCGGCAGCGCCGGAGGGCTCTTCCTGCTCACCCAGCAGCTGCAGTTCGTCCGCGGCTACAGCCCGCTGGAGGCCGGGCTGCGGATGGCGCCGTTCGCCCTCACCGTCGTGCTGCTCAACGTCACCGGCCTGGCCGCCCGGCTGCTGACCAGGCTCGGCCGCCCGCTCTCCATCGCCCTCGGCATGGCCACCCTCGCCGCGGGCTTCGGCGCGGTCGCCGTCCGCACCGACGGCGAGTACGCCCTGCCGGCCGGCCTGCTGCTGATGGGCGCGGGCTGCGCGCTGGCCAACCCGGCCATCGTGGAGGCGGTCCTCAGCTCCATCCCGCAGCAGAAGGCCGGGGTGGGCGCCGGGATCGACGGTGCGATGGCCGAGCTCGGCTCCAGCCTCGGCGTCGCCGTCCTGGGAGCCGTACTGAACGCCCGCCTCGCCGCACTGCTGCCGGCCGCCCTGGCCGGCGCGGGCTCGCTGCCGGAGGCGCTAGCCACAGCCCGGACCGCGGCGGACCGGGACGCCGCCGTCGCCGCTTTCGCGCAGGCGGGTGAAAGCGCCCAACTGGCGGGCGCCGGCACGGTGCTGGTCGGCGGACTGGTGGCGGCCCTGCTACTGCGGTGGGCAGACCGGCGGGCCGACCAGCGGGCCTGAGCGCCGGGACGCCGGTGGGCCCGGGCACTGCTGGGGCCCGCCGGTGCCGGCCGTCACTGACCCCAGGCGCGGGAGCAGAGCACCAGGCGGTAGCCGTCCGGGTCGGATATCGTCACGCCGTACTCGTCCCAGTACGGGTTGTGGGGCTTGACCCGGGTGCCGCCGGCCGCTTCCAGCCGGGCGACCAGGGCGTCGTCCACCGGCGCACCGAGGTAGACGACGAACAGGTCGTCCACCGTGGGGGTGGGCTCCAGCGGACGCTCCGGGTCGTGGGTCAGCTCGAAGTGCCAGGAGCCGCCGGGCAGGCCGACCATCAGCAGATCGTGCTCGCCGGACACCCGCTCGGTGGTGCGCCACAGCACCTCGAGGCCGAGGCCGCCGACGTAGAACCTCTCGGCCGCCGCGAGGTCGTGCGAGGGGCGGGCGATCCGGACGTGCATCGTGGAGTCGATCATGCGGCCGACCCTAGCCGATGCCTCTGACACCGGCTCAACGGCCGGGGTCCAAAGGCCTGTGGACGGGCCACGGCCGGTGGGTACCACCCCCACGGGTGCCGGCGGGCGGCTTGAACGGCGCTTCAGGAGTGGGCGCCATGCTCGGGGGATGCGTGATGCGAGCGGATGGTGCCGCCGCCTGCTGGGCCGGCTGCTGTGGGGACTGTCGGTGCTGGGCCAGGCGGCGGGTTATGCGGCGCCGGTGGCGGAGCCGGTGGGGTATCCGGCCGAGGACGGTAACGGTAGGAGGGGGGAAGCGGCGGTGGGCGACGGACCGGCGGCCGGGCATCCGGAGCGCCTGCGCCCTGACGTGCCGCTCAGCCCGGTCGAGCGGGGGCTACGGCGGCAGCTCCGCGGGGTCGCCGATTGGGAGCAGCCACCCCGGGACCGGGGGTGAGGCCCGGGGCGGGCGTCAGGACGGCCTACGGGAGGCCCCCGTGGGTTCCGCCGACGGGGCCGGGAGGACGGCCGATGCCTCAGGGTCCACCGTGGTACGGGCCGCGGTGCGCGTCAGCAGCGGCCCGGTCATCAGGGTGGTGACCAGTGCCATGACCACCATGGCACTGAACATCCGGGTATCGATCACCCCGAGCCGGTGGCCCACGTTCAGGATGACCAGCTCGGTGAGGCCCCGGGCGTTGAGCAGGATGCCGAGTACGGCGGCCTCGCGCCGGGTCGAGCCGGTGAGCCGGGCGGCGGCGACGGCGCCGAGGAACTTGCCGGCGCAGGCCGTCACCAGCACCGCCGCCACGACCACCAGACCGCGCGGGCCGAGGCCGGTGAGGTCGACGGCGACCCCGGTCACGGCGAAGAAGGCCGGCAGCAGCAGGAGGCCCGCCTGCTCGATGCGCTCCGGGACCTCGGGCGCGATCGCCTCGACCCGGTCCCGCGGCACCGCCGCGCCGAACATGAACGCCCCGAAGACGGCGTCCAGCCCGATCCGGCTGGTGACCCAGGCGGTGAGCAGGGTGCCGGCGACCAGGACGGCATGGATCCACGGTTCGTCGAGGGGGCGGCGGCGCCGCGGGGCGAGCAGCCTGACGAGGACCGGGCGGACGACGCCGGCGAGCACCAGCACCACCACCGTCGAGCCGAGCGCCAGCCGCCCGAGCGACCAGAGGCTCTGGGACCGCACCACGGCCACCACCACGGCCAGCGCGCACCAGGCGAGGAAGTCCTGGAACGCGGCGCAGGCCAACGACAGGCGGCCGAGCGGGTCGTGCTCCATCCGCCGCTCGGCGATGATCCGGGCGAGGACGGGGAAGGCGGTGATGGACATCGCCGCGCCGAGGAACAGCGCCGGACCGAGCCGGCCGTCCGAGGCCAGCTGGGCTGTGTCGAACCAGGGGTAGAGGGCCAGCGCCAGCCCGAAGCCGAGCCCGAACGGCAGGGCCACCGAGCTGAGCGACACCGCCGTCACCCGGCGCCCGATCCCGCGCAGGTGGCCGAGGTCGAACCGGAGGCCGACGGTGAACATGAAGAGGACCAGGCCCAGTTGGGACAGCACCCGCAGGTACGACTGGACCTCGGCCGGAAACAGGGCGGCGTCCAGCCGGCCGGGCAGCAGCCCGAGCAGGCTGGGCCCGAGGGCGACCCCGCCGATGATCTCGCCCATGACGGCCGGCTGACGCAGCCGCAGGGCGATCCGTCCGCCGACGAAGGCGGTGCCGAGGATGACGGCGAGGGCGAGAAGCACCCCGCCCGCCGTCGCCGACTCGCCCGTGGAGGCGGTCAACCCGGCGGCGTGATGCGTGGATCCGGTCATCGGTCGCACAGTGCTCGGCCCTTTCGCCGGGCGTGCCCGTGCGCACCCGGTCCAATCGGGTACGGGGAGGGTCCGGTCGGGTACGGGATGCGGCCGGTCACCGCTCGGCCCCGGCGAACAGGTCGGTCCGGAGCCGGACCGGGGCGGTGCCGAAGGCGATCCGGCGCAGCAGGGCGCCGTAGAGCGGGGTCCTGGACATCAGCGCCGCCGCCCGCGGGCGGAGCGTCGAGGAGAACCGGCCGGTGGAGAGCATCATGCGGCTCTGGACCCGCTGGATCCGGGTGATCCGCTCCACCTCGGGCCGGCGCAGCTGTGCGTAGCGGCTCAGCCGGGCGGCGCCCGTATCGCCGGCCCGGACCGCCTCGACCAGGACGGGGTGGGCCGCGACGGCGTCCCGGATCGCCAGGTTGATCCCCTGGGCGCCGATCGGGCTGTGGGTGTGGGCGCTGTCGCCGATCAGCAGCAGGCCGTCGCGCACCCACCGGTCGGCGGTGCCGGAGAAGACGTCCAGCAGGGAAAGATCGGCGAAGCCGGTGATCTCCGCCCGGATCCGCTCCGCGTACTCCGGTGCGGCGCGGCACAGTTGCTCGACGATGTGGCCGATGCCGCGGTCGGCCAGCGGGCGGAACCCGCCGTGCGGGAGGGTCCAGCCGCACTGGAGCGAGTCCGGCACCGAGCGGTAGCTCAGCACCGGGTTGCCGCCGGCCCGGAAGACCCGAACGTCGCACGGCCGCCGGGGGCCCGGGCGGGGCGGTGCGGTCAGCCGGAACCAGAGGACGTCCTGGCTGAACAGCTCCTGGCGCCGGTAGCCGATCCCGGCGAGGGTGCGGACCTTGGAGAACCGGCCGTCCGCGGCGACCACGCAGCTCGCCCGCACCACTTGTGCGGGCGCTCCGGGCGAACCGCCGGCGACGACCCCGCGGACGACGCCGCCCTCCTCGACCAGCGCGGTCGCCTTGACGCCCGCCAGCTGACGGAAGCCGTCGTACCGTTCGCAGGCGGCCAGCAGCTCGGTCAGCAGGTGCCGTTGCGGCAGGCTCAGCAGGCAGTTGTACGGTCCGGGCAGGCGCCGGTAGTCGCCGTCGATGAGGGTCCTTCCGTGCTCCTCCAGCAGGAAGCGGTCGTGCTCGACGGCGCCGCGCTCCCGGGCCGGACCGAGCACGCCCAGTTCGTCCAGCAGGGCCTGGCCGCCGGGCTGGAGGATCTCCCCGCGGTAGGTCCGGTCCATCGAGCGGCTGCGTTCCAGCACGGTGACCCGGATGCCGGAGCGGGCCAGCAGCAGGGCGAGGGTCAGACCGGCCGGGCCGCCGCCGACCACGCAGATGTCGGTATCGGTGTCCATGGGGCCAGACGCTAGGCAGCGCCGCTCAACGCCCGTTCGTGCCGCTCTCCCGCGCGGTGTTCGCCGGGCCGCGGACCAGGCGGGTGGCTTCGACGGGTGGACGGGCGCTCGAAACCTGCGCGAACGCGTGCCAGGACGATCTGATCCGGCTCACGTCCCGGCCAGCGGCAGGGCGCGCGGGCCGGGCGGACCGGGCGGGCCGGACGGACCGGACGGACGGACAGGACAGGACGGGACAGGAGGTCGTCGGCATGTGGGCGGAGACGGACAGGGCGCCGAACAGGGGGAGTGGCGATGGCGGTTGACGACGGAGGGCGGCGCGTGGTGGTGACCGGGATCGGCGTGGTGGCGCCGGGCGAGGTGGGTACCAAGGCGTTCTGGGACCTGCTCACGGCGGGCCGGACCGCGACCCGGACCATCTCGACCTTCGACCCGGCGCCGTTCCGGTCCCGGGTCGCCGCCGAATGCGACTTCGACCCGAAAGCCTGCGGGCTGACGGAGCGGCAGATCCGGCAGTGGGACCGGACCGCGCAGTTCGCGGTGGTCGCGGCGCGCGAGGCGCTGGCCGACTCGGGGGTGCCGGGGGTCAACGACCCGGTCCGCACCGGGGTGATGGCCGGCACGGCGTGCGGGATGACGATCAGCCTGGACCGGGAGTTCGCCGTGGTCAGCGACGAGGGCCGCAAGCGGCTGGTCGACGACGCGCACGGCGTGCCCTACCTCTACGACTACTTCGTGCCGTCCTCCATGGCGACCGAACTGGCCTGGCTGGTGGAGGCCGAGGGCCCGGTGGGCGTGGTCTCGACCGGCTGCACCTCCGGAATCGACGTGATCGCGCACGCCTGCGACCTGATCCGCGACGACGCGGCGGACGTGATGCTGGCCGGTGCCTCCGACGCGGCGATCTCCCCGATCACGGTGGCCTGCTTCGACGCGATCAAGGCCACCACGCCGCGCAACGACGAGCCGGAGAGCGCCTCTCGGCCGTTCGACCTCACCCGCAACGGCTTCGCCCTCGGCGAGGGCGCCGCGATGTTCGTCCTGGAGGAGCGCCAACACGCGCTCCGGCGCGGTGCGCACGTCTACGCCGAGGTCACCGGCTACGCCGGGCGCTGCAACGCGTACAGCATGACCGGTCTGCGGGGGGACGGGAACGAGATGGCCGAGGCGATCCGGGTCGCGCTCGACCGGAGCCGGATGAACCCCGAGGACATCGGCTACGTCAACGCGCACGGCTCGGCGACCAAGCAGAACGACCGGCACGAGACCGCCGCGTTCAAGCAGAGCCTGGGCGACCACGCCTACCGGGTGCCGATCAGCTCGATCAAGTCGATGATCGGGCACTCGCTGGGCGCCGTGTGCGCGCTGGAGTTCGCCGCCAGCGCGCTGGCGATCGAGCACTCGGTGGTGCCGCCCACGGCGAATCTGCACGTGCCCGACCCCGAGTGCGACCTGGACTACGTGCCGTTGACGGCGCGGGAGCAGCGGGTGCCCACGGTGCTCAGCGTGGCCAGCGGCTTCGGCGGGTTCCAGAGCGCGATCGTGCTCGCCGAACCGGAGTGGAGCAGGGCATGACCGACGTGGTGGTGACCGGAATCGGCGTGGTGGCGCCGAACGGCTGGGGCGTGGCCGAGTACTGGGAGGCCACCCTGGCCGGCCGCTCCGGTCTCGGGCCGCTCACCCGCTTCGACTCCGCCGGGTACCGGGCGCACGTGGCCGGGGAGGTGAACTTCACGCCGGAGGACCACCTGCCGGGCCGGCTGCTGCCGCAGACCGACCACATGACCCGGCTGGCCCTGGTGGCCGCGGAGGAGGCGCTGGCCGACGCCGGGGCGGACCCGGCGGCGATGCCGGACTTCTCCGCCGGGGTGGTCACCGCGGCCTCCGCGGGCGGCTTCGAGTTCGGCCAGAAGGAACTGCAGGCGCTGTGGAGCAAGGGCCCGGCCTACGTCAGCGCCTACCAGTCCTTCGCGTGGTTCTACCCGGTCAACACCGGGCAGATCTCGATCCGGCACGGCATGCGCGGGCCCGGTTCGGCCCTGGTGGCCGAGCAGGCGGGCGGCCTGGACGCGCTGGCCAAGGCGCGCCGGCACGTGCGCGAGGGCACCGCGCTGATGCTGGCCGGCGCGGTGGACGGCTCGCTCTGCCCGTGGTCGTGGCTCTGCCTCACCCGCAGCGGCACGGTGAGCCCGCGGCGGGATCCGCGCCGAGCGTTCCTGCCGTTCGACACCGACGCCTCCGGCGGGGTACCGGGCGAGGGCGGCGCGCTGCTCGTCCTGGAGGCCCCGGAGCGGGCGGCCGAGCGCGGGCGCCGCCGCCACTACGGCCGGATCGCGGGCTACGCGGCCACCTTCGACCCGCGGCCGGGCTCCGGCCGTCCGCCCGGGCTGCGGCGGGCGATCGAGACGGCACTCACCGACGCCGGGCTCGGCCCGTCCGACATCGACGTGGTCTTCGCCGACGCGAGCGGGGTGGCCGAGCAGGACCGGGCGGAGGCCGAGGTGCTGAGCGCGGTGTTCGGCCCGCGCCGCGTCCCGGTGACGGCGCCCAAGACGATGACCGGCCGTCTGCTGGCGGGCGGCGCCCCGCTGGACGTGGCGGCGGCGCTGCTGGCCCTGCGGGACGCGGTGATCCCGCCGTCCGTCCACATCGGCCGGCCGGCCCACCCGGACCTCGACCTGGTACGGGACCGGCCGCGACCGGCCCGGCTGGCCAGTGCGCTGGTCCTCGCCCGAGGCCACGGCGGCTTCAACAGCGCGCTGGTGCTCACCGGCTGACGAGCGGCCGCGCGCCGTACACCCGGCCACCCACCCGACCCGACCAACGTGAGGAATCGCCATGACCGAGTTCACCCTCGACGACCTCGTCGCCGTGCTCAAGGAGGCCGCCGGTGCCGACGAGAGCCTCGACCTCGACGACATCCTGGACGTGCCCTTCAGCGACCTGGGCTACGACTCGCTGGCCCTGTTCAACACCGTCAACACCATCGAGCGGGACCGGGGCATCACCCTCTCGGACGAGACCGTGGTCGAGGCGACCACCCCGCGTCTGCTCCTGGACACGATCAACCTCGGCCTCGCCAAGGCTCGTTGACCATGTGCGGAATCGTGGGGGCGGTCGATTTCGACACCTCGCCGGAGCACAGCCGGGACCTGCTCCAGGCGATGACGGACACCATGGCCTGCCGCGGGCCGGACGCCGAGGGCCTGTGGTTCGGGCCGTCGGTCGGCCTCGGCCACCGGCGGCTGGCGGTGATCGACCCGGAGCACGGGCAGCAGCCGATGACGGCCCGGCACCTCGGCCGCAGCGCGGCGATCACGTTCAGCGGGGAGATCTACAACTTCCGCGAGCTGCGCGCCGAACTCACGGCGCACGGGCACCGGTTCCGGACCGCCTGCGACACCGAGGTGGTGCTGCGCGGCTACCTCCAGTGGGGCGCCGCCGTGGTGGAGCGACTGAACGGGATGTTCGCCTTCGGCATCTGGGACGCACAGGCCGAGGAACTGCTGCTGGTCCGGGACCGGATGGGCGTCAAGCCGCTCTACTACTGGCCGACTCGCGGCGGCGTCCGGTTCGGCTCGGAGCCGAAGGCGGTCCTCGCCGACCGCGCGCTGCCCCGCCGGGTCGGCGCGGAGGGGCTGTGCGAGGTACTGGACATGGTGCGGACGCCGGAGGCGGCGGTCTTCTCCGGGCTGTCCGAGGTCCGTCCCGGCCAGCTGGTCCGGGTGGGCCGCGGCGGGGTGCGCCGGCACACCTACTGGCGGCTGGAGGTCCGGGAGCACACCGACGACCTGCCGACGACCATCGGCACCGTCCGCGAGCTGCTGGCCGACACCGTCAGCCGACAGCTGGTCTCGGACGTGCCGCTCGGCACGCTGCTCTCCGGCGGCCTGGACTCCTCGGCGGTGACCGCGCTGGCCGCCCGCAGCGGGCCGGTGCGCTCGTTCTCGGTGGACTTCCGGGGCGCGGCCGACGGCTTCGCCTCCGACGCCGTCCGGCCGGAGGCGGACGCACCGTACGTGCGCGAGCTCGCCCGGCACGTCGGCGCGGAGCACGTCGAGGTGCTGCTGGACAGCCCCGGGCTGACCGATCCCGCGGTGCGGGCCGCGGTGCTGCGGGCCACCGACCTGCCGCCCGCGTACTGGGGTGACATGTGGCCCTCGCTGTACCTGTTCTTCCGCGCCGTACGGGAGCGGGTGACGGTGGCGCTGTCCGGCGAGGCCGCCGACGAACTGTTCGGCGGCTACCGGTGGTTCCGCAATCCGCTGGCGCTGCGCGCCGGGACCTTCCCGTGGCTCACCGCCGGATCGGCGCGCTACTTCGGCGGGCGCTCGCTGCTGCGGCCGGACCTGCTGGACAAGCTCGACCTGGACGGGTACCGGGCCGCCCGGTACGCCGAGGCGCTGGCCGAAGTCCCCGTCCTGCCGGGGGAGTCGGCCCCCGAGCGGCGGATGCGCGAGATCGGCTACCTCAACCTGACCCGGTTCGTGCAGACGCTGCTCGACCGGAAGGACCGGATGAGCATGGCGGTCGGCCTGGAGGTGCGGGTGCCGTTCTGCGACCACCGGCTGGTGGAGTACGTATTCAACGTCCCCTGGGCGATGAAGAGTTTCGACGGCCGGGAGAAGAGTCTGCTGCGCGCGGCGGTGGCCGACCTGCTGCCGCGCTCGGTGGTCGAGCGGGTGAAGACCCCGTACCCGGCCACCCAGGACCCGGGCTACGAGGACGTGCTGCGGGCCGGACTCGCGCGGGTGCTGGGCGATGGCGACGCCCCGGTGCTGCCGCTGCTCGACCTCGACCGGGCGCGGGCCGCGGCCGGCCGTCCGACCGGCCCGGTGAGCCGCCCCTACGACCGGGGCAGCCTGGAGCTGGTGCTGTGGCTCAACTCCTGGCTCGCCGAGTACGAGGTCACGCTGGATCTGTGACCCCGGCGGCGCCCGCGCCGCCGGTCGCCGACGGCGGCGGCCCGTCGGCCAGGACCGCCCGGAGGCCACGCAGCAGCCGCAGCGTGGCCTTCAGGTCGTCCGGGTCCAGTTCGCCGGCGAGGTGCTCCATCCACTGCCGCTCGGCGGGCTCGATCCGGGCGAGCGCGTCAGCCCCCTTGGCGGTCAGGGCGACTAGTGGGGCGCGCCGGTCGGCTGGATTGGGGGAGGTGCTGACCAGGCCCTCCTCGACCAGTTTGACCACGGTCTGCTGGACGGCCTGCCGGCGCAGTCCGCGCTCGCGCGCCAGGCGTGCGGCGCTCTGCGGCCCGTCGTGCAGCAGGCCGAGGATCTGCCACCGCGCGGAGGTGAGCCCGAAGCGGGCGGATAGCGCGTCGCCCGCGCGCAGCAGGGCGCCGTTGACGGCGAACAGTTCCGTGGTGATGTCGCTCAAGGTCTCGGCCGCGGGGGAGAGGTCGGTCATGGAGGGCAGCCTAACCGCAGCCCGACCGGGATTTCGGCAAGAACTTGTCATTCCGCCCGCAGACCCACTACTCTCAACTCGACAAGACCTTGTCAATTCGAGGGTAGCGCCGGATGTGCGCCGCCGGCCGGACCACCCGGCCGGCCGACCGGAACCGCTGGGAGAAACAGGAATGGCAAACGCCGCCTCGCAGACCGACGAGGCCGCCCCGGACCAGGTCGGCGGCCCCGCCGGCTTCACGCACCGCCAGATCATCACGGCGCTGTCCGGCCTGCTGCTGGCCGTGCTGCTCGCCGCGCTCGACCAGACCATCGTCTCCACCGCGCTGCGCACGATCGGCGACCAGCTGCACGGACAGACCGTCCAGGCCTGGGTGATCACCGGCTACCTGGTCAGCTCCACGATCGCGATGCCGTTCTACGGCAAGCTGTCCGACATCTACGGCCGCAAGCCGCTCTACCTCGCGGCGATCGTGGTCTTCATCGTCGGTTCGGCGGCCTGCGCGCTGGCGAACTCGATGGAGACGCTGGCCGTCGCCCGGGTCGTCCAGGGTTTCGGCGGTGCCGGGCTGATGTCGCTGCCCACGGCGGTCATCGCCGACCTCGCCCCGGTGCGCGAGCGCGGCCGCTACTTCTCCTACCTGATGATGGCCTGGGTCGCGGCCAGCGTGCTCGGTCCCCTGGTCGGCGGCCTGTTCGCGGGCGCCGGCGAGATCCTCGGGGTGACCGGCTGGCGCTGGGCGTTCCTGATCAACGTGCCGCTGGGCCTGGTGGCGCTGCTCAGCGTGCGCAAGGCGCTGAACCTGCCGCACCAGCGGGTGGACCACCCGATCGACTACCGGGGCGCGCTGACCCTGGCGCTCTGCCTGGTGCCGCTGCTGATCGTCGCCGAGGAGGGCCTCGACTGGGGCTGGGGATCGGCGCGTTCGCTGGCCCTGTTCGCGGTCGCGGCGCTCGGCCTGGTGCTGTTCGTGCTGGCCGAGCGGGCCCGCGGGCTGGAGGCGATGGTGCCGCTGCGGCTGTTCCGGCGCAGCGGGATCACCGTGGCCACCGCCGTCAACTTCACCATCGGGGTGGGCATCTTCGGTACGGTCTCCACGCTGCCGCTCTTCCTCCAGCTGGTGCAGGGCCGCAGCGCCACCGTCGCCGGGCTGGTGATCATCCCGCTGATGACCGGGGCGATCATCTCCCAGACGGTCTGCGGGAAGATCATCAAGAAGTGGAACCGGTACAAGAAGCCGGCGATCGTCGGCCTCGGGTCGATGGCCGGTGCGCTGCTGGCGCTGTCCGCCACCGGGGCCGGCACCCCGCTGTGGGTGATCGTGCTGATCTCGGCCTGGCTGGGCCTGGGCATCGGGCTCTCCCAGACCGTCATCACCCTGGCCATCCAGAGCTCGGCACCCAAGTCCGAGCTGGGCGTGGCCAACGCCGCCTCCGGCCTGTTCCGCCAGCTCGGCGGCACCACCGGTGCCGCGGTGTTCATGTCCGTGCTGTTCGGCGTCGCCGCCGGCCGGATCGACGGCGCGGCGGACGGCGACGAGGCCGTCCGGCAGGCGCTCTCCGACCCGGACTCCACCGGCGGGCTGACGGCCTCGGCGATCGACGCCTTCGCCTCGGGCTTCAGCACGATGTTCCTGGTCGGCGGTCTGATCCTGGCGGTCGGCTTCGCGCTCACCTTCCCGCTGCGGGAGTTGCGCGACGAGGAGTGACCGCGCAGACCCGCACCCCCCGAAAGCCCGCGTACCCCCGGTCCCCCCGTGCCGGGGGTACGCGTTTTTCCGCCGGCGGTTCCCCGGGCCTGCCCCGACGGCGGCCGGGCGGATTCCCCCGCCGGCGGCCGGGCCGGATTCCCCCGCCGGCGGCCGGGCCGGATCCCCCGATGGCGGCCCGGCGGCGGCTCGAAGGCGTCCCGCGAGCATGGGAGCACCGACCCGACGAGAGTGGAGGACCGATGCCCCCCGTACCCCTGCCCCTGCCGTTGGACCTGGCCCCCGGCCTGGTGGACGGCCCGACCTTCCTGTCCATCATGGGCGCGCTGCCCACCGGGGTGACCGTGGTGACCACCCTGGGACCGGACGGGGAGCCGTACGGGCTGACCTGCTCGGCCGCGTGCAGCGTCTCCAAGACACCGCCGCTGCTGCTGGTCTGCATCCACCGCGAGAGCCGGGTGCTGGAGGCCCTGCTGGAGCGCGGCGAGTTCGCCGTCAACGTGCTGCGCGGCGGTGGTCAGTCCACCTCCGCGCGGTTCGCCGGGCGGGTCGACGACCGCTTCCGGGACGTCCGGTGGGAGCCCGGCAGCGCCGGCGGCGTGCCGGTGATGTCGGCCGACGTGGTCGCGCACGCCGAATGCCGAGTCGCCGCGGCCGTGGAGGCGGGCGACCACACCATCGTGGTCGGCGCCGTGGTGGCCGGTGGCCCCCGGCCCGAAGTGCCCAGCCCGCTGATGTACTGGCGCCGCTCCTACGCCCGTTGGCCGGTCGAGGAGGACCCGGGGACCACCGCCCTGACCCTGGCGGCCGAGGGCTGACCGGGGTCGCTCGCGCGGACGACGGCGAGGGCCGCGTCCGGGGACCAGTTCCCCGGACGCGGCCCTCGCCGCCGTCCGCCGCTACGGCTTGACCCGCATCGCCGCCCTGACCTCCTCGGCACTGGCGGCCAGCAGTTCGCGGATCTCCGGGCGGTGGTGGCCGGTGGCCCACTCGGCGATCCGGACCATCTTGTCGGCCGTCGGGTTGATGTGGTGGGTGTCCGGGTCGTTGAAGCCCAGCGCGGGCAGCATCCAGTCCGACTCGCGGACCCGCTGCTCCAGCACCGCCGCGGCCGCTTCGGCCGTCATCCGCCCCGCGTCGACCGCCTCGCAGAGCTCGGTGAGCTCGTCGAAGGCCTCCTTGTAGAAGTCCAGCGGGCACCACAGCCCGGGGTACGGGTTGTCGTCCAGCGCCTGGCAGTAGGCGTCGTCGCCGGTCTCCTTGGTCTTGGTCAGCGCGTTGAGGATGCGCTTGCCGCCGATCACGCTGGCCGAGGCCCAGATCCGGAACACCGAGTTCCACAGCGGGTAGTGCGAGAAGGAGATGAACGAATTGTTGACCAGCTTGTCGTTCCAGTCCAGCAGGCCCTGCTCCAACCGCTCCACGTAGCCGAACCGCTCCACCGTGAAGTCGTCCTCGCGCAGCGCCGCCATCAGCCGCCAGGACAGCGCGTTGATGATCTCGCAGGTGTTGGACAGCCCGCGGGAGAACAGCGGGTCGATGAAGCCGGCCGCGTGCGACATCAGGCACCAGCGTTCGCCGACCGTCCGGGTCGACGAGTACTGCATCCGGTCCGTCCGGACCCACTCGCGCACGCTGCGGGCACCCTTCAACTGCCGTTGCACGGCCGGGAACCGGTCCACGTGGGACCGGAACTCCTCCTCGGCCGTGAGCTCCGGCCGGGCCGGGTACGTCCGCGGATCGAGCTGGATGCCCACGCTGCACAGCGGGTTGGTGGCCCCCGGGTGATTGTTGAAGGGGATGACCCACATCCAGCCGCGCTCGAAGATGTGGTGCATCGTCCCGTCGTTCCACGGCACCGGCGGGCGCAGCTCGGCCGGCGTGTCCACGTGGTCGTCGATCGCGTCCACCCCGACCATGTGGGTGAAGATCGAGCGGGCGTGGTGTTTGAGCCGGCTGGGCTCCTCCCGCAGCTCCAACTGCCGTGCCAGCGGCGAGCGGAAGCCACTGGCGTCGACCAGGTAGCGGGCCCGGATCGTGCTGCCGTCGGCGCCGGCGACGGTGACTCCGGCGTCGTCGAAGTCGATCCGCTCCACCCGGTAGTACTGCCGCGCGTCGCAGCCGTAGCGCACGGCGGTGTGGAACATGTAGGCGTCGGTGTCCTGGCGGAAGAAGTGGGCCGCGTTGCCGACGATCGCGGGGATGCGGAACTGGCTGGTCTGCTCCGGATCCGGCTCCTCGCCGTCACGGTGGAACATGAAGCCGAAGTTGCTCTTCTGCCCGTGCGCGCTGCTGACGTTGGCCAGCACGTCCTGGAAGCTCGCCAGGTTGGCGATCTCCGGCACGCCGTACCGGTCCGAGATCAGCCGCAGGACCACCAGCGTCTGCCCGATGGTCGACTCGCCGACGGCGAACCGGGGGTGGTGGGAGCCGTCGAGCAGCATGACCCGGAAGCCGTGCTTGGCGAGGATCGAGCCGAGCATGGTGCCCGACAGGCCGGTGCCGATGACGACGACGTCGTACGGCAGGCCCTCCTGTTCGGCCTGTCGGATCGTGCCGGGCTGGTGCGCGGTCATGTCGAACTCCCTTCCGGTCAGGCGGACTTGAGACCGATGGCGAAGTGGTCCCGGGTGATGGTGTCGGAGGCGACGATCCGGTCGACCGTGAAGCCGGCCTCCACCAGGTACTCGCCGGCTTCCCGCAGTGAGTAGGCCCCGGCCTCGTCCCGGATCATGGTGTGGTTGATCCGCTGGAGGAGGACCTCCGGATCGCGCTCGTCCGGGTCGATCATGGCGTCGTACAGGACCACCAGCCCGCCCGGGCGCACCGCCTTGTGGGCGCGGCGCAGCAGCTCCTTGCGGTCGGCGACCGGCCAGTCCGGCAGGACGTGGCCGAAGATCACCACGTCCGCCTCCGGCAGGTCGGTGGCGAAGAAGTCGCCGCCGTGGAAGGAGACCCGGTCGGCCGTGCCGGTCTCGGCCAGCAGCTCGTCGAAGAGGGGGCGCAGCGCCGGCAGGTCGAAGACCGCGCCGCGCAGGTGCGGGTGGGCGGCGGCGATCCGGGCGGCGACGTTGCCGCGCCCGCCGCCGACGTCCACGAAGGAGGTGTACCGGCTCCAGTCGATCTCGCGCGCCAACTCGTCGGCGGTGAAGCCGTTGTGGGCGTCCATGTGCAGCATGATCTGCCGGGCGCGGTCGGGGTCCTCGTACTGCTTGGGATAGGCCAGCTGGCCCTGTGCGGCGACGGCCGACTTGGCCTTGCCGTCGCGCAGCGCGTCGGTGAGCTGCGCCCAGGCGTGGTAGTGCAGCCGGGCGTGCTGGCGGGCCGTCCCGCCAAGGTAGGTGGGGGCGCCCGGGAGCAGGAACTCCCGGGCGAGCGCTGCGGTCCGGTACCGCCCGTCCTGCTCGTCCAGCAGGCCGAGGCCGGTCAGTGCGTCCAGGAAGTCCTTGAACAGCCGGTGCTGGACGCCCAGTTCGGCGCGAATCCGCTCGATGTCGGCGGGCCGGTCGGCGAGCAGCTCGAAGAGGCCCAGCTCGACCGCGCTCTGCAGGGCCTTCGCCTGGAAGTAGGCGGTGTTGAGCCCGACGATCCGGCGCGCTCGGGCGGCGGCGCTGTCGGCGGTGGGTGTCATCGTGGGTCTTCCTTTCCCGGTGAGTCGGTGTGGTGCGGTGCAGTGCGGGCGGTGTGACGCGGTGCGGCGCGGTGTGACGCGGTGCGGCCGGTGTGGCGCGGCGCGGTCAGGTCGCCGCGCCGAACCAGGTGGTCGCCGCGTGGCGGAGTTCGCCGTGGCGGGCGGGGTCGCCGGCCCAGGCCACGTAGCCGTCCGGGCGGATCAGGTAGGCGGTGGCCGGATCCGGCCCGGCCGTCTTGGCGGTCAGGGAGTCCACCCGGTCCGCCCAGGCGGCCAGCGGTGAGCCGGCCGGTGCCGGTTCGGGGAGCAGCAGCAGGCCGTGGCCCCGGGCGAAGCAGTCGCTGATCCGCCGCGGCCCCTCGGCGGTGAGCAGTTCGCTGTCCGGCATCCGCCGGCCGACGAGCGGGTGGTCGCCCGTCCGGTAGGTGACGTCGAAGCCGGAGAGCATGCCCGCGATGTGGCGGTTGGTGTCCGGCAGGGCCATCAGGTCGCGGAAGGTCTGGCGCAGCGCGTCGTACCGGGGGTCCGGGTCGATCAGCACGGCCTGGGTGCGGGTGTTGCGCACCACGCCGTCGGCGACCGGGCGGCGTTCGCTCTGGTAGCTGTCGAGCAGTTCCTCGGTGCCCCAGCCGCGGACCACCGCCGCGAGCTTCCAGCCGAGGTTGACCGCGTCCTGGATGCCGAGGTTGAGCCCCTGGCCGCCGGCCGGCAGGTGGATGTGCGCCGCGTCGCCGGCCAGCAGCACCCGGCCGCGCCGGTAGGCCCCGGCCAGCCGGGAGACGTCGGTGAGCCGGGACAGCCAGGTGACGTCGTGCATCCCGTGGTCGCTGCCGGTGTGCTCGATCAGCGCGGCGCGCATCTCCTCCGCGGTGACCGGCGCGTGGCGGTCGGGGAACGGCTCGCCGAACCAGGCGACCGTCGCCCGGTAGACGCCCGGCTGGTGCTGGAAGGCGCCGAACCAGGACCGCCGTTCGGGGTTGACCAGGCCCACCGGGCGCATCGGCCCCAGGCCCTCGCCGCGCGGCAGGGGGCCGCTGAAGCGCATGTCCCCGATGAGCGCGTACATGTGCGGGTCCTGGCCCGGGAACGCGATCCCCGCCTGCTTGCGGACGGTGCTGGCGCCGCCGTCGCAGCCGACCAGGTAGCGGGCCCGCAGCGGGCCGGTCCCGGTCTCGACGGTCACCCCGTCCTCGTCCTCGCTGAAGCCGGTGACGGCCGCGCCGCGCACGATCCGGACGCCCAGCTCGCGGGCCCGTTCGGCGAGCAGTTCCTCGGTGCGCAGCTGGGGCACCAGCAGCACGTACGGGTGGCGGGTGTCGAACTCCTCGAACCGCATCGGCACGCCCAGGCTGGCGAAGTTGCCCCCCTGGAGCACGCCGGCGCCCTCCTTGAAACGGTCGAGCAGCCCGCGCAGTTCGAGCAGTTCCACGGTGCGGCCCTGCATGCCCATGGCCTTGGAGTGCTCCTCCGGCTCCGCGCGACGCTCGACCACCAGGGTCCGGGCTCCGCCCAGCGCCAGTTCACAGGCGAGCATCAGGCCGGTCGGCCCCGCTCCCGCCACCACCACATCGCAGTCCAACACGACCTCCGGTCTCGGTCCGGTACGACGGGCTCACGCTGTCAGCCCGGATTCGAGTCGGAGTCCAGCGGCGATCGCCGCCCGCGCGGCGGGCACCAAGGCGGCTCGAAGCGGGGTGCCTAGCGTCGGCAGGGCCCTGACCCGACCGGACGAAGAGGACAGTCATGCCATTCACCGCGAACGAGGCCGCCTATCTGGCCTCGCAGCCGCTCGCCCGTCTGGCCACCGTGGACGGCCGCGGGCAGCCGCACGTCGTTCCGCTGGGTTTCCACTACAACGCCGAACTCGGCACCGTCGACGTGACCGGCCGCGGCATGGCCCGCAGCCTCAAGTACCGCCACGTCCGGTCGCACCCGAGGGTCTCGCTGGTGGTGGACGACGTGCTGGACGCGCAGCGCTGGATCGTCCGGGGGATCGAGATCCGGGGCACCGCGCTGGCGCTGCCCAGCGGCGGGAAGGAGATCCTGCCGCACGTCGACGACGAGCTGATCCGGATCACCCCGGAGCGGATCGTCTCCTGGGGCATCGACTCCGACTGCCAGGCGCCGCCGCTGGCCCGCACCGTCGGGAACGGGGTGCGGGCGTGATCGAGCGGCTGCCGAAGTTCCCCTGGGACGTCCTGTTCCCCTACCGCAAGCGTGCGGCCGCGCACCCTGACGGGCTGGTCAACCTGGCGCTCGGCGACCCGGTCGATCCGACCCCGCCCGCCGTCCGCGCGGCCCTCTCCGCCGCCGCCGACGCGCCCGGCTACCCGTCCACCGAGGGCACGCCCGCGCTCCGGGCCGCCGCCGCGGCCTGGCTGCTGCGCCGTGAGGGGGTGACCGTCGAACCGGACGCCGTGATCCCGGCGGTCGGCACCAAGGAGCTGATCGCCTGGCTGCCCACCATGCTGGGACTGGGCCCGGGCGACGTCGTCCTCGTCCCCGAACTCGCCTTCCCCACCTACGAGGTGAGCGCCCGACTGGCCGGCGCCAAGCTGGTCCGGACGGACTCTCCGCTGACCTACGAGGGGCCCGCGCCCCGGCTGCTCTGGCTGAACTCCCCGTCCAACCCGGAGGGTCGGGTGCTGGGCACCGCCGAACTGCGCGCGATCGTCGCCTGGGCGCGGGAGCGCGGCACCCTGGTGGTCAACGACGAGTGCTACCTGGACCACGTCTGGGAGGGCGAGACCCGGTCGGTGCTGCACCCCGAGGTCAGCGGTGGCGGCCACCGAGGCGTGCTGGCCGTGCACTCGCTGTCCAAGCGCTCCAACCTGGCCGGCTACCGGGCGGGATTCGCCGCGGGGGACCCGGACGTCATCGCGACGCTGCTGGAGGTGCGCAAGCACGCCGGCCACATGGTCCCCGCCCCCGTGCAGGCCGCGATGGTGGCCGCGCTCGACGACGACTCCCACCTGGCGCACCAGCGCGAGCACTACGCACGGCGGCGCGCGGTGCTGCGGCAGGCCCTGGTGGACAACGGCTTCCGGATCGACCACTCGGCCGGCGCGCTCTTCCTCTGGGCCACCAGGGACGAACCGTGCTGGGCGACCGTCGGCGCGCTGGCCGACCTCGGCATCTTGGTGGCGCCCGGGGAGTTCTACGGCGCGGCCGGTGCGCGGCACGTCCGGGTGGCCGTCACCGAGACCGACGAGCGGGTCGAGCAGGCGGTGAAGCGGTTCGCCGCGGGCTGCTGACGGCAGACCGTCGCCCCGTCGGCCGGGTGCCGGCGGGGCGTCGTGCTGTCCTCGGCGACGTACTGTCCGGGCGCCGTGCTGTTCCAGTGGGTACGGCGAACGGCCGCTGCCCCCGAACTCGTCGGAGGGCAGCGGCCGTTGCGTCTTGCTGCTCCTGGTGCGGCCCGGTCAGTCGGTCCGCTCCGGCACCACGGCCTCCACCAGGTGCAGGTAGGAGTTGACCGGACGGACCTCGGCCCCGGTCAGGCCGGCCGCCTCGACCAGCGAGACCAGCCCGGCCCTGGTGTGCTTGCGGCCGCCGACGTTGAGCAGCAGCAACAGGTCCATCGCGGTGGTGAACCGCAGCTCCGGACTGCCGTCCACGAGGTTCTCGACCACGATCACCCGGCTGCCCGGCGCGGCCGCCCGCACCACATTGCGCAGGGTCCGCACGGTGCTCTCGTCGTCCCACTCGAGGATGTTCTTCAGCAGGTAGACATCGGCCGCGACCGGGATCTCCCGTCGGCAGTCGCCGGCCAGCAGGGTCGCGCGCTCGGCGAGCGCGCCGCCCGGTCGCAGGCGCGGGTCGGCCCCGGTGACCACCTCGGGCAGGTCCAGCAGGGTGCCGCACAGGTCGGGGTGACGCTCCAGCAGCGTGGCCAGGACGTGGCCCTGGCCGCCGGCGATGTCCACCACGGTGCGGGCCCCGCTCAGGTCCAGCCGGTCGGCCAGCGCGAGCGCGGAGAGCCGGCTGGACTGGGTCATCGCCCGGTCGAAGACCGCCGCCGACTCCGGGGCGTGCTCGTGCAGGTGGTCGAAGAAGTCCATGCCGTGCAGCTCGGGGAAGACCGCCTTGCCGGTGCGCACCGCCTCGTCGAGGTGCCCCCACAGGTCCCAGGTCCACGGTTCGGTGCCCCAGAGCACCATGTCCTTGAGGCTGCGCGGGGTGTCCTCGCGCAGCAGCCGGGAGGCGTCGGTGTGCGCGTACCGGCCGTCCGGCTGCTCGACGAACACGCCGTAGCAGGTCAGCGCGCGCAGCAGCCGCCGCAGGGTGTCCGGGTCCGCGTTCACGGCCCGGGCCAGCTCGGCCGCGTCGGCGGGCTCGTCGCCGAGTGCGTCGGCCAGGCCCAGCCGGGCCGCCGCTCGCACGGCGGCCGCGCCGGCCGCGCTCAGCGCGAGCTCGCGCAGCCGGATCACCGGCTGCGGGATGATGTCGCCGGTCGTCGTCATGGTCCGCTCCTCTCGGGCGCCGAGCTCAGGCGCCGTGCCGCGTGATCAGGTCGAACGGGGCGGGCTCGGCCTGGGCCAGGCCCATCACCTTGCCGACCCGCGAGCGGAACTCCGGGGCGCTGGTCGCCGCCTTGTGCGAGGCCGCGTCGTTCCACTCCGCGGTCTCGACGTACACGCGGTCGTTCGCCGCCGACCGGTACAGCCGGTGGGAACGGAAGCCGGGCTGGTTGCTCATGAATTCGGTGATCTCCCCGACGAGGGCCTCGAACTCCGCGAGGTCCCCGGTGACGGTGAATCGGTTGATGAAGGTGAACACGGTCGTCCTCCGGTAGTGGTGTGGTGCGGGTGGGATCAGTGCTGCGGTCAGCACGGGTCAGCACGGGTCAGCACGGGTCAGCACGGGTCAGCACGGGTCAGCACGGGTCAGCACGGTCAGTGCGGGTGAGCGCGGGTCAGCGCGGGTCAGCGCGGGCCGAACAGCCGGTCGCGCAGCTCGCGCCGCTGGACCTTGCCGGTGGCGGAGCGCGGGATGCTGTCCACCAGCCGGAGCTGCCGCAGGTGCTCGTAGTAGGGGAGCCGGGCGTTGGCGAACTCGGCCAGGGCGGCCGGATCGACCCCGGTGCCACGCGGCACGACGAGTCCGACGGCGACGGCGCCGCTCAGTTCGTCGGGGTGGTCGAAGACCACGCAGTCGGCGACGGCCGGGTGCCGCATCAGCACCCGCTCGATCTCGGTCGGCGACACCAGCCAGTTGTCGCACTTGAAGACGTCCTTGATCCGGTCGACGACGAACAGCCGGCCCGCCTCGTCGATCCGGCCGACGTCACCGGTGCGGAACCAGCCGTCCCGGTCGACGGCGTCGGCGGGCCCGTCGCCCAGGTAGCCCAGCATCAGCTGCGGCCCTCTGACCTGGATCTCGCCGCGTTCGCCCACCGGCAGCACCGCGCCGGTGCGCACGTCCACGATCCGGCAGGCCGTCCCGGCCACCGGCGGCCCGCTGGAGCCGACGGTCGGCCCCTCCGGCAGGTCGAAGTGGGTCGAGGGGGAGGTCTCGGCGAGGCCGTAGCCCTGGACCACCGGGACACCGAAGTGCTCCGACAGGGCCACCGTCGTCCGGGGCGGCAGCGCCGAGCCCCCGGACAGCACCGCCCGCAGCGACGGGATCCGGAAGCCGGGCAGGCGCTCGTCCTCGGCGAGCCGGGACAGCCGCACCGGGAGGCTGTACAGGTGCGAGGCGCGCCAGGTACGGGCCAGCCGCACCAGCGCCTCCCGGTCCTCCTCCGGACAGAGCACGTGGGTCGCGCCGACGGCGAGCGCGGTGTCCAGGTGCATCAGGTGGAACGAGGGCAGGTTGTTGAGCGAGACGGAGTCCGGTGTCAGCCGGTGGGCGTGCGCCGACTGGGCGGCGTTCACCAGCAGGTTGCGGTGGCTCAGCCGCACCGTCTTCGGTGCGCCGGTGGTGCCGCTGGTGAACTGCAGACAGGCGGTCTCCACCACCTCGCCGGCCGGGACGGCGGCCCGCGGCAGGGTTTCCAGGACGGGCGTGCCGTCGCCGGCGTCCGCGGTCACCACGAGCTGCCGCAGCAGTGGCAGGCGGGGGCGCAGCGCCGCGATCCGCCCGTGTGCCCGGGGCGACAGCACGGCCGCCCGGGCGCCGCAGGCGTTGAGGACGTGGACCAGGGTGTCGTCCGGGACGAGCGGGTTGAACATGGCGCTGGTGTTCCCGGACCGGGAGATGGCCAGGAACGTGACCGCGAACTCGACGGTCAGCTCGGCGGCGATCGCGATCACCGTGCCGGGGCCGCCGAAGGCGCCGCGCAGCGCCTCGGCGCAGTCGGTCACCCGGGCTTCCAAGGCGGCGTGGTCGAGCACCACGCCGTCGGCGACCAGGGCGGGGTGACGCGGCGCCCGGCCGGCCGCGCGCCGGAGCAGGTCGTCGATCCGGGGGCCGCCGATCAGCTCCGTCACGCCGTCCAGGGGCGCACCGAAGGTCGTACTGTCCCGTGGGAGCTCCACGGTGGCCTCCTCTCAGGCGGGCAGGTCGTCCCGGTACACCTGGCGGTGCCGGACCTTCAGTTCCCCGGCCACCCGCACCAGGCGGTCCTCGCAGGTGGTGCTCAGGTGCACCGTGGCCGGCCCGCCCTCGGGCGTGGCGATGATCAGGGCGTACGTCCGGGCCAGCACCGTGCCGTCCGGCTGCTCCGCGACCTCCAGCATTCCGAGCCAGTGCCGGTGCCGGACTCCGGCGGCCTCCAGGCGCGCGGCGGCCTCCCGGGCGCCCTGCTCGATCGCGGTCCGCCCCTGCTGCGGGTGCGGACGGGCGTTGGCGGCGAACACGCCGTCCTCGGTGAAGGTCGCGGCCCACTCGGTGACCGCGCCCTCGTCCAGATGGCGCATCTGCCGGCCGTAGAAGTGCTGGACCTCCTCGTAGAGCGATCCGGTCATGCTCCGGGCCTCCTCTGGGCGTCGGGGTTGGGGTAGCGCCGACGCTCCCACCCCCGTTTCGAATCCCGTTGGAGCGGATGGCGGGCCGACCCGCTCGAACCGCAGTCGAAGCCGGCCGGGCAGGGTCGGGCCAGATCCCCGGGTCCGGAGCGGGCCCGGGACCAGCGAGCAGGAGGTCCATGCGATGAGCACGGTGACGACCGGCGACGTCGCCCTGGTGACCGGGGCGACCAGCGGAATCGGACTGGCCAGCACCGAACGGCTGGCCCGGCGCGGGCTGCGGGTCTTCATCTGCGCCCGCACCGCGCAGACCGTCGGCCAGACGGTCGCCCGGCTGCGCGGCGAGGGCCTGGAGGTGGACGGCGTCGCGGCCGACGTCCGCTCCGCGGCGGACGTCGCGAAGGCGGTCCGGGCCGCGGTGGACCGCTACGGCCCGATCGGCGTGCTCGTCAACAACGCCGGACGCAACGGCGGCGGCGTCACGTCCACGATCACCGACGAACTCTGGCAGGACGTGATCGAGACCAACCTGACCAGCGTCTTCCGGGTCACCCGCGAGGTGCTCACCACCGGCGGCATGGAGGCGGCCGGCCACGGGCGGATCATCACCGTGGCCTCCACCGGCGGCAAGCAGGGCGTTCCGCTCGGGGCCCCGTACTCGGCCTCGAAGGCCGGTGTCATCGGCTTCACCAAGGCCCTCGCCAAGGAGCTCGCCGCCACCGGCACCACGGTCAACGCGGTCTGCCCGGGCTACGTCGAGACCCCGATGGCCGTCCGGGTCCGCCAGGCGTACGCCGCCACCTGGGACACCACCGAGGAGGACGTGCTCGCCCGGTTCGAGCAGAAGATCCCGCTCGGCCGCTACTCCACGGCCGAGGAGGTCGCCGGCATGGTCGACTACCTGACCACGCCCGCTGCCGCCTCCGTCACCGCGCAGGCGATCAACGTCTGCGGCGGCCTCGGCATCTACTGAACCGCACCCCACCCGACCTGTAGCCGGAAAGGCTGGTCCGACGCATGGCCTCCACCCAGCACACCACGCACGACATCGACGTCGACGCGCCCGCGGACGTCGTCTACACCGTCATCGCCGACGCCCTGGCCTGGCCGCGGCGCTTCGCGCCCACCCTCCACGTGGAACGCGCGGACCTCGCGCCCGGCGTCGAACGCCTGCGGATCTGGGCCCAGGCCAACGGCGAGGTCAAGCAGTGGACCTCCCGCCGTGACCTCGACGCCGACTCCCGCCGGATCCGGTTCCGCCAGGAGGTCTCCTCGCCCCCCGTCGCCTCGATGGCGGGGGAGTGGCACGTCGTCGAGCGCCCCGGCGGCGCCACCCTCACCCTCACCCACGAGTTCACCGCGCTCGACGACGACCCGCAGGGTCTGCGGTGGATCACCGAGGCGACCGACCGCAACAGCCGCAGTGAACTCGGAAACATCAAGTCCCTCGCCGAGAGCTGGTCCCGACTCGCCGACCTGGAATTCGAGTTCGAGGACTCGGTGCTGGTCGACGCCGACCCGGAGACGGTCTACGACTTCCTCCGGGACGCCGCCGCCTGGCCCGCCCGACTGCCCCACGTCGCGCGGCTCGACCTGCGCGAGGAGGCCGGCGGCATCCAGCACATGGCGATGGACACCCGCACCGCCGACGGCTCCGAACACACCACCGAGTCGGTCCGGATCTGCTTCCCGGGCGCCGGCATCGCCTACAAGCAGCTGCGCACCCCCTCCATGATGGCCGCACACACCGGCCGCTGGACCGTCGAGCCGACCGAGCACGGCGTCCGGGCCACCTCCTGGCACGCCGTCGTCCTCAACCCGGAGGCGATCCCCGCCGTCCTCGGCCCGGACGCCACCACCGCCACCGCCCGCCGGTTCATCCGCGAGGCGGCCGGCGGCAACAGCCGCGCGACCCTCGGGCTCGCCAAGCGGTTCGCCGAGGAACGCCGTGGCTGATCCCGCCCCGGTCGTCCTGATCGCCGGCGCCGGACCGGTCGGCCTCACCGCGGCCCACGAACTCGCCCGGCGCGGCGTACCGGTCCGGCTGGTCGACGCCGCCCCCGGCCCCGCCGCCAGCAGTCGGGCCCTGGCGGTGCACGCCCGGACGCTGGAGGTGCTCGACCAGATGGGCGTCATCGACCGGCTGCTGCCCCTGGGCCGGCGGGTCACCCACTTCACCATGCACCGACGCGGCCGGACCATGATCCGCTTCGACACCAACTACCGCTCCCTGCCCACCCGCTACCCGTTCAGCCTGATGGTGGACCAGGTGGTCACCGAGCGGGTGCTGCGCGAGCGCACCGCCGAACTCGGCGTCCAGGTCGAGTGGGGCGTCGAACTGACCGCCCTGCGCCCCGAGGCCGAGAGCGTACTCGTCACCCTCCGGCACCCCGACGGGCGCACCGAGGAGACCCGGGTGCCCTGGCTGCTCGGCGCGGACGGCGGCCGCAGCACCGTGCGCCGCCGGCTCGGCATGCGCCTGATCGGCGACTCCACGCAGGTCTGGCTCAACGCCGACGTCACCCTCGACACCGACCTGCCGCCGGACAGCAACCACCTGCTCCACACCGACCCCGGCACCCTGCTGCTCGTCCCCTTCCCCGAACCCGGCAAGTGGCGCGTGGTCGACACGGTCGACACCGACGGCGCCGACGACCCGGAGCTGATCCGGCGCCGCCTGGCCGGCAAGATCGGCCGGGCGCTCGGCCGCCCGGTCGAGGTCGGCACCCCCAGCTGGCTCTCGGTCTTCACCGTCCAGCAGCGCCAGATCACCCGGATGCGCGAGGGCCGCTGCTTCCTGGCCGGAGACGCCGCACACGTCCACAGCCCGGCCTCCGGACAGGGCATGAACAGCGGCATCCAGGACGCCTACAACCTCGCCTGGAAACTCGCCGACGTGATCCGCGGCCACGCCGGGCCCCAGCTCCTCGACAGCTACGACGCCGAACGGGTCCCGACCGGAGCCGTGCTGCTCCGCTCCACCCGGACCGCCACCGCGCTGGTCTCGCTGCGCACCGTCCTCGCCCCGGCCCTGCTCACCGTGGGCACCGCCGCGCTGCGCCGGATACCCCCGCTGAGGCGCAAGGTCGAGGGCCGGATGATCCGCGGCTTCTGCGGACTCGCCCTCGCCTACCCCGACAGCCCGCTCACCCGGCCGGACCCCGGACCGGCCCGCCGCACCGCCCCCGGCGACCGGGTGGCCTGTGACGCGCGGACCGCGGCCGGGCACCCCGGCTGGTCCGCGCTCCGCGCCGAACTCGCCGACCCGCGCTGGACCCTGCTCGCCACCCCGGCCGCCGACGGGCACACCGGACACCGGGAAGCACTCGCCCGGGCGGCGCGGCTGCACGGCGCGGCCGTCTCCGTCCGTACGGTGGGCGACCCGGGCCGGCCGGGCGACCTGCCCGACCCGGACGGCTCGCTGCGCCGCGAACTCGGCCTGGACTACGGCGAGTTCCTGCTGATCAGGCCGGACGGACACCTCGCCGCGCGGGATCGCGGGCCGGAGCGCTACCTCGACGTCCTCCGGGCCTGCGCCCTGCTGCCGGAAGGGGCCTCGCATGCGTCTCATTGACCTCTCCTCCACGATCGACGCCGCCGCCTGGGAGGTGGACGGCATCCGGCACGAGGTGCTGACACCGGCCGACGGCGCACGCCACATGGCCGAGGGCATGCTCCGCAACCACGGCATCGCCTTCGACATCGCGGACCTGCCGGAGGGCGAACTGCTCTCGCTGGACACCCTGACCCTGACCACCCACACCGGCACCCACGTCGACGCACCGTCGCACTACGGCAGCAAAGCCGCGTACGGCGTGCCGCGCCACATCGACGAGTTGCCGCTGGAATGGTTCATCGGACCGGGAGTCGTCCTCGACCTGACCGACACCGGGGTCGGGACCATCGGCGCGGACCGGCTGCGGCGGGCCTTCGGCGACATCGGCCACTGCCCGCGCCCCGGGGAGATCGTGCTGCTGCACACCGGCGCCGACCGGCTCGCCGGGACACCGGAGTACTTCACCCGGTTCGCCGGTCTCGACGGTGCGGCGACGAACCTGCTGCTCGACCTCGGGGTGCGGCTCATCGGGACGGACGCCTTCGGCCTCGACGCCCCGTTCACCCACATGCTCGACGAGTTCCGGCGCACGGGGGACCGTTCGGTCCTGTGGCCCGCCCACTTCGCCGGGCGGCAGCGGGAGTACTGCCAGATCGAGCGGCTGGGCAATCTGGGCGCGCTCCCCGCGCCGACCGGATTCACGGTGCAGGCCTTCCCCGTCAAGATCGCCGGAGCCGGGGCGGGTTGGACGCGCGCGGTGGCCCTTCTCGAGTGAGCCCGCCGGGGCGTCCCCCGGAACCCCGGCGCCGATGGAACCCCGGCACCGTACCGGACGGAGGCCGGGAGAACACCCGAGGTCCCGGTCACCGTCCGCGGTGACCGGGACCTCGGGTTCCTGCCGCTCCGACCGGTCCGAACGGCTCTGCCGACCGGTCAGATCCGGCCGAACGCCCGGAGCATGTACTCCTTGCGGTCCACCGGGTTGAGGTCGGTCCGCCGGCGGCTCGGCACCGGCCCGACGGCGGGCTGGTAGCCGTGGAACCGGGTCACCAGCACACCCTCGCCCTGGCTCAGCCCCGGCAGCCGCTGCTCGAACTCCTGCACCGTACGCGCCGGGATGACTCCCTCCACCAGGCAACTGCCGCCCTGCCCTCGGGTCGCCTCCGGGGTCGCGCCGCACTCCACCAGGTTCAGCAGGACGGCGCTGGCGTTCTCGGCCGGGACCTCGACCTCGAACCGGTTGACCGGCTCGAAGACCTGCGTGCCCGCCTGCTTGAGCGCGTTCATCAGCACCAGCGGAGTGAGCTTGCGGAAGTCGCCCGCCGCACTGACCGGGCTCGCGAACCCGGAGTGGGTCAGCGTCACCAGGATGTCCAGCACCTCCCAGCCGTGCAGCCCCTGCTGCAGGGTCGCGCGGACGGCCTCCTCGACGGCCTTGTGGAAGGCGTGCGGCAGCGAGCCGAGCTCCACCGACCGGCGGAACACCACCCCCGAGCCCGGCTCCCCGGGCTCGACCCGCAGCCCGATCGTGGCCCAGAAGAAGGTCTTGCTCCGGTAGTCGATCTCCTCCACCGACTCGCCCACCCCGATCGGGCGCTCGACGCAGATGATGCGGGTGCCCTCGAACACCACGTCCAGCTTGTAGTCGTTGGCGAGGGTCGCCGCGATGACCTCCTTCTGCACCTCGCCGTAGAGCGAGACCGAGATCTCCTGCTCCTGGTCGTCCTTGCGGACGTTGATGAACGGGTCCTGGTCGGCCAACTCGAGCAGGGCGTCGTACAGTTCGGGCATCGCGCCGGGCCGGGCCGGCCGGATCACGGTCTCCAGACTCGGCGGCGCGAACAGGTGTTCCTGGTCCAGCCCCTCGGCGGAGCCGATCCGGTCGCCGATCCGGATGCCCTTGAGCCCCCAGACCTTGGCGATGTCACCCGCCCGGGCCTGCGCCTCCACCACCGCCGAGCCCCGGTCGAACACCTCGACCACGGTGGTCCGGCCGGGCAGTTCGAGCACGGCGCCGTGCTGGTCGCGCCGGAAGACGGACACCTTCGACCGCGGCCCGAGCGTACCCGTCCGCAGCCGTACGAAGGCGACCTTCTCGCCCGCCCAGCCGCGTTCGATCTTGAACACCGTGCCGTGGAGCGTGTCGCCGGCGCCGCCGTGAGCGACCGCGTGATTGACCGGAAACAGGCTGGTGATCCCGTCCACCAGCGCGCCGATGCCGGCATCGGCCACGGCCGAGCCGAAGAGCACCGGGTAGAGCTGCGCCAGACGGGCCTGCCGGGCCAGTTCCTCGGTGTAGTCCCGCGCGGTCAGGGCCGCCTCGTCGTCGAGGTAGCGGGCCAGGAAGTCGTCGCCGTGTTCGGCCAGCACGTCGGCCAGCTCGGCGGCGAACTCCGGGTCGTCCGGCCCGATGGTCCGGGGGATCGCGCGTGCCGCGGGCGTACCGAGCCCTTCGACTCGGGTCAGCGGCACGACGGCGGGGGAGAGTTCGGACCGGATCTCGTCCAGCAGGTCGTCGTACCGGGCGCCCGCGCGGTCGATCTTGTTGACGAAGAGGATCACCGGCATGCGCATCGTGACCAGCGTGCGCATCAGCAGCCGAGTCTGCGCCTGCACCCCCTCCACGGCCGAGATGACCAGGACCACGCCGTCGAGCACGCCGAGGGCCCGCTCCACCTCGGAGATGAAGTCCGGGTGGCCGGGAGTGTCGATGAGGTTGACCTTCACGTCGCCGACGGTGAAGGACACCACCGCGGACCGGATGGTGATGCCGCGCTGGCGTTCGAGTTCGTGCGAGTCGGTCTGGGTGTCACCGCGGTCGACGCTGCCCACGTGGTCGATGACGCCGGCGGTGTGCAGCAGCCGCTCGGTCAGGCTGGTCTTACCGGCGTCGACATGCGCCAGGATTCCGATGTTCACGCTTGTCAAGACGTGCTTCCCCTAGTTCTTCGGTCTTTGTGCGGATAACCGGAGCGACACGGAACTTTCGGGGCACGTCCTTCTCCTTGCGAGTCTGCCGGTGGAGTCGATCTGATGGTCCAACCAGCGGCAGTGTAACAGAACTTGACGAACGGCCAGCCGATCGGCGGGGGTCGATCGGCGGGGGGTGTCCCCTTCGGGGAAGTTCGGCGGACCACTTTGGAAATTCACCGGTGCCACCTTCGAAATGCGCTCCTGCCACCTTGTGCGGATTCCCCTTGAGTCGTGCCGGAACTACGGATACACCTGGGACCGAGGAAATGTCCGGGCGACATCGGAGGCATTGTGAAGTTCAACGTACTGGGCCCGCTGGAAGTCCTCGACGGGGGAGTTCCGTGCACCCCGAGCGCGCTGAAGGTCCGCTGGACGCTGGCGATCCTGCTGATGAACGCGAACCGGATCGTCGACCTCGGCGTCATCATCGAGGAGATCTGGGGAGGCAGCCCGCCGCGGACGGTGGTCACCACCGCGCAGACCTACATCTACCAACTGCGCAAACTCTGCCGTCCACAAGGCCGCGACGTCATCCTCACCAAGGCCCCCGGCTACGTACTGCTGCTGGGCGAGGAGGAGCTCGACGCCCAGGAGTTCGAGCGGCTGCACGGCGAAGGGGACCGCCTGCTGGCCGACGGCCACCCCGAGGCCGCCTCGGAGCGGCTGCGGCAGGCACTCGCCCTGTGGCGGGGCGCCGCGCTGGCGGACATCCCGGTGGGCAGCGTGCTGGCCGGCCACGTCGCCGTCCTGGAGGAATTGCGCCTGCGCGCCCTGGAGCACCGCATCCTGGCCGACCAACAGCTCGGCCGCTACCGGGAACTCATCCCCGAGCTCCGGCTGCTGACGCTGCACCAGCCGCTCAACGAGTGGTATCACGAACAGCTCATGCTCGCCCTGGACGCCGCCGGTCGCCGCAGCGAGGCACTGAACGTCTACCGCACGCTCTACCGCAGGCTCGACGAGGACCTCGGGATCGCCCCGTCGCACCCACTGCGGGACCTGCACAACGACCTGCTCAGCGGCACGGCGCCCGCGCGGCAGCAGTTCCGCGCGGCTGCCGCGCGGGCGGTGGAGCAGGGCATGCGGGCCCGGTCGGCCTAGTCAGGCCCGGGCGGGGTCGGTACGGCCGGGTGCGGGGTCAGTACGCCAGGGTCGGTCAGCACGCCCCGGTGCGTGGTCGGCTTCTTGTGGTCAGGCCCGCCCCATGGGCACCAGCATCGCGGCGGCCCGGGCCTTGTTGACGGCGTCGATCCGGGAGACCGCGTTGAGCTTGACGAAGACGTTCCGGAGATGGCGCTTGACGGTCCCGGGCGCGATGCAGAGCCGCCGGGCGATGGCGGAGTTGCTCAGCCCCTTCGCGACCAGCCCCATGACCTCGCGCTCCCGGCCGGAGAGCAGACCGCCGCGTTGGCCGACCATCCAGCCGATGCCGGAGCGCGAGGCCATGATGTACACCCGTTCCCGCTCCCGGTCGGCGGTCAGACCCCGGATCACCGTGCCCAGGCAGTCGCCGGCGGTGTCCTCGGCCAGGTAGGCGCTCACCCCGGAGTTGAGGTACATCTCCATCTCGCCCGGGTGCTGCTGCCGGCTCAGCACGACCACCCGGGCACCCCGGTCGAGCAGCCGGCCGAGCGCCGGCTCGGAATCGGCCACCGACTCCGACTCACCCGCCCCGTACACCACGACGTCCACCTGCCGGCCCGCCAGGACGTCCAGCGCCTCGTCCACGTCGCCCACGGCGGCGTGGAGGGCGAGGCCGCTCTCGGCGGACAACAGGGCCTGGAGCCCGGTGCGGAGCAGGACGTTGCCCTCGACGACCAGGACCGACGGATGGTTGTTGACGAGTGACACGATTGACCCCCGATGGCGACAGACGCGAATGACCGATGAGTGAAGCGGCCTCGGCCGGCGTTGTACGGCGACGCGGCGGATGTTCCCGCGCAAAGCCGGGCGGCGAAGAACCGATTCTCCGTATGAGGAATCGGAGCGTCTCCGACCGGCGGCGAGCGTCGGGACGAGTGACCCGAAGCCGAGGGGCGGAGCGCTCGACAGCGTGCGAACTCCGCGGAATCCCGGTGGTCGGGCCGGTTTCGGTTTTCGGGTTCCCGGCCGGGGGTGCCCGGTGATCCGGAACCGTGGCCGGCCGCCCGATGAGGCGGAGCCCGGGGCGCCCGGAATCAGGGCGGTCACTCGGGCGACCTGCGCAGTGGTGAGGCCGCCGGCCGTGGAGGCGGCGGTGGCACGGCGCGGCGTGGCCTCGTGCCGGTACGGGCACGAGGCCGGTGGCCGGCCGGGGAAAGCAGCCATTCGTGGTCCTCCGCTGGTGGGGATCGGTGGATGTTCGTGCTCAGGCGGAAGTGGCGCAGCCGGATGGCTTCCGGGCCGCTGTGCGACGGCCGGAGGTGGGATCAATCCCCTGGTCGACCGCGGCCGCAAGCGGTCGACCGAGCCCGCCGCGGTGACTTGAGTGGCCGCGTTCCGGACTGAAGAGAACGTAACCTGATTCTTACTTTCGGCCCAAGGGCGGTTTTGCGCCGCACGAGCGGGGCTAGATCACGGGACGATCTCGCTCTCCGTGCACGGGGCCGCGCGGCCGCCGGGAAATACCGGCCGGCGGTGATTGGCGACTTCGCAACCGGGGAAGGCGGGAACGAATGATCGTCGGGGCGCCCGACACTCTTCGGCCCGGAGCTGTGGCCGTTCCCTCGCCCCGGTCGCGGGAAGCGCCGCCCGGCGGGCCGATCGCCGCCGGTGATGCGGGCCGGCGGCCGGATGCCACCGCATCGGCAACCCGCGGAACGGGGCGCGGTGGAAGGCCTGCGCGGCGCGTCGCGGGTTCCCGCACGCCGCGGTCCTCTGCGGGTAGGGAGTGCGACGATCTGCATCCGGATGCCGGCCGGGGCCTTCAACAGCGACCGGGCTCCGCGACGTTGGCGTCGCGGAGCCCGGCTGAGTTCGGCTGAATTCGGGGAGAGAGCGGTGTCAGGGTCGTGCGGGGCTACCGCCAGCCGCCGTTGACGGTGGCGGCGTACCGGTCGTCGTCAGTCAGCGAGGCGTGGCTCACCGTTCACTTGCCTCGGGTCGGCCGGGGGCGAGGCCCGTAGGCGGGCCAGGCGGGCTACGGCCTGTTCGAGGACGGGGGTCTGCTTGCAGAAGGCGAACCGGACCTGGGTGCGGCCGGCGGTGGGGTGGTCGTGGAAGGCCTGGTTCGGGATGCCCACGACGCCGTGGCGGTGGGCGAGTTCGCGGCAGAAGGTCAGGCCGTCGGTGGCGCCGAGGGGGGCGGCGTCGGTGGTGACGAAGTAGGTGCCCTCGGGGCGGAAGACGTCGAAGCCGGCGGCGGTGAGGCCGTCGCAGAGCAGGTCGCGTCTGCGGCGGTGGTCCTCCCGGAGCGTCGTGTAGTAGTCGTCGGGGAGGGCGAGCGCTTCGGCGACCGCGTACTGGAGGGGGCCGCCGCTGACGAAGGTGAGGTACTGCTTGGCGGTCAGGACGGCGGTGACGAGCTCCGGCGTCGCGGTGACCCAGCCGATCTTCCAGCCGGTGAAGGAGAAGGTCTTGCCGGCCGAGGAGATCGAGACGGTCCGCTCGCGCATGCCGGGGAACGAGGCGAGGGGCAGGTGTTCAGTGTCCAGGGCGAGGTGCTCGTAGACCTCGTCGGTGACGACCAGGAGGTCGCGTTCGACGGCCAGTTCGGCGATGGCGGTGAGTTCCTCCCGGTCGAGCACCATGCCGGTCGGGTTGTGCGGGGAGTTCAGCAGCAGCAGCCGGGTCCGCGGGGTGACGGCGGCGCGCAGGGCCGTGAGGTCCGGGCGGAAGGCCGGTGCGCGGAGCGTCAGCGGGACGCGGACGGCTCCGGCCATGGCG
Organism: Kitasatospora sp. NPDC029312; assembly: GCF_055569215.1. Lineage (NCBI taxonomy): Bacteria > Bacillati > Actinomycetota > Actinomycetes > Kitasatosporales > Streptomycetaceae > Kitasatospora > Kitasatospora sp. NPDC029312. The sequence continues at coordinate 61,639 of NZ_JBVHXY010000006.1, read as the reverse complement.
ATGCACGCGGCGTAGGAGTCGTAGAAGGGCTCCAGGGTGAGCACTTCGTCGCCGGGTTCCAGCAGGGCGAGCAGGGTGGCCGCGAGGGCCTCGGTCGCGCCGGCGGTGATCAGGACTTCGGTGTCCGGGTCGTGGGAGAGCCCGTAGAAGCGCTTCTGGTGGTCGGCGACCGCCTGCCGCAGTTCCGGGACGCCCCGGCCGGGCGGGTACTGGTTGCCCCGCCCGTCGCGGATCGCCCGGACCGCCGCCTCGGCGATCGAGGCCGGGCCGTCGGTGTCGGGGAAGCCCTGGCCGAGGTTGATCGCGCCGGTGGCGGCGGCCAGGGCGGACATCTCCGCGAAGATCGACGTGCCGGTGCCCCGGAGCCTGCCGCTCAGTAACGGGCGGGCGGCGGGCCGGCCGGTCCGCGAGCCGCTCACGCGTCGGTCTCGCGGTCCGCCCTGGCGCAGACGGCCCAGGTCCGGTGCGGGATCCGGAGCACCTCGCCGGGGAAGGAGTCGCGCAGGATCTCGGTGAGCCGCTCGGTGAACTCCGCGACCTTCTCCGGCGTGAGGCTGGCCCCGACGCCGGCGCTGGCCCGGATCCGGCCGATCCAGTCCTCGGGCGTGTACGGGACGTCCAGGTCGAAGGAGAAGGTCTCGATGCCGGTGAAGCCGGCCGAGGCCAGGTCGGTCAGCCAGCGCGGGTAGAGGCCGGTGCCGCCGCCCATCGTCCAGGCCGGGTTGAAGGCGGTGATGAGGTCCTCGGTGGCGGCCACGACGTTGCCGGGCAGGGGCAGCCAGTCGAAGTGCGCGATGGTGACCAGGCCGCCGGGGCGCAGCAGGCGGCGGATCTCGGCGGTCGCCCTGGGGGCGTCGAACCAGTGCCAGCACTGGCCCGCCGAGACGACGTCGAAGGTGCCGGCCGGCAGACCGGTCGACTCGGCGCTGCCGACGTGGTACTCGATCTCGACGCCGGCCGCCCGGTCGAGTTGCTCGGCCTGCTCCAGGAGCGGCGCGGCGGGGTCGAGGCCGGTGACCTCGGCTCCGGCGAGGGCGAACAGCCGGGCCAGGCTGCCGGTGCCGGTGCCGAGGTCGAGGATCGCCTGGCCGGGCAGTCCGATGCCGTAGGGCTTCAGCCGGGTGACCAGCTCGGGCGGGAAGCCGGCCCGGTGGCGGCTGTAGTCCTGGGCGGTCCGTCCGAAGTCCGGGTTGAACTCACGGGTCATGGTTCTCTCCCTGAGAGGTGTGACGGTGGAACGGGTGCGGGTCGGCTCAGACGGGTTCGGGTTCGGGCGCCGACTCCTCCACCTGCCGGGTGCGTTGCGCCCAGCGGGCCGCCGCGGGGGTGGCGAGGCCGGCGGCGGCGAGCAGGGCGGCCAGGACCGCCCAGCCGAGCCAACCGTGACTGATAATCATAAACGTGGTCACGGCGGGGGTGATCGCCGTCCCGAGCTGCGAGGTCAGGCCGAAGAGGCCCTGGTACTGGCCGTGGGCGTGCTCCGGTGCGAGCTCGTACGACAGCGCCCAGGAGCCCGCGCTGTAGAGGAGTTCGCCGACGGTGTGCGCCACCACGCCGAGGGCGAGGACGACCACGGCGAGCACGGGGGAGCGCCCGGAAGCGAGCGTGAAGACCACGCAGCAGGCGGCGAGCCAGAGCCCGGAACGCCGCATGGCCCGGGCGCCGCCCGGGACGTCCTCGGCGCCCCGGCTGACGGGGATCTGGAAGACCACCACCAGCACCGTGTTGACGAGGAGCAGGGCGGCGAACGCCGAGACCGGGGCCTCGGTACGCTCCGCGATCCAGATCGGAAGCGCCACGTTGAGGATGCCGGTGTTGGTGATCAGGACGGCGTTGAGCAGGCCGATCAGGGCGTACGGACGGTCGCGCAGCACCGGCCAGCGGGAGCCTGTCACCGTCGCGGCGGCCGTAGGCGGGGAGGGGAGGCGGCGCAGGATCAGGCCGGCGGCCACGAACGCGGCGCCGGCGCCGAGGAGTTCGGCGGTGTAGGCGGCCGGTGTGCCGCTGCCCAGGGCGGCGCCGCCGGCCAGCGTGCCGATGGAGAAGCCCACGTTGGTCACCGACCGCAGGTAGGCGCGGGTGCGCACCCGGCCGGGGCCGGAGACGATGCCGGCCACCAGGGCCCCGCGGGCGGCCGTGGACCCGGACTCCGCCACGGCGACCAGTCCGGTCGCGAGCAGGAAGCCGGTGAAGCCGCCGACCAGCGGGTAGCTCCAGAGCGCCACCCCCTGGAGTACGACGTACCAGGTGGAGGCCGTTCGGGCGCCGATCACGTCCGCGAGGCGGCCGGCGGGGATGCTGGCCGCCATGCCCGCCACCGCGGCGACCGTCAGCCCGAAGCCGACCCGGGCGGCCGGGAGGTCGACGGAACGCGTGAAGTAGAGGACAGAGACGGTCACCACGACGCCCTGGCCGATGCTCCTGGCCAGCGTGCTCAGGGCCAGGACGCGGACCGTCCGGGACCACGGCAGCAGCGCCTGGAGAATCCTCGCGGGTTTTCTTCGGACTTCCATGTCCTCCTATTCCTCCCGTTCGCTCGGAAATCGTCCCGCGGTAGGCCGGCGGGGTGGCTGACAAATATCTGGACACTGAATATCGGGGTCGCTACGATCCTGCTTCGCGAGCGGTTCCGGGATTTCCGGCGCGCGCTTACGGGGTAGTTGTGCTGAGTTTTTCGGAGCCGTCCACATGTCACTTTCCCCTCCTGTTCTCCACGTCGGCTGGATGAGCCGCGCGGTGGCGGCGCTGATCCGGGCGCGGGTGCCGGTCACCTGCGCCGTGACGCCCGGCGACGCCGCCGCGGCCCGTGCGGCGGGCACCGTGCCGCTGCTGGTCGCCGATCCGACCAGCACCACCGGAGTCCTCGCCGGGCTGGCCCGGAACGGCCTCGCCGTCGGGGACTTCGCAGCGGTCTGCAGCGGTCTGGAGTTCTGCCTCGAGAACGCGGCGGCCCTCTCCGACCTGGGCGGTGCCGGCGCCCCTTCGATCGGGCGGGTCCTCGGCATGCGGGACAAGTTCGTACAGAAGCAGGCCGTCCGGCGGGCCGACGTGCGGGCCGCGAGGTGCGCCCTGGTGGAGGATCTCGACGAACTTGAGACCGCGGCGCCGGAATTCCCGCAGGTGCTCAAGCCGCTGGCCGGCGGCGGCGCCCGGGACACGTTCCTGATAACCGACCGCGAAATTCTCCGGACGGCCGTCGAGAAGGCGTGCCGGGGCGGCAGCGGGCCGTGGCTGCTCGAGGAATTCATCCCCGGCACCGAATTCCAGGTGGACGGGCTGGTGCGCGCCGGGCGGATCCGCCTGCTGTCGGTGTCCCGCTACGTGCAGAACCTCATCGAGGTGCACCGCGGCGGGATCGTGGCCCACGTCGTCCTGCCCCCGTCCGACCACCCCGGCCTCTACGCGGAGATCCGGGACACGGCGGAGCGGGCGCTGAAGGCGCTCGACCACCACGACGGGGTCTTCCACCTGGAGGTCTTCCAGCACGCGGAAGACGGGGGGATCGTGTTCGGCGAATGCGGGGCACGCGTCGGCGGCGGTAGGACGGACGAGGTGGTCGAGCGTGCCTTCGGGGTGAACCTGCACGACGAGTGGGCGCGCGCGGCGCTCGGCCGGCCCTCCGCCGTCTCGGGCGAGCCCGAGCACACGGTCGGTGCCGTCTTCGGCGGGGTGAACCTGCCGGCCCGCTCCGGGGTGATCCGGACGGTGCCCTCCGTCGAGGAGGTGCTGGGCCGCCCGGGAGTGGAGTACGCGGAGGTCGGTGCGGCGCCGGGAACGGTGGTGCCGGACGCGACCGCGGCATCGTACGTCCGGGCCGGGGTGGCCGTGGTCTCGGGCGCGGACGTGCCGGAGGTGGAACGGCGCATCGGTGCCCTGACCTCGTGGTTCGCCGGTGCGGTCACGATCATCCCGGCGGGGGAGGACGGGCCGAACGCGGGCGGCTGAGCGCCGCGCCCGCCCGTGGTGCCGCGACGCCCGGCGGGGCGTCGCGGCATCGGGGCGCGGGCCCGCCCGGCGGGTCGCGGTCACGACGCGGACGCGGACGCCGATGCGGACACGGACGCCGGCGCGGGCGCCGATGCCGATTCGGGCGCCGATTCGCGGACCAGGCGGTTCATGATGAACGGCAGGACGCCGCCCACCCGCAGGTACTCCACCTCGCGGGCCGTCTCCACCGCGGCGATCGCCTCGAAGACCGTCACCGAGCCGTCCCGGTGGCGCAGCCGGACGGTGACCGGGCCGTGCGGGCGGAGGGCGGCGAGCGGGCCGAGGTCCACCTCCTCGGAGCCGTCGATGCCGTAGGCCTCGCGGCTGCCGCCCTCGGGGAAGCGCAGGGGCAGCACGCCCATGCCGACGAGGTTGCTCCGGTGGATCCGCTCGAAGCCCTCCGCCAGCACGGCCCGGACGCCGAGCAGGGCGGTGCCCTTGGCGGCCCAGTCGCGGGCGCTGCCGCAGCCGTACTCCCGCCCCGCGACGACCACCGTCGGGGTGCCGGCGGCGCGGTACCGCTCGGCCGCCTCGTGGATCGACACCGCTTCCCCGGTGGGGTGGTGGGTGGTCCAGGGGCCTTCGCGGCCGTCCGCCATGGCGTTGCGCAGCCGGGGACTGCCGAAGGTGCCCCGCAGCATCACGTGGTGGTTGCCCCGGCGGGCGCCGAAGCTGTTGAACTCTGCCTCGGGGACGCCTCGTTCGGCCAGGTAGCGGCCCGCCTCGCCGTCGGGCGCGATGGCGCCGACCGGGGAGATGTGGTCGGTCGAGACGCTGTCGCCGAGCACGGCGAGCACCCGGGCGCCGACCACTTCGTCCGCCGGGAGGCCGGCGCCCTGAGGGTCGATGTACGGCGGTTCGAGGATGTAGCCGGAGTCCTGGGGCCAGTCGTAGAGCTCGCCGGTGGGGGCCTCCAGGGCCTGCCAGCGGACGTCCCCCTGGAAGAGGTCCGCGTACACGGACTCGAAGAGCTCGGGGCCCGAGGCCGCCCGCACGACCTCGGCGACCTCCGCCGGCTCCGGCCAGAGGTCGGCCAGGTACACCTCGCGGCCGTCCGGTGCCACGGCGACCGGCTCCCGGGTCAGGTCGCGGTCGACCGTGCCGGCCAGCGCGTAAGCGACCACCAGCCCCGGCGAGGCCAGGTAGGCGGCCCGGACCTGGGGGTGGATGCGGCCCTCGAAGTTCCGGTTGCCGCTCAGCACGGCGACGCCCGTGACGCCCTCCTCGGTGACGGCGCGCACGGCCCGGGCGCTGAGCGGGCCGCTCATCCCGTGGCAGGTGGTGCAGCCGAAGGCGACCACGCCGAAGCCGAGCCGCTCCAGCGGTTCGAGCACCCCGGCGCGGTCGAGGTAGGTCGGGACGGTACGGCTTCCGGGCGCGAGGCTGGTCTTGACCCAGGAGGGCACCGTCAGGCCCAGTTCCACGGCGCGCTTGGCGATCAGGCCCGCGGTGAGCATCGAGCCGGGGTGGGAGGTGTTGGTGCAGCTGGTCAGGGCTGCGATCACCACGGCGCCGTCGGCGGGCCGCGGTTCGCCCCGCTCCGGGGCCGTGGTCCGCGCCCGGTCGGCGGTCCGCGCCCGGTCGGTGGGCCGGCCGACGCCGCGCAGGCTCTCCGGGACGGCGGCCAGTGGCAGCCGCTGGTCGGGCCGGCTCGGTCCGGCCACGCAGGGTTCGGCGGCGGAGAGGTCGATCACCAGCTCCTCGGCGTACCGCACGGCCGCCGCGTCGGCCGCGGTGTGGAACAGCCGCTGGGCGCGGCAGTACCGCTCCACCAGCGCGACCTGCTCCGCGCTGCGCCCGGTGGCCCGCAGGAAGCGCAGCGTCTCCTCGTCCACCGGGAAGAACGCGGTGGTGGCGCCGTAGTCGGGTGCCATGTTGGCCACGGTGGCGCGGTCCGGGACGGACAGGCCGGCCACGCCCTCGCCGGTGAACTCGACGATGGCGCCCACCACGCCGTGAGCGCGCAGCAGTTGGGTGACGGTCAGGACCAGGTCGGTGGCGCTGGTCCCGGGGCGCGGACGGCCGGTCAGCCGGACGCCGACGACCCGGGGCGGGGCCATCAGGACCGGCTCGCCGAGCAGGACGGAGGTCGCCTCGATGCCGCCGACGCCCCAGCCGAACACGCCGACGCCGCCCACCATCGGGGTGTGGGAGTCGGTGCCGAGCACGGTGTCCGGCCGGGCCAGCGGGCGGCCCTCGGGCCCGGGGGTGATCCGGACGACCTCGGAGAGCCGCTCCAGGTTGATCTGGTGGATGATGCCCTTCCCCGGCGGCACGACCCGCAGTTCGGGGAACGCCTGCTCGGCCCAGCGCAGCACCGAGTAGCGCTCGCCGTTGCGGGCGTACTCCAGGTCCGTGTTGACGCGCAGCGCGTCGCGGGTGCCGGCCGCGTCCACCCGGACGGTGTGGTCCACGACGAGGTGCGCCGGCATCACGGGGCTGACCCGGTCGGCGGGCAGGCCGCGCCGGGCCGCCGCGGTGCGCAGCGCCGCGAGGTCGAGCACCACCGGCACGCCGGAGAAGTCCTGGAGGACCACGCGTGCGGGCCGGAACGGCAGGTCGCCGGTCGGGCTCCCGTCGGCGCCCCACCGGGCGACCGCGGCGACCAGCGCCGGGTCGGCCTGCCCGGTGGCGGCCAGGTGGGCGGTGTTCTCCAGCAGGATCCGGGCGGTGTACGGCAGGGCGGCGAGGTCCACGCCGGCCGAGGCCGCGAGTCCGGGCAGGCCGTAGTGGGTCGCGTCGGGTCCGGCACCCGGCAGGGGAGTGGGCGGTGGGCTGGCGGGCGGACGGTTCATGGCTGCGGGCTCACGTCTTCTTTCGCTGACGGGCGTGCGGTGGGCTGGCGGAGCCGTGATCAGGCGGAGCGGTGATCAGGTACCAGGCGCACAAGGGCTTGGAAGGACTGCACGGGGAGGAAGGGGCAGCGGAGGGGTCAGCTACGGGCCGCGGGCTGGTCCGGGGACGGCGGGAGCGAGGCGAGCAGCGCCGCCTGGTCGAGCTTCCCGTTCGCCGTCCGGGGCAGGGCGTCGAGCCGGCGCACGGTGGGCGGCACCAGGTAGTGCGGCAGTACCTCGGCGAGGCCGCGCTGCAGTCCGGCCGGTTCGGGGGCCTGCGGGCCGCCCCGGTAGAACAGCGCCAGCCGGTCCCAGCCGCCGTCCGGGCCGGGGACGGGCACGACCGCGCACTCCCGGACGCCGGGCAGGCCGAGGGCGACCTGCTCGATCTCGGCGGGCTCCACGCGGTAGCCGGAGATCTTGATCTGCCGGTCCGCCCGGCCGAGGTAGTGCAGCACCCCGTCCGCGTCCCGCCGGCCGAGGTCGCCGGTCCGGTAGAGCAGCGTGGCGGCGCCGTCGACGTCCAGGGTGACGAACTTCTCGGCGGTCGCCTCCGGGTTGCCGAGGTAGCCGAGGGCCAGGCCCTCGCCGGCGACGCAGATCTCGCCCGGCGCGCCGTCCGGGGCGGGGGTGTCGCCGTCGAGCAGCAGCACCGAGGTGCCGGGCACCGGACGGCCGATCGGGATGCCGTTCGCCGCCGTCCAGTCGGCCGGGCGCACCGGGCGGGTGGTGACGAACACGCAGCTCTCCACCGGCCCGTAGCCGTTGACCAGGAGGATCTGCGGGTGCCGCTGCTGGAGGGCGCGCACGTGCGGCACGGACAGCCGTTCGCCGCCGGTGAGGACCTGCCGGAGGCCCTCGAAGCAGTCGACGTCCTCGTCGACGAGGAGGTTGAACAGCGAGGCCGTGAGCCACACCGTGTCCACCCCGGACGACTTGACCAGGTCGCGCAGGTCCCCGGAGAAGAGGTAGTCGTCCTCGACGATCACGCTGGTGCCGCCGGTGGTGAGCATGCCCCACAGCTCCAGCGCGAAGGCGTCCCAGGGCACCGGGGCGGCCTGGGCCATCACCCGGCCCCGGCCGAAGTCCGCGAAGGTGCGCCCGTCGAAGAGGCGGGTGGTGGCCCGGTGGGGGGAGAGCACCCCCTTGGGCGTGCCCGTCGTGCCCGAGGTGAAGAACACCATGGCGGTGTCGTCCGGGCCCACCGCGACGGGGGCGGGCACGGTGCCGGACTCCGCCGCGGCGGCCGGCCCGGCCTCCGGCGCCCAGAGCGGGACGTCCACGGACGGCTGGGCGCGGTCGGTGACCAGCAGCGGGGCGTCCAGTGCGCGTACCACGGCGGCGACCCGCTCGGGGGGCCAGCGGTGGTCCAGCGCGGAGTACCCGGCGCCGCACTTGAGCACGGCCAGCAGCACGGCGACCAGCTCCGGCGAGCGCGGCAGCAGCACGGGCACCAGGTGACCGGGCCCCACCCCGCGGGCCTGGAGGGCCGCCGCGTAGGCGTCGGCCGCGGCGTCCAGCTCCGCGTAGCGCAACCGCTGCCCCTTTGAGACCAGGGCGACGGCGTCGGGCCGCTGCCAGGCCTGCCGGGTGACCGCCTGGTGGATCGTCCGCCGGGCCGGGCCGGGACGGGACACGGCGCCGGCGCGGCCGCCGGAGGGATCGGACATGGTGCTCACTTTCGGAGGAGTCGGATCGGTTCGGTGGCCGGGCGTCAGGCGGCCAGCCATTCCAGCCAGGCGCCCAGGGTGAGCAACGGGAAGGCGAGCCCGGTGGCGGCGGCGTCGCCCGCGGCGATGCCGTCCAGCAGGCGGCCGAGGGCGTCCGGCCGCAGGCCCACGGCCTCCAACCGGTCGCGGTGACCGGCCAGATCGGAGCGGACCCGTGCCGCGCGGGGGCCGGACAGCCAGTCGTCGACGGGCGCCCGGAACGGCTTCTTCACCTCGTCCAGGAAGTGCGGCAGCGCCCCGGCGTACGCCTGCCGCAGCGGCACCTTGGTCTGGCCGTCGCGGACCAGCGCGTCGAACGGCAGGGACGCGGCGCGGGCGGGCAGCCCGCCGTGCAGGAAGGGCGTGCGCCCCTCCACGCCCTGGGCCATCAGCAGGTGGTCGGCCCGGCGCAGCAGCGGTTCGAGGCTGTGCTCGTACTCGAACTCCCGCACCACGTCACCGACCGGGCGGCCGGCGGCGGCCGGCAGCGCGGCGACCAGGGCCTCGCGGGCCGCGTCGTACGCCGGTGCGCCGACCAGCTCGCGCAGTGGCCCCGAGCGCGCCGCGGGCAGGTAGAAGTCGGCCGCGCCGGCCGCCCCGGACAGGCCCAGGTAGCTTCGGTACCCGCCGAACACCTCGTCGGCGCCCTCGCCGACCAGCAGGACGACGATCCCGCTCTCCCGGGCCAGCCGGGCCAGCGCCGCGTACATCGGCACGCTGGTGAGTGCGGTCGGCTCGCCCAGCGAGCGGACGGCGTCGGGAACGCCGTCGAGCAGGTCGTCCGGCCCGAACTCGACCGACCGGTGCCGCCAGCTCCGCCAGGACGTGCCGGGCAGCCGCAGCTCGGCCAGGTCCCGGATGCCGTCGCCGTTGCCGCGCGGCAGCACGCTCACCGTGGACAGGTCGCGCACGCCGCGCCGGGCCAGTTCGGTCGCGAGCACGGTCGAGTCCAGCCCGCCGCTCAGTGCGAGGCCGAGCGGCCGGTCGGACACCAGGACGCGGTCCACCGCGCGGGCGACGGCGGCGCGGATCGCCTCCGGCCCGGCCGGCACCTCGGACCGGGCGGGCAGCGGCCCGGCGGCGCCGGCCGACAGCTGCTGCACCCGGCCCTCCTTGAGCAGCAGCCGCGCGCCGGGCGCCACCGGTTCGATGCCCTGGAAGAAGGTGCCGCCGTCCACCACCCGGCCGAACAGCAGGAACTGGGTGACGGCCTCCGGCCGGACCGGGCAGGGGCCGAACAGCTCCAGCAGCGCCGGGATCTCCGAGGCCACGGCGACGCCGTCCCGGTGCCGGCGCAGGTAGAGCGGCTTGATGCCCAGAGGGTCCCGGGTGACCTCGATCGCGCCGTCCTGGGTGCGGCGGAGCAGGGCGTACATCCCGTCCAGGTCGGCGGGCCCGTGCCCGTCCACCCCCTCGGCCTCGTCGAGGCCGCCCACCGGGACGGCCAGGGGGACGGCCACCGGGGCGTCCGGCCCGCCCCCGCCCGCCCAGGCGCCCGGGCCGACCGCGTACACCTCGCCGTTGAAGGCGAACGCGGTCGTGCCCCCGGGCGCGGCGAACGGCACGGTGTCGGCCGGACGGCTGCGCACGCGCAGCCGGCACATGGCGACGGCCGAGCCGGCGTCACCGACGACGCCGTAGCCGTCGGGGCCGCGGTGCAGCAGCTTCTCGACGGCCGCGGTGGCGAGGAGGTCGGCGGGCGGGCGCCCGGCCCCCGCGGCAGCGGGGGCCAGGCACACACCGACGACTCCGCACACCGGTCAGGCGTCCCGTCGTGCGGGGCCGGCCTCGGCGGTGTACATCCGGGTCACCGTTCCCTGGCCGAAGTCGGTCGCGGAGACCAGGCGCAGCGCCCGCTCGCCGACCCGCGCGCTCGCCAGCAGGGCCGTGATGTCCTCGTGCTCGAAGCGCTGCTCCTTGCCGCGGCCGCGGTACCACTGCAGCAGGATCTCGGAGTCGATCTCGCCGTGCGGCAGCAGGGAGTCGGTCAGCACGTCGCCGGCCGCGGAGAAGTCGATGACCTTCTTCTCGGCGTCGTAGAACCGCTCCAGCGTGCCGCGCTCGCGGCCGGTGGCGATCATGCGCTCGTCCATCGGGTAGAGGCCGAGCTTGATCGAGGCGCGGATCTGGCCGCCCTCGGCGAGCAGGTCGAGCATGCCCTCGATGCCCTTGCGGGCCTCGGTCTCGCTGAAGCGGTTCACCAGGCGGTCGTTCAGGACGAAGTCCTGGGTGCCGCGCAGGTGTTCCGGCGCCGGGCGGGTGATGTCGTGCTGCAGCACCTCGCAGGAGCCGGCCGGCAGGGCCGCCCGCAGGTCGGTGCACATGCGCTCGGAGAAGTCGAGCACGGTGACCTCGGCGCCGAGCGCGATCAGGGCCTCGACCAGGTCCTTGGTGGAGGCGCCGACGACGGTACAGCGCGAGCCGGGCCCGACGCCGGTCGTGAAGAGCGAGATCTCCTCGTCGCTGGGCTTGGCCGTGGTGCGGCCGGACTCCCAGAAGAGGGAACCGATCAGGTCCCACGCGGTCGACTTCTCGTTGACGGTCTGGCTGGTCATGCGTTGCTCCCGAGGGGGTCGAGCAGGCTGGAGTTGTAGTCGCCGGCGAGGACGTGGTTGAGGTAGGTCCCGGCGCCGCCGACGACGCGGTAGCCGTGGGACACACCGGAGGGGATGAAGACGGAGGCGGGGCTCTGCACCGCGAACACCTCGTTGCCGAGGGTCACTTCGACGGACAGGCCCTCGTAGCCCTCCTCCTCCCCGAGGAAGATGAACAGGCTGTCGCAGTGGTGGACGTGGGTGTCGACGTGGCCGAGGCCGTAGTCGTCGAGCTTCGGGATGCGCCGGGCGATGCAGTACTGCTCCGCGCCGGGCACGAAGCGGTTGTCGACGAGGACGAAGCGGTCGCCGGGGCCCTTGCGGTGGTAGCGCAGCTCGGTGGCGGAGATGATCTTCGGGTCGACGATCCAGTCGGCCGCCTTGCCCGACACACCCGTGGGCCGGGTGGTGCTGGTGCGCCCGAGCAGGGCGGGCTCCAGCCACTCGTACGATCCGGGCTCGCGCTCGACGGCGGCGACGTGCAGCTTGGCGACGTGGTGGAAGACGTCGCGGCCGACCACGGGCCGGCGGTGGTCGGGCATCGAGCGCGAGTAGGCGCCGACCCGGCGGCTGAGTTCGTTGAGCAGGGTGGCGTCGGCCAGCGGCCGCGTGCCGCGGTACTGCAGGTTGACGGCGAGGGCCGCGTAGTCGGTGATCCCGGCCCGCTCGCCGAGGCCGTTGACCGAGGTGGAGACCCAGGCCGCGCCGGCGTCGACGGCGGCCAGCGCGTTGGCGAGCGCCAGGCCGCGGTCGTCGTGCAGGTGCACCTCGATGTCGGTGCCGGGACAGAGCCGTTGCAGGTTGCCGATCCGCTCGCTGATCTGGTGCGGCTCCATGAGGCCCAGGGTGTCGGCGAAGCAGATCCGCTCGGCCCCGGCCTCGGCGGCGATGAGGTAGGCCTCGACGAGTTCGCCGGAGTCGGTGCGGCTGCTGTCCTCGACCGTGAACCGGACCCGCAGGCCGAGCTTGCGGGCGTGGGAGACGGACTGCTCCACCCGGTCGAAGAGTTCCTTCAGGGTGCGTCCGGGCAGCCGGGAACGCCGGGTCACGTCGTTCACGCCGAGGAAGATGCCCACCCAGGCGGCGCCGGTCTTGGCGACGGCCTCGATGTCGGCCACGTCCGCGCGGGCGTGGGCCAGCACCGGCACGTCACCGGCCGCCTCCACCACCGCGGAGACCCGCAGCAGTTCGTCGGGGCCGATGGCGGGGTGCCCGCACTCGATGGCGTCGACACCGGATCGCACCAGCAGCGAGGCGACTTCGACGCTCTGCTCCAGGGTGAAACGGCCGTGCGCCGACTGCATGCCCTCACGCAGGGTGCTGTCGATGATGTACGTCACAAGGTCTCCTGCAGATCGTCGGTGAGCCCGGGTCAGGCGGTGCCGAGGGCGGCCAGGTCGCTGAGCGGGAAGCTGTCCTTGGCGCGGAACTCCGGGTCCGAGGCGTCTGCGAAGACGACCACCATGCCGCGGCGGTCGTCCGGGGAAGTGTTGGCCGCGCTGCCGTGGGCGAAGTAGCGGTCCCACATGACGGCGTCCCCGGGGGACAGCTCGAACTGGACCGGCTCGCGCAGCCCGTCCTCGGCGGCGTCGAGGCTGGCGTGCCAGCGGTAGTGCGGCCGGTCGCGGTGCGGGATCCGGCCGCCGGCGTGCGACTCGGGACAGCCGAACAGGCCGCCGTTGGCGGGCGAGACCGGGGTCAGCGCGAACCAGACGCTGAACGCCTTCGGGTAGGTGTACGTCCACAGCGCCTGGTCCTGGTGCAGCGCCACCTCGGTGCCGACCAGGGCGGGCTTGAGGAAGGCGGCGTGGAAGACGACGGCGGCCTCGTCGCCGATGACCCGGCGGGCGAGGTCGGTGGCGCCCGCGCGGTTGAGGATCGGACCCCAGACCTTCGGGTCGTTCCAGAGCAGTCGGCGGAGCTTGCGCAGTCGGCGCACGCCGTCCGCCTCGTCGTACTCCGCCTCGTACCCGGGCGCCACGTCCTGCGCGGCGTCGAGGGTGTCGAAGAACTCGACGGCCTGGCGGTGGTCGTCGGTGCCGAGCAGGCCGGGGAGCAGGTGGTAGCCGTCCCGGCGGTAGGCGTCGATGTCGATGGTGGGCATGTCTGGTCAGGTCCTGTCTGCTGGAAGGGTCAGGAGCCGCCGGACCGGAGGACCTCGCGCATGGGCTGGTCCGGTCGGCGTGCGAGTGCCGCGACGGCGCGGAGAAATGCCCTGGCGAACTCGTGGACGTACTCGTCGGAGTACTCGGACCGGTAGTGCAGAGCGGTGAACTGCAGGGTGGGGCCGTCCCGGAGCAGCCACAGGTGCAGTCCGGGGGAGTCGGCGGTCTCCGGCAGGGCCACCGGTTCGACCGTGAGGCCGGCCAGCCGCAGCGACCGGCCCCACAGCTCGTTGAACATGAAGTAGATGCCGGGGTCCTTGCGGAAACCGCTGGGCACCTGGGGCCACATGGCGCGGCGGACGTACCAGGCGGGCAGGTCGCCGTGGGCGGTGGCCGCGAGCGCCGTCTCCGTGACGCGGGCGACGAACCGCTCGAAGGACAGGTCGAGGTCGACGTCGGTGGTCGGGAAGACGCCGTTGGCGAACCAGCCGACGGTGTCCTGGAATTCGGGCTCCAGCCGGTTGGCGGAGCTGGTCAGCAGGGTGACCCGGGAGCGGCCGGTCTGCTGGGCGACGAGGGCCTTCAGCGCGGCGATGGTGACGCAGTACGGCGTCGCCCGGAGCTTGCGGCAGACGTCGTCCAGCGCCTCGCCGACCTCGCCCGGCACCTCCAGGTGGAGGGCGGCCGGGCCGGACAGCCCCTGGTTGGGGCGGTAGCCGGGCAGCCGGACGGCGATCGACGAAGGGTCGCTACCCAGTTGGGACTTCCAGTAATCCGCGACCCGGTCGATGCGGCCGTGCTCGAAGCGGTCCCACTGCCGCGCGGACCAGTCCGCGTAGCCGCCGGACTCGGTGAGCTCGGCGCGGCCGCCCTCGAGCCGGGCCCGGTAGGCGGCGCCGAGGTCCGCGGTGAGGACGTCCAGGGACCAGCCGTCCGCGCCCATGTGGTCGAAGACCAGGGCGAGGTAGGCCTCCTCGGGCGCGGAACGCACCAGGTGTGCCCGGATCAGCGGGCCGGCGTACCGGTCGAAGGGACGGCGGACCTCGGCGTCGAGGATCCGCAGGGCCTCCTCGGCGCGCTCCGCCTCGGGCAGCCGGCGGACGTCCTCCACGAACAGCTCGGGGAGCGCCTCGGGCCGCACATGCTGGCGCACCGTGCCGTCCTGCACCCGGAACACCGTGCGCAGGGAGGGGTGTTGCGCCGTCAGCGCCCGGAGGGCGTCGTGCAGCGCGGCGATGTCGAGCAGGCCGCGCAGCCGGTAGGCGACGTGGAACTGCAGGGCCGGCGCCTCCGGGTCGTTCAGGCTGGACAGCAGGGCCCATTCCTGGGCCATCGAAGCCCGGCCCTGATGGGTGGTCGGGGCGGCGGGGGCGGTGGCGGACGCCTCGCCGGCCGTGCGCGCCTCCTCGACGCGGTCCGCGAGTTCACGGACGGAGGCCGCGGTGAAGACCGATCTGGCGGACACCCGGACGCCGAGTCGTTCGGCGGTCCGTTTGATCACCCGGAAGGCCAGCAGGCTGTTGCCGCCCAGATCGAAGAAGTTGTCGGTGGGGTTGACGTCCTGGGTCTCCAGCACCTCCCGGTGGATCCGGAGCAGGACCTCCAGGGTGGTGTCGACGGCAGTGGAAGGTCGGTGCGCTGTCACGTTCAGGTCTCCAGCTCCGGGCACCCGAGCTCGGCCTGGTGCAAGCCCTGGTAGAAGTCCGTGAGAATTCCGACGGCGGAATCCCGCAGGAATGAGGTGTGGCTGCCCTCGGTCAGCACGCAGGAGAACGTCCCGGTCGTTTCGCGGGAGAGCATCCTGGTGCGTTCGCCGTCCGGGACGACCGGACTGTCGCGGGCGATCACCGAGAGGACGGGAATTCCGAGTGAACTGTTGGCATCGATCAGGTGACTGTAATCATAATGCCATTTGAGAAAACTCGCCTCCGCCCATTCATCCGCCTCGTAACGTTCCATGAACGGCTCGAAGGCCTGGTCGAGCAGGGCGACGCTGGCAATTCTGGAAGGGCCCAGGGAAACGGCGAGAACCGCGGCGACCAATGCGCCGTAGGAATGCCCGACCACGTGCACCGGGTGCGGCAGGGAATCGGCGATCCGCTGGACGTCGGCGGCGAAGTCCAGTGGTGAGTACCCCCAGGCCGGCGCCGGACTCGTGCCGTGGGCGCGCAGCGTCGGGTACACCGCCACCGCGCCCGGCGGGCACAGCGCGTCGCCGATGGGCCGCAGCGCGGACTTGTCGTCCCCGAAGCCGTGCAGCAGCAGCATCGAGCCCGGGGCCCCGCGTCCGGCGGCGGTGCCGGGCACGCGGTCGAAGTCGAGCAGCTGGACGGTCCGGACGGCCGCGAGTTCGGGCGATGCGGCGGTCGGCGGTAAGTCTTCCCCCGGACGCTGTGGCGCGTCCGGGCTCATCCGAGCCGGCAGACGGGTCGGCCGAGGTCGGCGGGGACGGTCCCGGTCGGCCACACGCCGCCCCGGTAGGAGCCGGCCGCCGTCGCGCCGTACAGCGACGCGTACCCCTCGGGCAGCGCGGGGCTGCCGGAGAAGGCGAGCCACAGGCGCAGCAGCAGGCGGTCGCGTCCGCCGCCGTCGGTGAAGGCCGTCCGGGCGTGCAGGGTGGTGAAGTTGTCGATCAGCTGGAGGTCGCCCTCCCGAAGCTCCATGTCGAGGGCGACGCCGGGGCGCTGGAGGATCTCGTCGACGGCGTCCATCGCGGCCAGCTGGCGTTCGGTGAGGCGGGGCGCGCCGTCGTGCCGCTGGGAGCCGGTGATGAAGCGGCGGACGTAGCGCATCGCGAAGTGGCCGTCCGTCCGGCTGAACACCGGGATCGGGGACCACGGCCGCTCACCGGGCTGTTCCTCGCCGCGCCGGTCGTTCGGGAACGGCCGGTACAGCTCGGCGAGCAGCTCGGGCTGCTCGGCCAGGAGCAGGTCGTGCACCGTCTTGGAGGAGGCGATCCGGCTCAGGCCGCCGGAGCGGGCCGGGCGGATGCACAGCAGTCCGATGACGTCGGTGCGGTCGACGTGGAAGGGGAGTTCGGCGGAGCTCTCGTAGCCGCGCTGGACGGGGCTGGAGATGTCGGCGCCGCGGTCCTCGACCCGGCCCAGGAGGTCGCCCTTGCGGCTCTGGGAGACCGGGCGCCCGAGGAGGAGGCCGAGCAGCCAGTAGGCCGTCTCGGCCTCGCGGGGGTCGTCGCCCGTCACCGGGAATCCGGTGACCACCACGCACCCGAGGCCGCTCGCGAGCCGGGCGTGGAGCTCCGCGGCGAAGGCCGCGCTGTGCGGCAGATCGGTCGGGCGCGGCGCGCCCAGGTCGGGCCGGCGGTTCGCGGCTATTTCGGCACGGGCCGCCGCGATCAGTTCGGCCGCCGCTTCGGACGGCATCGGGACCCGCCAGAGTCCCTCGTCCTTTGTGAGGGTTTCCCCCACCCATCCGTCACCTAAGGGAAGGAACTCGTCCACGTGTACCCCATTCACTGATGAAAATTATCGTCGGAGTTGCTTGGTGATTCCGAGAAAAATAATCCACTCAGTTCGTGACTCTGCTGGGGAACGATAGATCGACCCAATCGGCCCGTCCATGTGACGTGCGTCACTCCCCAAGGGCCCCTTCGACGGGCCGTCATCCCAGGTCGATCATGTCTTGACCTCGTCAAGTCCAAGATCTACGGTGGACGGGAAAAGCGCCTCCCGCGACTCGGAGAAGCTCCGGCAGGAGCGTTCACGAGAGTACCGGGGGGTGTTATGCGCTTTGTTTGAGAACCGGGCCGTGGGTGCCCGGCGAACCACTTGCTCTCGATCCGCCCGCCGACCCCCGCCGTATCCCGCCGGCGTCGGTCCGCGCGGGGCTGTGCCGAAACGGCGCCCCTGAGCGGCAGACGACACCTCCACTCCGCGACCGTCCCCGGAGCCGTCGTCATGGACACCGTTCGGCCTCGGCCCGCTCCGTCCGCCGATACCCCAGGAGAAGCATGTCTCGCCGCCTGTTCACCTCGGAGTCCGTGACCGAGGGACACCCCGACAAGATCGCCGACCAGATCAGCGACACCATCCTCGACGCGCTCCTGCGCGAGGACCCGACCTCCCGGGTCGCCGTGGAGACGCTCATCACCACCGGCCAGGTGCACGTGGCCGGCGAGGTGACCACCAAGGCGTACGCGCCGATCGCCCAGCTCGTCCGGGACAAGATCCTGGAGATCGGCTACGACAGCTCCAAGAAGGGCTTCGACGGCGCCTCCTGCGGCGTGTCGGTGTCCATCGGCGCTCAGTCGCCCGACATCGCGCAGGGCGTGGACGGAACCCCGGCCGCCGACGCGGACGCGCTGGACCGGCAGGGCGCCGGCGACCAGGGCCTGATGTTCGGTTACGCCACCGACGAGACGCCGGAGTTGATGCCGCTGCCGATCACCCTGGCGCACCGGCTCTCGCGGCGGCTGTCCGAGGTGCGCAAGGACGGGACCGTCCCCTACCTGCGGCCCGACGGCAAGACCCAGGTGACCATCGAGTACGACGGCGACCGCGCCGTCCGCCTGGACACCGTGGTGGTCTCCTCCCAGCACGCCGCCGACATCGACCTGGAAACGCTGCTCAGCCCGGACATCCGCGAGCACGTCGTGGAGCCGGAGTTGAAGCGCCTGGCCGAGGACGGCCTCGACCTGGAGACCGACGGCTACCGCCTGCTGGTCAACCCGACCGGCCGCTTCGAGATCGGCGGCCCGATGGGCGACGCCGGGCTCACCGGCCGCAAGATCATCATCGACACCTACGGCGGCATGGCCCGCCACGGCGGCGGCGCCTTCTCCGGCAAGGACCCGTCCAAGGTGGACCGCTCGGCCGCCTACGCGATGCGCTGGGTCGCCAAGAACATCGTCGCCGCGGGACTCGCCCGCCGCGCCGAGGTGCAGGTCGCCTACGCCATCGGCAAGGCCGAGCCGGTCGGCCTGTTCGTCGAGACCTTCGGCACCGAGACCGCGCCCCTGCTCAGCATCCAGCAGGCCGTCTCCGAGGTCTTCGACCTGCGCCCGGCCGCCATCATCCGCGACCTGGACCTGCTGCGCCCCATCTACGCCCAGACCGCCGCCTACGGCCACTTCGGCCGTGAGCTGCCGGACTTCACCTGGGAGCGCACCGACCGGGTCGCGGAGCTGAAGGCGGCCGTCGCGTGAACCGGCCGGCGGAGAAGACGGAGAACGCCGAGGGCGCCTTCCAGTCGTCCATCACCTGGGACGACGGCGCCGTCCTCGCCGTGGACCAGCGCGCGCTGCCGCACGAGTACCGGGTGCTGCGACTGGAGACGGTCGACCAGTTGATCGACGCCGTCCGCTCGCTCGCCGTGCGCGGCGCCCCGGCCATCGGCCTGGCCGGGGCACTCGGCGTCGCGCTCTCGGCCCACCTACACCGGACCGGGCCAGGCGGCGCGGTGGACGAGGCGGCGGTGCGCGCCGACAGCGCCCGGATCGCCGCGGCCCGGCCCACCGCCGTCAACCTCGCCTGGGCCGTGGAGCGGGCGCTCGACCGGCTCGCCGACGGGCCCGAGGCCGTACTGGCCCAGGCCGTGTCGATGCTCGCCGAGGACGCCGCCGTGAACCGGGCCGCGGTGCGCAACGCCGCCGACCTGGTCACGAGCCTCACCCCGGACCGGCCACTGCGCATCCTCACCCACTGCAACACCGGCCGGCTGGCCACCGCCGCGGTCGGCACCGCCCTCGGCACGATCCTGGAACTCGCCGCCCGCGGCCGGGTCGCCAACGTCCTGGTGGACGAGACCCGCCCGCTGCTGCAGGGCGCCCGGCTGACCGCGTGGGAACTCGGCGAGGCCGGAGTGCCCTACCAGGTGTGCGTGGACTCGGCCGCGGCCGCCGCGATGTCCCGCGGACTGGTGGACTGCGTGCTGGTGGGCGCGGACCGGATCGCCGCCAACGGCGACACCGCCAACAAGATCGGGACGTACGGCCTGGCCGTCGCGGCCGCCCGCCACGGCATCCCCTTCGTGGTGGTCGCGCCCGAGTCGACCTGGGACCGCCGACTGCCCGCCGGCGGTGGCATCCGGATCGAGGAGCGGGCGGCCGAGGAGGTCACCAGCGTCGCCGGTTCGCCGGTCGCCCCGGCCGACGCGGCCGTCTTCAACCCGGCCTTCGACGTCACCCCGGCCGACCTGATCACCGCCGTCGTCTCGGAACGGCAGGTCTTCCGGCCGACGGCCGCGGCCGGCCCGCCCGAGGACGGACTCGGTGAGCGCATCACCGAGCTGCTCACCAGCTTCGCCGACCACCCCCAGCCGGGGATCCTCTTCCGGGACCTGGCCGGCGTCTACGCCGAACCGGGCCTGCTCGGGCGGATCGCGGACCGGATCGCCGACACCCACGCCGGCCGGTTCGACCGGATCCTCGCCATCGAGTCCCGCGGCTTCGTGCTCGGTGCGGCCCTCGCCGTCCGGACCGGCACGCCGCTCGTCCTGGCCCGCAAGCCCGGCAAGCTCCCCGGCCCCGTCCACCGGGCGTCCTACAGCCTCGAGTACGGCGACGACCTGCTGGAACTGCAGAAGGGCGCGGTGCTGCCCGGCGAGCGGGTGCTCTGCGTCGACGACGTGCTCGCCACCGGCGGCACCCTCGCGGCCGCGGCCGGCCTGGTCGGTGACGCGGGCGCCGAAGTGGCGGGGCTGGCCGCGGTGGTCGAACTGCTCGGCCTCGGCGGGGCGGAGCGGCTGTCCGCCCACCCGCTCTCGACCCTGAGCAAGGTGTCCGGATGAGCGCCGCCCCCACCGGGGCCCAGGCCCCCGCCGGGACCGTGGCTCCCACCGGGACCGAGGCCCCCACCGCGACCGCCGCACCCGCCGCCGCCGACCGCCGGCGAGTCGGCGGCGGCCTCGCCGAGCTCTCCCGCGACCTCTACCGGCGCGGCTGGATGCCGGGCACCTCCGGAAACATCTCCGCCCGGCTCCCCGGCGGCCGCCTCGCCCTCATCACCGCCAGCGGGCGGGACAAGGGCGAACTGACCGCCGAGGACACGGTCGTGGTGGACGCGGACAGCGGACGGGCCCTCACCCCGGGCACACTGCGGCCGTCCGCCGAGACCTCGATCCACGCCGCCGTCTACCGGACCACCGGCGCCGGAGCGGTCATCCACGTCCACGCGCCGTACGCGACGGCGACGGCCAGCACCACCCGGACCGACCGGGTACGCCCGCTGCGGCTCGAGCACTTCGAGCTGCTCAAGGGGCTCGCCCTCGCCGACCCCACCGGGACCGACCTGCCGGTGTTCCCCAACTGGCCGGACGTGGACCGGATCGCCGACGAGGTCGCGAGCCACCTGGAACGCACCCCGCAGGCCCCGCCCGGACTGCTCATCGCCCACCACGGCATCACCACCTGGGGGCGCGACCTCGCCGAGGCCCGCAACCGCCTCGAATGCCTGGAGGCGATCTGCCAGCTCCTGGTCCTCGGTGTCGGGCCGGCCGGCCCGGACACCGCCAACCCCGCCGAGGAGAACAGCCGATGACCCTGCTCCAGATCATGCCGGACCACGCGCCGGACGAGGTGCTGCTGCGCACCGGCGACGAACACGAGATCGCGGCGGCGCTGCGGGACTGCGGCGTCGACTTCCGCCGGTGGAGCCTGCGCGGCGAACTCACCGGGGCGGAGACCGCCGAGGACGTCCTCGCGCGCTACCGCACCGAGGTCGACGACCTGTGCGCCCGGGAGGGGCTGCGGGTCGTGGACGTGGCCCAGCTGCTGCCCGAACCGGGCCCGGCGTGGGAGGAGAAGGCGCGCCAGGCCCGTTCGACCTTCCTGGCCGAACACCGGCACGCCGAGGACGAGGTGCGCTTCTTCATCCACGGCGCGGGCTGCTTCTACCTGCACGTGGACGGCAAGGTGTACGCGGTCGTCTGCACGGCGGGTGACCTGCTGTCGGTGCCGGCGGGCACCCGCCACTGGTTCGACATGGGCAGCCGCCCGCAGTTCGCCGCCATCCGCTTCTTCAAGGAGAAGGACGGCTGGGTGGGGGACTTCACCGGCGACACCATCGCCACCCGGTTCCCGGACCTCGACGCGCTGCTCGCGGCGGACGCGTGATCACGGCGACCGTCCGGGCGGCCGTCCTCGACATCGAGGGCACCACCGGCTCCGCCGCGCACGTGTACGACGTGCTGTTCCCGTACGCCCGCGCCCGGCTGGCGGACTGGTTCGCGGACCACCGCGACGACCCGCTCCACGCCGAACTCCTCAAGGAGACCGGCGAGTCAGCAGGAGGCGCGGTGGACGAGGCGGGGGCCGTCGCGGCGCTCACGGCCTGGGCCGACGCCGACGTCAAGGCCGCCCCGCTCAAGCGCCTCCAAGGGCTGATCTGGGCCGAGGGCTTCGCCGACGGCACCCTCACCGGGCACGTCTACCCCGACGTACCGCCGGCGCTGCGCGCCTGGCACGCGGCCGGCATCGCCTGCTACATCTACTCCTCGGGCTCGGTGACCGCCCAGCGCGACTGGTTCGGCCACAGCAACGAGGGTGACCTGTCCGCCCTGCTGCGCGGCCACTTCGATCTCGGCAACGCCGGCGCCAAGACCGAGCCCGCGTCGTACCGGAGCATCACCCGGGCCATCGGGGTGGAGCCCCACCTCACCGTCTTCCTCAGCGACCGCGTCGGGGAGCTCGACGCGGCCGCCGCCGCGGGCTGGCGCACGGTGGCCGTGCGCCGCCCCGAGGACCCGAGCGCGCCGACGGGCGACCACCCGCTGGTGACCGCCCTGGACCAGGTCGAGCTGACGCCCCACCGGCCGGCCGGACCGGACTCGCCCTCTCCTGAGACGCCCTGATACTTCCCGAGACGAGGACCCCCAACCATGACCACAGCACCTGACCGGGTGGCCGACATCGCGGTGATCGGCGGCAGCGGGTTCTACCGACTGCTCGAAGGCGCCGAGGAGATCACGGTTCCCACGCCGTACGGGGAACCCTCGGAGACCGTCTCCGTCGGCACCGTGGCCGGCCGCACGGTCGCCTTCCTGCCCCGTCACGGCCGCGGCCACGCGCTGCCCCCGCACCGGATCAACTACCGCGCCAACCTGTGGGCGCTGCGCTCGCTCGGGGTCCGCCAGGTGCTCGCCCCCTGCGCCGTCGGCTCGCTGCGGCGCGAGCTGGGCCCGGGCAGCATCGTGGTGCCCGACCAGTTGGTCGACCGCACCTCCGGCCGCGTCCAGACCTACTACGAGGAGGGCGCGGTCCACGTCTCCTTCGCCGACCCGTACTGCGCCGACGGCCGGGCCGCGGTGGTCAAGGCCGCCGCCGCGACGGGGGACGACGTCACGGACGGCGGCACCATGGTGGTGATCGAGGGCCCGCGCTTCTCCACCCGCGCGGAGTCGCAGTGGTACGCCTCGGCCGGCTGGTCGCTGGTCAACATGACCGGCCACCCCGAGGCCGTGCTCGCCCGTGAACTCGGCCTCTGCTACACCTCGGTGGCCCTGGTGACCGACCTCGACGCCGGGATCGACGCCAACGAGAGCGTCGCCCAGGACGAGGTGTTCAAGGTCTTCGCCCGGCACACCGAGCGCCTGCGCGGGCTCGTGCTGGAAGCGGTCGCCGGACTCCCCTCGGAACGCCGGTGCGCCTGCGCCGGGGCCCTCGACGGTGTGACACTGCCGTTCGACCTTCCGTAACCGCTACCGCGGGTACCGGGGGAACCACCACCACGCGTGCCGGGCACGCACGGAACGACAGGGAGACAGATGCCGAACTCCAGGACAGCGGAACTCTGGCGGTCGGTCATACCGGAACCGGGACCGGTCCGCGGGCTGGCCGTCGCCGCACTCACCAGCCGGGTAGGCCGTGGCCTCTTCGCCACCGTGCTGCCGCTCTACCTGACCCGGGCGGTCGGCCTGCCGGCCGGCCAGGTCGGCGTCGGCCTGACGCTCGCCTCACTGGTGGGCCTCGCCGCCGGGATCCCGGCGGGCTACCTGTCCGACGCCTTCGGACCGCGCGGGCTGCGGGCCGCCGCACGGACCGCCGAGGCACTGCTGCTCTGCGGCTACGTGCTGCTCGACAGCTTCCCCGCGTTCCTGGTGGTGGCCTGCCTGGTGACGCTCTTCGAATCCGCGGGGCTCGCCGCCGAGGGCGCGCTGATCGCCGGATCCGCGGCGCCCGAGCAGCGGGTGCACACCCGTGCCTACCTCCGGTCCGTCAACAACGCCGGCTGGACGCTGGGAGCCGTCATCGCGGGTGGCGCCCTGCTGGCCGACACCACCCGGGCCTACCTGGTGGTGGTGCTGATCGCCGCCGGGTGCTACCTCGTCTCCGCGGCGGCGACGATGCGGGTGCCGGCCGTCCCGCCGGTGCCCAGGGCCAAGGACGCCCCCCGCTGGGTCGTCCTGCGGGACCGCCCGTTCGTCCTGCTCACCATGCTCAACGCCGTCCTCGGCATGAACCTCGGCCTGTTCACCATCGCCCTGCCGCTGTTCATCGCCAGCCACACCAAGGTGCCGGTGGCGCTGTACTCGGTGCTGGTGCTGATCAACTCGATCTCGGCCACCGTCTTCCAGGTGCGCGCCAGCAAGGGCTCCGACACCGTGCGCGGCGCCGCCACCGCCCAACTCCGCTCCGGGATCCTGCTCGCCGCGTGCTGCGCCCTGTGGGCTCTGACCGACGGGCAGTCGGTGTGGCTGGCCGCGGCCTTCCTGGTGCTCGGCGCCGGGGTGCACGTGGCGGGCGAGCTGTTTCAGTCGGCCGGCGCCTGGGGCCTGTCCTTCGAACTCGCCCCCGAGCACGCGGTGGGCCAGTACCAGGGGATGTTCGGCGTCGGGCGCGACCTCGGGCAGATCCTCACGCCGGTGGTCGCCACCACCGCCATGGTCAGCTGGGGCTGGGTCGGCTGCCTGCTCCTGGGCGGGATGTTCCTGATCGCGGGAGTCGCGGTTCCGCCCGCCGCCCGCTGGGCCGAGAACCGGACGGTGCGCGTCGCCGGCCCGCAGGAGGCCGCCGTCTGACCCTCGGGGCCCGTTCCCCCGGTGACCGCAACCCTTCGGCGAAGTGAGAGTTGATGGCTGTCGTCCTGTCCGTATCGGGAAGTCCCTCCGTACACTCCCGCACCACCGGCCTGCTGCGCCACGCCGACGCGATGCTGTCCGCCCGGGGGCACACCGTCCTCCCGCTGGACGTCCGGGCCCTGTCCGCGAGCGCGCTGCTCGGCCCGGACCCGGACCATCCCGAACTGGCCCGCGCCGCCGAGCTGTTCGCGCTGGCGGACGGTGTGGTCATCGCCTCGCCGGTCTACAAGGCGGCGTACTCGGGGCTGCTGAAGTGCCTGCTGGACCGGCTCCCGCAGCACGCCCTCGAAGGCAAGACCGTGCTGCCGCTGGCCACCGGGGGATCGACGGCGCACGTCCTCGCCATCGACTACGCGCTGCGCCCGGTGCTGTCCTCGATGGGGGCGTTCCACGTCGTCCAGGGGTGGTTCGTGCTGGACCGCTGCATCACCTTCGACGAGCGGGCCGGCGTGACCGTCGAGCGCACGGCCGAGGCCGGGCTGCGGGAGGTGGTCGAGCGCTTCTCGGCGGCGCTCGACCACCGCCTGCTGCCAGCCGCTGCGGCCGACGTCCGCTGACCGCCGTGGGCCGGGAAGCCCTGCGGGGGGGGGGGGGGGGGGGGGGGGGGGGGGGGGGGGGGGAGGGGGAGGGGAGGGGGGGGGGGGGGGGGGGGGGGGGGGGGGGGGGGGGGGGGGGGGGGGGTG
>NZ_JBVHXY010000006.1:0-36684 GCF_055569215.1 Kitasatospora sp. NPDC029312 | reverse complement strand
CTGCCCGTCATCGTTCCCCCCATGCCTCCCGCTTCCCCCCCTCCTCCCCCTCCCCCCCCCCCCCCCCCCCCCCCCCCCCCCCCCCCCCCCCCCCCCCCCGGGCCCGACGGGGCGGCGGCGGTCAGCCGGCCGAGGCCGCCGACAGCAGGTCGTCGGCCTCCCGCTCCGCCTGCTCCGGACGCTCCACGACGACTCCCGCCGCGAACCAGTCGACCAGGCCCTGCAGTCGGCGGGCCAACTCCTCCTCGTCGGAGGCCGAGACGACCGCGTGCCCGGCCCGGGTCTGGGGAGCGGCGCCGACGTCGTTGCGCAGGCTCTCGTCGAGGGCGCAGAACACCACCCCCGGCCGGGCCGCGACCTCCTCGTGGCTCGGCATCGCCCGCAGGACGCCGGGCGGAGCCGGCAGGCACACCGCGCCGAACACGATGTCGTCCGGGTATCCCGGCTCGGCGGTCAGGCCGCACGGCCGACCGAGCACCATGCGGGCCCACTCGTCCCGGAGGTTGACCTGGAAGGCGCGCTGGAAGAGGTCGTCGACCCACAGGCCGCCGACCCGGGCCGCGCACTCGCCGAACACGACGCGGCCGTCGGAGCCCTGGAAGGCCTCGAGGTGGAACACGCCGTCCCGGTACTCCAGGGCGGTCAGCGCCGTGCGGGCGAGGGAGCGCATCGAGCGGTACAGCTCCTCGTGCCGGTCGGGCCGCAGGGCGGTGCTGCCGACCAGTCCGCCGGTGGGCATCCCGATGACGTTCTGGTGGTACCGGGAGACGCCCAGGACCCGCACCTCGCCGTCGCGCACCAGCCCGTCGACGTGGAACTCGGTGCCGGGGACGTACTCCTCCAGCAGCCACGGCCCGCCACTCGACGCGGAGGCCCGCTCCAGGCACTCCCGGAGGTGGTCCGGGCCGAGGGCGACGAACGTGTTCTGGGAGCCCTTTCCGTCGAGCGGCTTGAGGACCCGGGGGAATTCCAGTGAATCGAAATCAAGCACCGTGGTGGAATCCACCGTCTCGCACGCGGCGGTCGCCACGCCGGCGCTGCGGACTTTCCTCTTCTGGATGAACTTGTCGCGCATTCCGAGGGCCTGGACCGCGGCTCCGCGGCTGAAACCGTAAAGGTCGGAAATGGCCGCGGCCGGCACCACGCAGAACTCCAGGACGCTGCACACCGCGTCGAATTCACTGACCGGGACCTCGGCGCGGACGAGACCGCCGAGGATCGCCGACACGTTCGTCGGATCGGTCACGACCACCGTCGAAACGCCTGCGGCCTGGGCTTTTGCGAGGTCTTCGGGGGCGACCGCACAGGTGACCCTGGCCCCGGCGCGGGTCAGTGCGGCCACCGCGCGGGGCATCCAGCCAATGTGGAGAACATGGGGGAGCTGCTTCATGTATACGCTCCAGAGATCGGGCGAAACGCCTGTCCGGCGAAATCTCGATTGCCCGGAGCATGCTAACAGCCGCCCATCTGACGCGCCATCGCCATCAATCCGAGAAAGGCGCGTGATCCACGCCACATTCGCTGCGGTATTGCCCGGCGCATTTCTCGGGTAGCTTTTCCGTCGCCGCCCGGGACAGACGTTCGACGGGCCACTCGCCCCGAGCTGCCGGCCGCATTCCCGGACCGGACAGCCGTCGAGGCGTCCGACGCCGTGCCACTGCATCGACAGGAGGACTGCGTGACCAGGAAACACGATCAGGACTCGGGTCCCACGCTCGGTGAGGTCCTGGGCTCCTTCCGGCCGGCCGGCCCGCCGGGCGCCGAGGTCCGCGAGCGCCGTCGGCAGCTGGCGGAGTTCGTCCGGGCCGCCGAGCCGCGGGTCCACCGGGCGCCGCCCGCCGACCGGGAGCGGATGCGCCGACTGCTGGGGTGGGACGACGAGTCGCTGCACCGGTTCATCGAATCGCCCATGGTAGTGCACACCTCGACCCACGCCAGCCTGAACGCCTACGCCCCCATGCTGGCGTTCCCGTGGTACGCCCTGCGGCTGATCACCCGGGCCACCGGCGCCCCCGACGGCGGCACCCACCTGCGCACCCTGCTGACGCACAACAACGTCACCGACAACCGCTGGAAGCCCAACGCCTGGTGGCGCAGCGACCGGAACGGCCGCCTGGTGCGCACCCAACTGCTCAGCCAGCGGCCGAAGTTCCGGCACCAGGTGCTGCTGACCCAGCCCGTCCCCGAAGTCACCGCGGACGACCTGACCCCGGGCGACGCCGAGGCGCTCGAACTCGCCCGCCACGCCACCAACTTCGCCTACTTCGCGATGATCTACCGGATCTCGCTGGAACGGCGGGTCGGGCTGCACGTGCCGGGCGGCACCGTCGAGGTGCCCATCGACATGATGAACACCTTCTCGCTCACCCGAGGCGACTACGGCGGCTGGGTCGACGCCCTCTACGGCGGCGGCCACGGGTTGCGGGGCATCGGCGCGGACAACAAACTGGCGGACCTGCCCCGGGAGAGCGCCGCGGCACTGCCCCCGCCCGAGGCACTGGACCTCCGTTCGACCCTCATCTGCCCCAACTACATGAACCTCGGCCACGCCTACCGGATGTCCGTGAGCGCGACCATCGGCGCGGACCGGATGACCTCGTACGAGGCCGACATGGGCGAGGTGCTGTCCCACTTCTTCCTGACGCTCGGCGAGGAGTTCGACCGCCCGCAGTTCCTGGGGGTCTCCCGCACCGACATCGACCTGCTCGCACCGTTGCCCGAGCAGCTCGTGGCGGACCTCGCCGAGCAGGGCGGCCAACCGTCGTTCCCGCTGTACGCGGCGGCCTACGGGGAGCGGCTCGTGCCCGCGCTCGACGCGGCCCTCGAGCACCCGGTGGGGGCCGTCGCGACGATCAGCGCGCGCACCGCGGCCGCCCCGGCCGCCCGGGCACTCGCCTGAACCGGAAGCCACCACGCCGCCCGTCGAGAAACCCGTCGAGAAACCCATCGAGAGACTCATCGAGAGGAAGTACCGCAGTGACCAGTTCCGACCAGCACGGCGTGATCATCCGCCGCAGCGAGCTGACGTTCACCGAGGAGGACGGCTGCCGGGTGAGCCGCCCGGTCGGCCCCCACGTGGGCGCCGAGTTCGTCTCCGTCGACATCGTGCGCATCCCGCGCGGCGCCAGCTGGAAGCCGGACGTTTACCGGCAGGAGGAGACCACCGCCATCGTCTTCGAGGGCACCGGCACGGCGCAGGTGGGCGACGAGACCAGCCCGATGACCAAGGGCTCCACGGCCTACGCGCCGACCGACCTGCAGCTCACCTTCACCGCCGACAGCGACGAGCTGACGGTGTACTTCTGGCGCGCCGTCCTGCCCGAGGACAGGCCCCGCAGCGCCGCCCCGAGGTTCTTCAACACCGTGTACGACACCTCGAAGGGCATCCACAAGTTCGCCGGCACCGGGGAGGTCGCCCCGGTGGACAACGAGCGGCGCGCCTACATGAACTTCCCGCACTGGCCCGGCAACGGCTGCGCCTACCTGTGCATCAACAGCGGCATGGGCGCGCCGGGCAACACCTTCAACATCCACGCCCACCCGGGCGCGGAGGACGCGCTGTTCGCGCTGGAGGGGAGCGGGCAGTTCTTCCTCGGCGACCAGTGGCTCGACATGGAGCCCGGCGACGGCGTCTTCGCCCGCGCGGGCGCGCTCCACGGCACCCGCAACCCCGACCGCCCGGGCGCTCCCGAGCTGTTCGTCTCGGTCGGCGGGCCCGTCCCGTACGACGCGGACCTCTACCGCGCGGCGGGCCTGTCCCCCGAACTCGTCTAGCACCCGCGAACACCCGGGCGCCCTCACGCGCACTCACGTGGCACCCGGGCGTCGTCACGCGTAGCCCCGGGGGGGGGGGGGGGCGGGGGCGCCCCCCCCCCCCCCCCCCGTCCCCCCCCCCCCCCCCCCCCCCCCCCCCCCCCCCCCCCCCCCCCCCCCCCCCCCTCCCCCCCCTTCCCCCCCCCCCCTCCCCCCCCCGCCCGCCCCCCCCCCCCCCCCCCCCCCGCCCATCCGGCGGTACGCCGCCATCCGGAGAGAAGGTGTGTGTTCGATGCCAGTGGTCACCGTGGACTGGTGGAGCGGGAACGAGCAGGAGAGCCGGCGCGAGCTCGTCGAGGAGGTCACCGCGACCGTGGCCAGGATCGCCGGGTGCCCGCAGGACGCGGTCACCGTGATCATCCGCGACGTGGAGCGGACCCACTGGGGCAAGGGCGGCCGACTCGCCGTGGACCTCGCCGACGACATCACCGCGGACCTCGCCGCGGATCCGGCGCCGGACACCGACTCGGCCACCGCATCGGTGACCGGCTCCCGCACCGCCTCCGCCAACTGACGGTTCGACATGACGCCCGGCAGCGGCCGGAGCGTCGGGAAGGCACACTGATGGCCGTTTCTGAACAGGTCGGCGCGATCGTCCGGGCGTCGGAGCTCGTCTTCCACCCGGTGGACGGATGCTCGGTGGCGACGGCGGTCGGCCCCGAGCTGGGCGCCGGGATCATCCGGCTCGACGTCGTCCGGGTCCCCGCCGGCGGACGGTGGGAGCCGGCCGGATCGGCGGAGGAGGAGAACGTCGTCGTCGTGTTCGCCGGCTCCGGCGAGGCCGGCTCCGGCGCGGACCGCGCCCGGGTGGCCAGGGCCGACGCGGTCTACGCCCCCACCGGCGACCGCTACTCCCTCGCCGCCGCGGACACCGAGGACCTGACCGCCTACGTCTGGCGCACCCGCCTGCTGCCCGGCCGCACCCGCGGGGCGCAGCCGGCCCGCTTCAGCAACCTGTGGCGCACGGACACCCAGCTGCGCGGCTTCGGCGGGACGGGCCAGGCCGCCGCGTCCGACCGGACCGCGACGATGAACTTCCTGTTCTGGCCGGGCACCGGCACCCCGCAACTCTGCCTCCACTGCGGGGTGATGCAGCCGGGCGAGTACTTCAACGTGCACGTCCACCCCGAGAGCGAGGAGGCGTTCATCGCCTTCGAGGGGACGGGGCAGATGTACCTGGCCGACCGCTGGATCGACGTCTCGCCCGGGGACGCGCTGTTCGCCCCGCCCGGCGTGCCGCACGGCACCCGCCACGACGACGAGGACCCGGCGGCCCCCCGGTTCGCGACCTGCGGCGGCCCGACCCCCTTCGACCCGGTCCTCTACCAGCGCGCCGGTGTCCCGGCGCAGGTGAGGTGACGCGCGGATGTGCCGAATATTCGGGCACTTCGACGCCCAGGTCACCGCGCACGAGCTGAGGACCGTCTCCGCCGTCCAACGGCACGGCGGCCCGGACGCCCAGGCCCGGGCGGTCGGCCGCGGTTGGGCGCTGGGCATCAACCGGCTGGCCGTGATGGACCTGGCCGGCGGCCGCCAGCCGTACCGTCTGGGCGAGGACATCACCGTGGTGTTCAACGGCGAGATCTACAACCACGCCGAGCTGCGCCGCCGGCTGACCGCCCGCGGCCACCGGATCGACGACGACTGCGACGGCTCGGTGCTGCCCGCGCTCTACGCCGAGTACGGCCCCGACTTCACCGACCACCTCGACGGCATGTACGCCATCGCCGTGATGGACCTGAGGGACGAGCCGACGCTCGTCCTGGCCACCGACGACGTCGGCATGAAGCCCCTCTATTACCAGTGGGACGCGTACCGCAGGCAGTTGCACTTCTCCTCCGAACTGCCCGCGCTGCTCGCCTTCCGCGGGGTGCGCGCGGCCCTGTGGGAACCAGGGCTCGACGAGTACCTGTCGACCAAGACCCCGTTCGGCGAGCAGACGATGTTCGACGGCATCCGGGTGCTGCCGCCGGCGGCCACCGTCCGGGTCAGCCGCTCCGGCGGACTGCGGATTTACCGGCGGGCCGAGCCCGCGCGACCGGAGCCGGACACCGACCCGGCGGCCGCCGCCGAACGCGTGCTCGCCCTGCTGCGCCAGGAGACCCACCGCCTGATCCACGCGGACGTCCCGCTGGCCGCGATCACCAGCGGCGGCCTGGACTCCAGCCTGGTGTCGGCGCTGGCCGCCGAGGCCGCCGAAGGCCTGCACAGCTTCAACATCGCCTACACCGGCCGGTGGCCGAGCGACGAACGGCACTTCGCCCGCGAGGTCGCCGAGCGCAACGGCACCCGCCACCACCAGGTGGAGATCGACCCGGAGACCTTCCCCGAACTGCTGCCCGACGTGGTCTGGCACCTCGGGCAGCCCAACGCCGACCCGATCACCCTCAGCACCCACGCGCTGTTCGGCGCGGTGCGGGACGCGGGCTTCACCGTGGCGCTCACCGGCGACGCGGCGGACGAGCTGTTCGGCGGGTACGACCGGATCCGCAGGGCCGCCGAGACCCCGGACGGCGAGGACTGGATCAGCGGGTACGTCGAGGCCCTCGCGGCGGTGCCGGCCGCACTGCGCACCGAGCTGTACACCGCGGAGTACCGCCACTACGTCGCGGCCCGGGGGCCGGCCTCCGAGCGCATCGCCGGGGAACTGGCCGCCTCGCCCCACGGACGGACGGAGACCCTGACCGCCTTCGAGGTCGGCCGGCGGCTGCCCGCGTACCACCTCCGCCGGGTGGACCACCTCAGCATGTCCGCCTCCGTGGAGGTGCGGCTGCCGTTCTGCCAGCCGGCCGTGCAGCGGTACGCCCGCTCGCTGCCGTCGGGCCTGAAGATCGCCCGGGGCCGGGGCAAGGACGTGCTGTACCGCGCCGCCGCGGGGTTGCTGCCCGACTCGGTGCTGAACCGGCCGAAGCAGCCGTTCACGCTGCCGATCACCGCGATGATCGCTCCCGGCGCGGCCCTGTACGGCTACGCCCGGGACGTGCTCTCGCCGGCGGCGCTGCGCCGGCACGGACTGGTCGACCCGGCCCGGGTGGAGCGGCTGTTCCAGGAGCAGGCGGCCCGGCCTTCGGAGCGCTCCGCGCTGGCGCTGTGGTCCCTGATGGTGCACCAGCTCTGGGTCGACCAGTTCCTCTCCGCTCCGGGCCCGAAGGCGGACGAAGCCGCCGGTCCGACCGGCGACGGGACGGCCGCGTGATCGCGTACATCGCCACGGCGGACGGGGCGCCGTGCCCGACGCTGGTGCTCGACGCAGCCGAGCTGCCCGCCGCGGAGGCCGAGCTGCGGCCGGTGCTCACCCGGGTGCGGAGCTGGCTGGTGGAGAAGGGGCACGCCGACGTGCTCAAGATCGCCATCGTGGCGCCGTCCCCGCACCCGCTGTTCGACCTGGACTACCGCTTCGTGCAGTGCCTGCCGGACCGGCAGGACGGCTTCGACTTCCAGGGCAGCTGCGGCCATTCGATCCTCGCCAGCCTGGTGGTCGCCCACGCCCGCCGGTGGACACCGCGCCCCGCACCGGGCGACCGCGTCCGGCTGCGCATCCTCAACAACGGGGACCAGATCGTCTGCGAGGTCGACGAGTCGCGGCGGCACGGCGGCAGCTTCACCATGTACTTCGTCCAGCCACCGGGGAAGAGCATCGGCCGGGCCCTGATGACCGGCAACCCGGTCGACCGGCTGACCACCCCCGCCGGCTCCTACGAGGCGTCCCTGGTGTCCCTCGGCAACCCCTACGTCTTCGTGGACGCCAAGGAGTTGGGGATCGGATCGCAACGCGAACTGTTCGGGGCCGGGGACGACGTCTTCGAGGAACTGCTGCGGATCCGCCGCTCCGCCTCGGCCCTGCTGGGCGTGCCGGACACCAGCGTGTTCCCCAAGATCGCGATGGTCGGGGCCTACCGTCCGGGCCGGCTGAGCGCCCGGGCCGTCACGGTGCCGCGCTGGCACCCCACGCTCGCCCTCACCGGCATCACCTGCCTGGCCGCCGCGGCGACCGCGGCCGGCACGGTACCGGCCCGGCTGTTCGAGGCGGCCGGCGGGCGGCTCCCGCAGGTCGACATCGAGACCCCGGGCGGCCTCGCCGTCGCCACCGCCGAGGTCGAGGACGGCGCGCGGGGGACGTTCCTGCAGTGGGTGAGCGTGAGCCGCAAGGAGGCCCGGATCCGGTCCGGGCCGCTCGAGATCGCACCAGCCATGACCATGCTCCCGAGGAGGCTCGACGGTGCCCTTCACTGAAGCCGTAGCCCGGTCCGACAGCCGCGAGGCACTGGCCGAACGGTACGGGCCGCTGTACCGGATCCTTGAGGCGGAGGCCGCCGCGGCGGACACCGCCGGCGCCCTGCCCGGCCGGGTGCTCGACGCGCTCCGCTCCTCGGGGATCCTCGGGGCGGCGATCCCGCGCGAGTACGGCGGCCAGGGTGGCGACGCCGTCCTCACCAACCGGCTCGTCGAGCAGGTGGCCGGGCTCGACCCGGCCGTCTCCATCATCCTGTTCCAGCACTTCGCGGTCAGCGCCCGGATCACCGAGTGGGGAACACCCGCCCAGCGCGCCCACCACCTGCCCCGGCTCGCCGACGGCTCGTGGCTCGCGGCCTCCGCGTGGAGCGAGAGCGGCGCCGGGGCGGACAAGCGCAACATCGCGACCAAGGCCGTCCGGGCCGGGGACGGCTGGGTCCTCGACGGCGCCAAGGCGTTCACCACCGGCGCGGGCCTGGCACAGGTGTACCTGGTCCTCGCCCAGTCCGCGGCGCCCGCCGGCGGCGACCTCGGGTACGGCAGTGACGGGCAGAGCTTCTACCTCGTCGAGGCCGACAACCCGGGACTGGTCGCGGACACCAGCCTGGACCTCGTCGGCATGCGCGCCTCCGCGACGGGCTTCGTCGAACTGCGCTCCTGCGCGGTGCCGGGCAGCGCCCTGCTCGGCCCGGCCGGGAAGGCGGCGACGATCATCGCCGGTGTGCGCGAGTCCGGGGCGTCCCTCGGCGCCGTCGCGGTCGGCATCGCCGACGCCGTCTACCGGATGGCGCTCGCCAAGGCCCGGCAACAGGGCCTGACCGGGGACCGGTTGACCCGCGACCGGCTCTCCGACCTGTCCGCCCGGGTGGAGGCCGCCCGGGCCGTCGTCGAGGCGGCGGGCCGACGCGAGGGGCCGAACCCCGGCCTCACCACCCTGCGCAGCAAGGTGATGGCCTCGACCCTGGCCGAGGAGATCTGCCTGCAGGTGCAGCGCCAGCTCGGCAGCGCCGGCTTCGTCGCGGACCACCCGGTCAACCGGCTGGCCCGCGACGTCCGGGCCGTCCGTCTGATGGGCCCGACCAACGACCTCTGTCACCAGTTGATCTCCGCGGAGCAGCCGTCATGACCGAACACGAAGGACCGTACGACCTGGTGATCCGCGGCGGCCGGCTGGTCACCCCCGAGGGTGTCCGGCCGGGCACCGTCGCGGTGCGCGGCGGCCGGATCAGCGCCCTGCTGCCGCCGGACGCGCAGCCGCCGGCCGCCGAGACCCTCGACGCGGCGGGCCTCCACGTGCTACCCGGGGTGATCGACTCCCACGTCCACTTCCGCACCCCCGGGCTGACCCACAAGGAGGACTGGGAGCACGGCAGCCGGGCCGCCGCCGCGGGCGGTGTCACGACCGTCATCGACATGCCCAACACCCAGCCGCCGCTGCACCACCCCGAGGACGCCTGGGCCAAGGCGGCGCTCATCGAGGGCAGGTCCCTGGTGGACTACCGCTTCCACATGGGCGTCGGCACCGACACCGTGGACGTGCTCGCCGACCTCGACCCGCGGGTGGCGACCTCCGTCAAGGTGTTCATGGCCGGCCACCACACCGCCCCGCACGTCATCCACGACCCGAAGGTGCTCGCCAGGATCTTCGCGGTCGCCGCCGACCGCGGCCTGCGGGTGGTCCTGCACGCCGAGGACGGCGGGCTGTTCGACCTCCTCGACGGCTACCTCCCCGCGCCCACCAGCTACGGCGCGTACGAGCCCGCCCGCCCCCGCACCGGGGGGATCGTCGCCGTGGCCCGGGTCATCGAACTCGTCCGGGAGTACGGCACCGCCGCCCACGTCCTGCACACCTCCTCGGCGGAGGAGTGCGACCTGCTCCTCGCCGCCCGGCAGGCCGGCCTGCCAGTCACCTTCGAGGCCACTCCGCACCACCTGTCCTTCACCCGCAACGACATCACCCGCCTCGGCGCCCGCATCCGGCTCAGCCCCGCCATCCGGGAGGAACGCGACCGGGAACGGCTGTGGGAGGCGCTCATCCACGACGGCCTGGCGACCGTGGGCAGCGACCACGCCCCGCACACCGTCGAGGAGAAGACCCGCCCGGCCGCGGACGCGCCCCCCGGGCTGCCCGGGGTGCAGGAGCTGCTGCCCGCCGTCTTCACCGGGATGCGGCAGCGCTGGCCGGACCGCCCCGTCGACGAACTGCTCACCCAGCTGGCGCGGTTGAGCAGCCGGCGCCCCGCCGAGCTGTTCGGTCTGGGGAGCAGCAAGGGCCGGATCGAGGCCGGCTTCGACGCCGACCTCGTCCTCTTCGACGCGGACGCCACCTGGTTCATGACGGCCGGGGACGTGCGCTCCAAGTGCGGCTGGTCCGCGTACGAGGGCGCGACCCTGGTCGGACGCCCGGAGACGACGGTGCGCCGCGGGGAGGTCATCTTCGACCGGCGGACGGGCGTGTTCGGCGGCCCGAACGGCCGCTGGCTGACCGGGGACGCGTAGCCGACCGGAACTCCGGGAGGCCGGAAGCCGACCGGGCCGGAAGCCGACGGGGCCGAGGAGGCCGTTTCCCGGGGTGGGAACGGCCTCCTCGGCGCCGCGGCCTCAGGCGTTCGGGGCGGTGAGCAGGGCGGCGAGGGCGTCGAGGCCGCGCTCGACGGCGTCGGGAGTGAGTTGGGTGACGGAGAGGCGGAGTTGGTGGGTGCCGCCGGGAGCCGGGTAGAAGTGCGACATCGGGGGCCAGATGACGCCGTGGCGGGAGGCGGAGCGCTCCAGCAGGGCGTCGTCGACGCGCAGGTGGGGGACGGTGAGGACGAGGAAGAAGCCGCCGCGGGGGGTGTTCCAGGTGATGCCGGTGGCGGGCGGGAAGCGCCGGGCCAGGCCGTCGAGCAGCAGGGCGAGGTTGCGGCGGTAGAGGGCGGCCGTCCCGGCGTTGGCGGCGCGCAGGCTGTGCCCGTGTTCCAGCAGGGCGCCGCCGATCACGGCCTGGGCGATCGGTGAGGTGTTCACCGTGGCCATGCTCTTGATCACGGCGAGCAGGTCGGCCAGGAGGCTGGTGCCGCCGGCGCCGTCCAAGACCAGCTGGTCCGCCACGACGTAGCCGACCCGGGCGCCGGGGAACGCCCCGTCTTGGCGAAGGAGCCCAGGTGGACGACCCGGCGGGCGGTGTCCAGGGCCTTCAGCGAGGGCAGGCGGTCCTCGCCGGCGAAGACGCAGTAGGGGTTGTCCTCCAGGATCAGGACGTCCTCCTCGGCGGCCAGCGCGAGGAGGTCCCGGCGCAGGTGAATCAAGATCTACGAACTGATGTGGGACCGCGCCGAGCCGGTCACCTACCTCGAGGGCCACCACCGCCCCCCGCTGCTCACCGACCGTACCCGGCAGAACGTCCTGCGCCTGATGGTCAACGGCTACACCGACGAGGCCATCGCCTCCCGCCTCGGCATGAGCACCCGCACCGTCTCCGGCCACATCCAGAAGGCCAGCGAACTCCTCGGCAGCCGCAGCCGAGGCCACCTCGGCTACATCATCGCCCGCGAAGGCGTCCTCGACGCCCCCCTCGAGGCCTGCGACCGCTTCTGACCGCCGCCCGCCGCCGAGCGGGGCGAGCGCCGGCGGCGGGCCGCCCTTCCCGACCGCTCCGGCCCAGGCCGGTGTGCCGGCGCGTTCCCGTCCCAGGTAGCGGTGGGTCAGGACGACTGTCGTTCCCCGCCGGTGGACTTGGCAGGTTTCTGCAACCGGCATTGCCGCGTTCCGCGGCGGTGGCTTAGAAAGATCTCCGGCAGAAAACCGGGCGGTGGCCCAGAGGTGCCGCGCCGAAAAGGAAGGGTACCCATTATGGCTTCGTACGACGAAAACATGCAGAAGATCAAGGAGATCGTCTGCGACATTCTCGAAATCGAGGAGGACGAGGTCAGCGAGACCAGCCTCTTCAAGGAGGACCACGCCGCGGACTCGCTTCGTTCGATCGAGATCCTGGCGAAGCTGGAGAAGGAGTTCAGCATCACCATCGACCAGTCCGAACTGGCGCGCATGGTGAACCTCAAGGGTGTTTACGAGGTGGTCTCGCAGGCCGCCGGCTGGTAATCCGGCGACATCGTCAAAGGCAGGGCACGGCCGGAGCAGGAGACGGAGAGGGCGGGATGGCAATGTCAGGGCGGACTGGCCCGCGCAGGGTGGTGATCACCGGGCTGGGCGTGGTCTCCAGCATCGGGATGGGAGCCGGTGAGTTCCTGCGGGGCCTGCGCGGCGGAAGCAGCGGGGCCAAGCCGATCACCGTGTTCGACGTGGAGGGGTTCGACCACGCGAACGGCTGTGAGGTGGTCGGTTTCGAACCCGAGCGGTGGATCCGCCACCTGCCCGTCGACCAACTCGGCCGGGCGACCCAGTACTCCGTCGCCGCCGCCCGGATGGCGGTCGACGACGCCGGGCTGGACCTCGAGGTCTGGCGGTCGCTGCCCGGTGTCGTGACCGTCGGCACCACCGACGGCGAGTCCCGCGACCTCGACTACATGGTGGAGGCCGAAGTCCGGTTCGGACCCGAGCACATGGCGCCCGAGTCCGCCCGGCGTGTCGCGGCCGGGCGGCTGTCCGCCGCCATCGCCCAGGAGCTGCAGCTGGCCGACGTCGAGGCGGTGACGATCCCGACCGCCTGTGCCGCCGGCAACTACGCGATCGGCTACGGCTTCGACGCGGTCCGCTCCGGCGAGGCCGAGTACGCCCTGTGCGGCGGCGCGGACGCGATGTGCCGCAAGACCTTCTCCGGGTTCTACCGCCTGGGCACCATCGCGCCCGACCGGTGCCGCCCCTTCGACGTGGACCGCAAGGGCATCCTCACCGGTGAGGGCGCGGGCATCCTGGTGCTGGAGAGCCTGGACTCCGCGCTCGCCCGCGGGGCGCGCATCTACGCCGAGGTGCTCGGCTACGGCCTGAACTGCGACGCCTACCACCAGGTGGCGCCCAACCAGGACAGCGTCGGCCGGTGCATGGAGATCGCCCTGGAGAACGCCGGGGTCAAGCCGGAACAGGTGGACCTCATCTCCGCCCACGGCACCGGCACCAAGGCCAACGACGTCACCGAGGCGCGCGCGATCCGCGAACTGTTCGGGGCGCAGCCGCCGAAGGTCATCTCCATGAAGTCGATGATCGGCCACACCATGGGCGCGGCGAGCGCGCTGTCCGCGATCGGCTGCGCGCTGGCCATCACCAACGATTTCATCCCCCCCACCATCAACCACACCACCACCGACCCGGAATGCGATGTCGACTGCGTGCCGAACACCGCCATCGAGGCGGAGTTGCGGATCGTCCAGAACAACGGGCTCGCGTTCGGCGGCAACAACGCGGTGGTGCTCCTCGGGAAATTCGACGAGGTGCCGGCATGACGTGGGCCGTGACCGGTACCGGCGCGGTCGCCAGCGT
This sequence comes from Kitasatospora sp. NPDC029312, assembly GCF_055569215.1. Lineage (NCBI taxonomy): Bacteria > Bacillati > Actinomycetota > Actinomycetes > Kitasatosporales > Streptomycetaceae > Kitasatospora > Kitasatospora sp. NPDC029312. The sequence goes on along the minus strand of NZ_JBVHXY010000006.1, from coordinate 23,223 downwards.
CGGGCGCGACCCCGGTGAGCTGTTCGCCAACCTGTGTGCGGGCGTCTCCGGCGTCGGTACGCTGAAGGGCTTCGACCTCACCCGCCACGACGCGCACTTCGCCTACGAGGTGGACGACCGTCCCGAGCCCGGGGCCGACGTCCCGCGCCGGGCGACCGCGCTGCTGGTCGACGCGATCGCCCAGGCGGCCCGCGACGCGGGACTCGACGAGCACGACCTCAGCGGCGTGCCGATCCTGATCGGCACCGGCCTGCGCGAACTGCGCTCCGTCGAACTGTGGCAGCGCGACGGCATCGACTTCCCCCCGCAGGACCTGCACTTCGGCACCGCACTGCGCGCGGTCTTCAACGCCGACGACACCCACACCTTCTCCAACGCCTGCTCCGCGGGCCTGTACGCGCTCGCGCTGGCCACCGACCTCCTGGCGGCCGGCACGGCCGAGACGGTGATCGTCGCGGGCGTGGACGTGCTCACCGAGACCATGTACGGCCTGCTGGAACGGGTCCAGCCGGTGCCGCCGGAGCGGGTGCGGCCCTTCGACCGCAACCGGGCCGGTGTGCTCATGGGCGAGGGCGCGGCGGCCGTCGTGCTGACCCGCACGCCCGCCGCGGGCCGCAGGGTGCACGGTGTGGTGCGCAGCGTCGCCGTCAACTGCGACGCGTACCACGTGACCGCCCCCGATCCGGTCGGCATCGCGGAGGCCATCCGGCAGGCCCAGGCCGACGCGGACCGCAAGCCCGCGGACATCGACCTGGTCATGGTGCACGGCACGGGCACCCTGCTCAACGACGAGGCCGAGGCCGTCGCCCTCGCCGACGTGTTCGGCGAGGACGCGGACAAGCCGCTGATGACGGCCATCAAGTCCATGACGGGCCACACCTCGGGAGCGTCCGGACTGCTCAACCTGGTCGTGACGCTGACGGCACTGGCCGAGGGCCGGGTGCCGCCGACCGTCGGCCTGGACGACCCGGTGGAGGAGGCGGCCGGGTTCCGGTTCGTCACCGCAGAGGCCGCCCAGGCACCCCTGGCGGTGGCCCAGTTGAACGCATTCGGCTTCGGCGGCGTGAACGCCGTGGCGATCGTGGAGGCGGCCCGATGAACGTCGTGGTGACCGGGACCGGCGTGGTGCTGCCCCGCGCGGCGTCGGCCGGCGAGCTGATCGAGCCGGGGCCGTCCGACGCGCCCCCGGTCGAGCCGAAGGACATCGTCGGCAGGAAGGGCCTGCGCTACAAGGACCGGGCGACCCAGCTGGCCTACTGCGCGGCCCAGGCGGCCCTGCGTGACGCCGCGTTGGTGGACGACGAGGGCCTGAAGGTCGCGCCGCTCAGCGTCGCCGTGGTGGTCAGCTCCAACTACGGCAACCTCGACACCATCACCCGGGCGATGGACACCATCACCCGCGAGACCGCGGCCGCCGGCAGTCCGATGGACCTGCCGAACGCCTCCAGCAACGTCGTCGCCTCCTCCGTCGCGATCCGCTTCGGTCTGCGCGGCCCGAACCTGATGCTGTGCAACGGCGCCACCTCCGGGCTCGACGCCCTGCGCTGGGGTGCCGAACTGATCCGCGCCGGCCGGGTCTCCCGGGCGCTGGTCCTCGGGGTCGAACCCGACAACGAGGCGGTGCACGCCTTCGTCGGCGGCGCCCGGACGGTGGACGGCTCGGCGGCGGTGGTGCTGGAGAGCGCCGAAGCGGCGGCCGAGCGGGGTGCTCCGGCACTGGCCGTGCTGGGCGACGCCGTGCGCGGCGCGGGCCTGGCGGCCTCGCTCGCCAAGCTGGCGGACGCGGCCGGTGAACGCCCCGCCCTGTGGCAGGTGCCGGAGACGGACGCGCCGCCCCGGGCGCTGCTGGCCGGCGTGCCGCGGCAGGACCTCGGCGCCCGCTTCGGTCTTGCCTCCGGCGCGCTGGGCGTGCTCCAGTGCGCCGCCGCCGTCGGCTGGTTCGCCCGCGGCGGGGCCGGACCGGTGGTGGCCAGTGCGGGCGGTGACGCCGACGACGCCAGCGCGGCGCTCGTCCTGCTCCGGCCGGCGGCGTGATGCCAGGCCCGGGCAGCCTCCTCACCGCCGGAGCGGCGCCGGAACCCGAGCCCGGCGCGACGCTCGCGCCCGTGAGCGTGCACCGCCGCGCGGCCGGGGGCCCCGGCCGGATGCTGCTGCTCCACGGCCTGGCCAACAGCGCGAGCGTCTGGGACGCCTTCCTCGCCGCCCCTCGGCGGGACGACGGCCCCGAGGTCTGGGCCGCCGAGCTGCCCTGGCGCGGTGACTGCGTGGCCCACTGGAGCTCGCGCGGCGACGTGGTGCCGTACGTGGCCGACGCCCTGGGCGCGGTGCCCGGCGGCGCCGGCGTGGTGGTCGGCCACTCGATGGGCGCCAACAGCCTGCTGGAGTTCCTCCACCGGCAGCTGGAGCACGGCGCCGACCCCTTCACCGAGTACGGCATCCGCGCCCTCGTGCTGGTGTCCCCGTTCTACCGCCGCTCGGTCGAGGACTTCACCTGGCAGTCGGTGGAGATCGCCGTCCGGAACTTCGTCCGGACCATGACGGAGGGCGTGCGGGTGCACGCCGGCGGCCGGGTCCCGGACGACCTGGTCGAGGAGCTCGGCGCCCGGGTCCGCGAGCGGGTCGGCGCCTACGGCTGGATACGGTTCTTCGAGACCTACCTGGCCACGCCCCGGCTGCGCACCGAACGGTTCCCCGTGCCCTGCCTCGTGATCGCGGGCGAGCACGACTCCATCGCGCTCCCGGAGGAGGGCCGCCTGCTGGCGGCCGACCTGCCGCAGGGGCGCTTCCACCTGCTGCCCGGCAGCGGGCACTTCCTGATGATCGAGCAGGCGGGCGACCTCGCCGCCGTGGTCGACCACTTCGTCAGCACCTTGCCGGCCGCGTGAGAGACAGGCGGCCCCGGACCCACACCACCAGGGGAGCACCTCCGATGACCACCGTGACCGAAAGCGCAGTCAAGGCGCTCCTCACCAGCGAGACGACGGTGCCGCTGCGCACCCGCTTCGAGGGCGCCAACATCTGCACCTGGATCGGCTTCAAGCACATCAACTACCTCGTCGAGGAAGCCGTCCTGCTCCACTTCGCCGAGTCCGGCCTGGACGCCCGCACGCTCTACACCGAGCACGGCCTCGGCGTGGACCTCGTCGACCTCGACACCCGCATCCTCAGCGCCCTCCTCATGGACGAGACGGTCGAGGCGCACGTCGTCCCCAAGGCCCTCGACGAGGACACCGCCCTCTCCTTCACCGTCACCCTGACCGGCGGGCGCGACGGCTCGCCGACCAAGCTGGTCGCCGCCCGGGGCAAGGCCGTGCTGCGCCGCGAGAGCTACATCGAGGCGCCGAGCGAGCCGCCGGCGCCGATCGCCCGCTTGGTGACGGACCGCCTCGGCACCCCGGTGCCCGGCCTGCGGACGCCGCCCGCCCTCTCCGGGCTCGACCTCACCGCGGCCACCACCTCGCTGTCCGCCGGCCGCGGCACCACCGGCCCCGACCCGGTGCTCGACCTGCTGACCGCCGGCAGCAACTCCTTCGGCTGGAAGTGGCGCATCCCGTACCCGTACTGCCACTTCTCGGAGCGCCTGCAGATGTCCAGCTACCTGCGGCTGATGGAGGAGGTCGTCGACCTGTTCCTCGCCGACCGGGGCATCTCGGTGCGGACCCTGATGGACGAGCGCCGCTGGATCCCCGCCTGCCCGCACTCGAAGATCCAGATCGTCGACGAGGCGCTCATGGAGGAGGAGGTCTACACCGTCTACACGGTGGAGGACATCTTCAAGGACTTCACCTACACCTCGCGGATGGACTGCTACGTGGTCCGCGACGGCGAGCTGGTCCAGACCGCCACCGGCAAGGTCACCCACGGCTACGCCGTCGTCGACAACCGCCGCGAGTGGAACCTGGTCACCTTCGACGAGCGCGTCGCCAAGGCGCTCCGGGGCGAGGCCTGACCGCCGTGCCGGTCCGGCAGGCGAATCCGCGGAGAGCAACGGAGTAGAGGTTATGAGGACGACCCCGACACTTGAGAACCGTACGGTCATCACGGCCTGGTCGGCGGTGTCGCCGTTCGGCATCGGCCGGGCGGCGTTCGCCGAGGGGCTGCGGGAGCGCCGGGCGGCCGAGGCGCCGCTGGACCGCGAGCCCTGGCAGGCACCCGCCGAAACCGCCTGCCTGGTACCGGACTTCGACATCCGCGCGGTGCTCGGCAAGAAGGGCACCCGGTCGATGGACCGGGCCACCGGCCTCGCCGTCACCACGGTCGGCCGGCTGCTCGACGACGCGCCGCGCAACCGCCGGGTCGCCACGGGCGAGGACTCCGCGCTCGTGCTCGGCACGACCATCGGCAGCGTCCAGAGCCAGATGGACTTCACCCGGGACTCGTTCACCGGCGAGAAGCCGTACTTCGTGGACCCGGCCCGGTTCCCGAACGCCGTGATGAACTGCGCCGCCGGGCAGAGCGCGATCTGGCACCAGCTCAAGGGCGCCAACACCACCATCGCCGGCGGCCACGCGGCCGGGCTGTACGCCCTCAACTACTCCCGCCGGCTGCTCCAGTTCGGCCGGGCGCGGACCGTGCTGTGCGGCGCCGTCGAGGAGTTCTCACACGCCCGCTCCTGGCTGGACGCCCACTCCCACGACCCCGAGGCCGACGGCGCGGCCCGACCGGCCGGCGAGGGCTGCGGCCTGCTGCTGCTCGAACGCGCCGCCGCGGACGACCCGGACCAGCCGGTCCTGGCCGAGCTCCTCGCCGTCCGGATGGGCATCGCCCTGGACGGTGACGTCCGCACGGCCCTGACCTCCTGCGTGCAGGGCGCGCTGCGCCGCGCGCAGGTGCGGCCGGAGGAGCTGTGGGCGGTGTCCACCAGCGAACTGCCCGGCCCACTGGGCGAGCAGGAGCAGGCCGTGGTCGAGGCGGCCACCGCCGGCGCGGCCCCGCGGCGCCTCACCCAGACCGCCCTGCTCGGCGACACGGTGGCCGCGTCGGCCGCCTTCCAGGTGGCCGGCGTCCTGGTGCACGCCGAGGACGACCCCTCGGCCTCGGGCCGCGTCGCCCTGGTCACCTCGGTCGACCGGGACGGCGCGGTCGGCTGCGCCCTGATCCGTCTCCGCTGACCATCCCGACCATCCCGACCATCCTGACCATCCGCTGACCACCAATCCCCGACCCCACGGAAGGAACACCGCCATGACGACCCAGGAGGCCTCGGCCGCGGCCGTGCTGGACAAGGAGGACCTGCGCGCGGCGATCGCCCGGGTCCTCGACGTGGACGTCACCGAGGTCGGTGACGACACGCGCTTCGTCGAGGACCTGGAGGTCGACTCCCTGCTGGCGCTCGAGGTGGTGGTCGCCCTGGAGAAGAAGTACGGTCTGCGGCTGGAGGAGAGCGCGTTCCCCCGGATCACCTCGCTGGGCGGCGCCTACGAGGTGCTCGCCGAGAAGCTCCGGTCGGCGTGAGCCGGCCGCGAACGGTCAGCCCCGTCACCGCGGCGGTGCGGCTGGCCCGGCCCCCGGTGCCCGACGCCAGGGGCCGGACGGCCGCGGCCACCACCGTCGCGGTCGGGGCGGACGAGCCGGTCCTGCCCGGGCACTACCCGGGCTTCCCGATCTTCCCCGGGGTCTGCGTGATCGAGTGCGTACGGCTCAGCGCGCTGGCCGCGCCGCCGCCGGGGGCGGGGCCGCTGACGATGGACGAGGTGGAGTCGACGCGCTTCCTGAGCCCGGTCTTCCCGGGTGACGAGCTGAGCGTCGAACTGACCTGGCGCGAGGGCTCCGCCGCCTGGACCTGCACGGCCGAGGTCGCCACCGCCCGCGCGGCCGCCGCCCGGGTGCGCGTGCGCTTCACGACAGAGGAGGAATCGTGACGGGCACGGACCGAACCGGTCGCGCCGGGCAGCCGGAGATCCGGCGGGCCCTGCCGCACCGCTTCCCGATGCTGCTGGTCGACCGCGTGCTCGACGTCGTCCCGGGCGAGCGCATCACCGCCGTCAAGGCCGTCACCTGCAACGAGCCCTGGTACCGGGACGTGCCCGAGGGCGCGGAGGACTTCGGCTACCCGCAGGTGCTGCTGATGGAGTCCTGGTGCCAGGCGGCCGGCCTGCTGGCCACCTGGAAGGAGCCCAACCCGGACGTGCTCACCGGCAAGGTGATGCTGTTCGGCGCCGTGACCGGCCTGCGGTACCACGGACCGGTGCTGCCCGGGGACGTCCTGGAGCACCGGGCGACCATCACCAGGACGCTCGGCGACACCCTGATCATCGCCGGCGAGAGCCTGGTCGACGGCACACCCGTGCTGACCGTCGACAGCGCCGTGCTGGCCTTCCGCCCGGCCGAGGAACTCCGGCCCGCCCCCGCCCTCATTGGAGAAAGCCATGGCTGAGAACGAAACCCGGGTGGCGCTGGTCACCGGCGGCTCCCGCGGCATCGGCCGCGCCACCGTGCTGCGCCTCGCCCAGGACGGCTTCGACGTCGCCTTCTGCTACCAGTCCAACGAGGAGGCGGCCCGGCTCCTGGAGAAGGAGGTGCGGGACCTCGGCGTCCGCGTGCTGAGCCGCAAGGTCGACGTGCGCGACCTCGCGTCGGTGCGCGGATTCGTCGAGGAGACCGAGCGGGAACTCGGCCCGGTCGACGCGGCCGTGACCGCCGCCGGCATCACCCGCGACAACCCGCTCGTCCTGATGAAGGACGAGGAGTGGCACCAGGTGCTCGACACCAACCTGGACGGGGTCTACAACGCCTGCCGCGCCGTCGTGTTCGGCATGATGAAGCGCAAGGGCGGGGCGATCGTCAACATCTCCTCGGTCGCCGGCGTCTACGGCAACGCCACCCAGACCAACTACTCCGCCTCCAAGGCCGGGATCATCGGCTTCTCCCGGGCCCTGGCGAAGGAGGTCGGCCGCTACGGCATCCGCGCCAACGTGGTCGCCCCCGGCTTCATCGACACCGACATGACCTCGGTGCTCACCGACAACGTGAAGGACAAGGCGCTGGAGTCGGTGCCGCTGGGCCGCCTCGGCACCGCCGACGAGGTCGCCGACCTCGTCGCCTACCTGGTCTCGCCGCGTGCCGGCTACATCACCGGCGCCGTCCTGCAGATCGACGGCGGCATCACCATCTAGAGTCCCAGGAGCCTGAGTTGGCGCTCGAAGCGGCACGCTGGTACTTCTCCCTGCGCAGCCCCTACTCGTGGCTGGCGTTCCGGGAGCTGACCGAGAACGCCCCCGACGTGGCGGAGCGGATCGAATGGCGCCCCTACTGGGAGCCGGGCGGGGCGACCGCCCGGCTCCTGGCCGGGACGGACGTCCGGCTGCCCTACGTCCCGATGTCGAAGGAGAAGCACCTCTACATCCTGCAGGACGTCAAGCGCCTCGCCACCGAGCGGGGCCTGACGGTCGCCTGGCCCGTCGACACCGCCCCCGACTGGGACGTCGCCCACCTCGGCTGGCTGGTCGCCGAGGACGCGGGCCGGGGCCGCGACTACCTCGGCCAGATCTACCGGGCACGCTTCGAGCTGGGCCTGGACATCTGCGACCGGTCCGTCGTCGCCGACGCCGGCGCGGCGGCCGGCCTCGACCCGCACGCCGTCGCCAACGCCGTCGACGACCCGGCGATCCTCGCCCGCGGCGTCGAGGCGCTGCGCACCCTCGGCCGCGACGGCGTGTTCGGGGTGCCGTTCTTCATCCACGGGCCGGACAAGTTCTGGGGCTCCGACCGGCTGGCCGGCTTCCTGGCGAGCGTCCGCGCGGCGGGGTAGCCGGGCGGGGCACCGGTGGCATCAAGCTGACACATGCCGCCACTCGGCCGGGGCGTTGGGTCTAGCGTGGCTGACACGGTACCGGGTGGTTCGGGGCCGGCCGGTGGCGTGGGCGTGCTCACTCCGGCGCCCGCACCCGGGGCCGTGATCGCCCGGAAGGGGACGCGCGCTACCCGAGGAGCAGCACTTTGAGCGCCGCCGCACCATCACCGTCCGCGACCGTTGCCGTGACAGCCGCTCTCAGCGCTCAGACCATGCCGCTCAGACTGCTCGTCGTCCTGGTCGCGGCGGCCTCCTTCGTCGCCATCGTCGCCGGGATCTCGGCGGTGTCCCGCCGGCTGCTGGGGATCCGGGTCGGTCCCCTGCGGGCGTTGTCCGCCGGCCTGATCGCGGTCGGGACGTCGATCGCCCTGAACCCGGTGTTCGAGGACCAGGGACGGCTCGGCCTCCTCACGGTGCTGAAGTTCGCGCTGGCGGTGCTCGCCGCGATGGGCTCGTTGGTGTTCATCGAGGTCTTCGTTCCGTCCGGCGCCTGGGCGTGGCCGGTACAGCTGTGGCGTGCCGTGCGGACGCGGTTGAGCCGCGCCAGCAGGTACTCGCAGCTGAGCCGGATCTTCCTCCGGCACGGGCTGGGCCGGTTGCTGAGCGGTCGCAGCAGGATCGAACAGGCGCTTCGGCCGGGCGAGTTCGGTGAGAGGTCGGCGCGTGCGGTCCGGCTGGCACTGGAGGAGTGCGGGGGCGCGTTCATCAAGCTGGGCCAGGTGCTCTCCACCCGGCGCGACCTGCTGCCCCCGCACTTCATCGAGGAGCTCAGCCGACTGCAGAGCGCCGTGACGCCGGTGCCCTGGCCGGAGGTGGAGGAGGTGCTCCGGCGCGAGTTGAGGAGGCCGGTGGACGCCGTCTTCGAGTGGATCGAGCACGTTCCGCTGGCGGCCGCGTCGATCGCCCAGGTCCATCGCGCGAAGCTGCGCGACGGGCCGGTGGTCGCCGTCAAGGTGCAGCGGCCCGGCATCCGCGAGGTGGTCGAGCGGGACCTCGACATCGTCGTCGCGATGACCCGCAGCCTCCAGGAGCGGGCCCGGCTCGCTCCCGGGCTCGGGTTGCGCGACCTGGGCACCGGGTTCGCCAAGTCGGTCCTGGAGGAGCTCGACTTCCGCATCGAAGCGCGCAACGCGGTAGCCGTCGCGGCGTCGAGCGGCGGGCACGGCACCGACGCACCGGTGCGCATCCCCCGGGTGTACCTCGAGTACACCACCGCGCACATCCTGGTCCAGGAATACCTGAAGGGCGTCACCCTCGACCGGGCGGGCGCGGCGGCCGACGCCCGGGGGCTGGACCGGAGGGAACTCGCCAGCCGGGTCTGCGGCGCGGTGATCCACCAGATCCTTCGCGGCGGCGTGTTCCACGCCGACCCGCACCCCGGCAACATCCTGCTGCTGGAGAGCGGACAGATCGGACTGCTGGACTTCGGTTCGGTGGGACGCATCGACCAGACGATCCAGCAGGCCATCCGGGAGATGCTGTGGTCCATCGACCGGGGCGACCCGTCGGGTCTGCACGACGCCCTGATCGACCTGCTGGGCGCGCGCGCGACCGGCGGCGAGGACCTGATCGTCGACACGCTGCTGCTCGAACGGGAGCTCGGCCAGTTCATGGCCCAGCACCTCGGTGTCGGCGCCCGACCCGACGGGGACATGTTCGGCGCACTGTTCCGGATCCTCGCCCGCTTCGGGCTCTCGGTCCCGCCCCAGGTCGCCGCGGTCTTCCGGGCGATGGCCACCCTCGAGGGCACGCTGAGCCTGCTCGCGGACGACTTCAACCTGCTGGAGGAGGGGCGCGCCATCGTGGCGGGGCAGATGTCGGACCAGTTGAGGTTCCGCGGCCGGCCCCGCAGCGGCAACGGTGACGGAGGCATCCGTTCCGGGGTCACCACGGCCGCCCAGGACGCGCTGCAGGAGATGATGTCCGTCCTGCCCATCCTGCGGCGGCTGCCCCGGCGGGCCGAGCGGATCAGCGCCTCGCTGGAGGAGGGCCGGCTCGCGGTGCGGGTCAGGGTGTTCGCGGACGAGCGCGAGCGGCGGTTCGTATCGGGGCTGATCCACCAGATGACGGTCACGTTGCTCGCCGCCTGCACCGGACTGATGGGGGTGCTCCTGATGGTGTTCGGCACCGGACGCGGCCCGCACGTCACCCGGAGTCTGGAACTGTTCCCCTTGATCGGCTACCAGACACTGGCGTTGAGCGGAATCCTCATGCTGCGGGCGCTGTACACCGCCATGCGTCGGCTGACCTCCTGATCCGCCGACCCGGTGGGCCCGCCCGGCGCCGAGGGCGAGCGAGCAGTGGTGCGGCTCGCTCTCGACGGTGGCGGTGCCGGTCGGTCAGAGGAAGCAGATCATCTCGTAGTCCGGCCACACCCGGGCCGACTCCTCGGCGGAGACCCGCTCGACCCCGTCGATCAGTCGATCCTCTCCGGCCAGTCCGGACGCGTGGAGGCCCGGCTCCTCCACGCGGACCCGGATGCCCGCCGCGAGGAGCGCCAGGACGTCCTGCCGCGGGTCGGACGGCCGTTCGACGACGCGGTTCCCGAACCGCAGCGGCGCCACCCGGGCACCGCGCGCCGCGTAGCTCACCGCTTCACCCCTGAGCAGGATGTCCAACCCGCCCATCTGCCGGTGAAGTTCGCGCACCAGGTAGAGACTGTCGACGAACTGCTTCTCGACGGCGCCGCGGTATCCGCGGTCGATGATCCCCAGGACCTTCGCCTGTTCGGCCATCTCAGATCACTCCGATCATGACGGTCTTGCCGGTCGCCGCGAGGTTCGCCGCGAACGCGTGCGGAGCGCGCATGACGACCTCCGGTACGTGGATCGCACCGCGGTCGTCACTGCAGAACCGGCAGCCGTACCAGAAGAGCTGATCGGGGAACGCGTCGAGCATCTCCCGGACCAGCGTGGCGGTCGTCGGGTGCCGCGTCGACCAGTCGGACAGGTCGCGGGGCTTGTACTCGCCTAGTGACTCCTGGGTCAGCATCGTCGCGTAACCGCAGGCCCAGACCTGGACCCGCCCACCGCGCTCCAGCAGCGCCTGGACCAGGCGCAGTACGGTGGTGGCGAGGTCCGACTGGTGCGGTGTGCCCATGAAGGTGATCAAGACGTCCGTGGACGGGATGTGACGTGCCATCAGTGCCACACCACGCGAACGTCGCGGTCGAGCACCAGCTCGGCCACCTCCGCCATGTCCACGTGAACGGCGGCAGCGAGGACGGCGCCGGGGTGGATGCCGCGTTGGTCGAGGGAGAAGCGGTCGACGGTGAGCCGGCCGCCGGCGGCGAGGAACCCGTCGATCTCGGGGGTCTCGCCCACCGCGAGGGAGACGGCGTCCTGGACCAGGAAGAGCGTGACGTCGTGCCCCTCGCCGGACTGCACGGCGGCGTCCCGCAGGAATGCCAGGACGGCTGCGTGCGAGGCGGTTCGGCTCTCGACCAGGAGATAGCGCAGGGCCGCTGCGTTCGTGCTCATCGGGGATGCTCCCTTGCTGGTTCGGCAGGAGAAGGAGGTTCACTGGCCGGAGCCGGCAGTCCCGATTGAACGCGGGCTCGCGCGGGCCCGGCAATCCGGCGGCATCAACCTGCCAGCGGGCCCGGTCCCCGCCGTATCCCCCTGGCGGGGGATGGACAGTGAAACCTGTGAACGATGCCCGCGCCGTGGCCAACCGCCCACTATGGGACCATGGTTGCGCATCACGTTTCCCCCTCCGCCTCCGTTCCCGAAGTGCCCAGGCCGGCCCGATGGGTGGTGCTGGCGGCCAAGGCCGCGGCGTTCACCGCCCTGCCGTCGGGCGTCTGGCGAGCGGCCATGGGCCTCGGCATCCCGGTGGGGTTCGACACCTCGGGCCTGGACGTGCCCGGCTGGTTCACCGTCGTGTGCATCGCCATGAGCCTCGCAACGGAGGCGCTCGCGCTGCTCACCCTGGGACTGGTCCAGCCCTGGGGCGAGGTGGTGCCGGCCTGGATCCCGCTGATCGGCGGCAGGCACGTCGCGCCGCTCGCGGCCGTCGTCCCCGCGGGGCTCGGTGCCGTGATCCTCATGGTGCTGACGATTCCGCGAGCGGGCGGTTTCGGCGGCGCGGTGGGTGCCCCGACCGGCCTCCCGCTCGTCGTCATGGACGTCTGCTACGCCCCGCTGTTGCTGTGGGGCCCGCTGCTCGCCGTCGTCACCGTCGACTACTACCGCAGGCGCCGCGGCTGAGGTCGTCGGCAGGGACGACGACCAGAACGCTTCCTCCGACAGCACGGCCGGGAATGTCGCCTCGACCCCGGTCGTGCCGTTCGTGCTGCCCGCGCCGACCGACGGTCTCGGCGGGTGGCAGTTTCATGCAGCCGTACTTGGCTCGCACGGACCCCGGTGGAAGGGTGGCCGAAGGTTTCCAGGACTCCGCGCGCCGGTGGCTGCCGTAATCGCCGAGGATTCCGGTTGCCGTTCTGGATGAGTGCCGACCTCCATTCGACAGAGGGTTAACAACCGTGCATGACCACAGGCCTGTTCGTCTTCCCCTGACCACCGCCCAGTCCGGTATCTGGTTCGCCCAGAATCTGATGCCGGACAACCCTGTGTACAGCGCCGGTGAATATCTGGAGATCCGTGGTGCCGTCGACACCGCCCTGTTCGAGGCGGCGCTGCGCCGGACGGTCGCGGAGGTGGACGCACTGCGGGTCAGCCTCGTCGAGGAGGACGGCCGCCTCTGGCAGATCGTCGACTCCGCCCCGGCGTGGTCGGTGCACACCGCGGACCTGCGGGCCGAGCCGGACCCGGGCCGTGCCGCCGAGGACTGGATGCGTGCGGACCTCGCCGAGCCGGTCGACCCGATGCGGGGACCGCTCTTCCGCTTCGCGTTGTTCCGCGTCGGCGACGAGCGCTACTTCTGGTTCCACCGCTACCACCACGTCGTGGTCGACGGATACACGGTGGCGAGCATCGCCCGTCGCGTCGCCGAGGTGTACACCGCGCTGGCGGCCGGGGCCGAACCCGGCGACAGCCCGTTCGGCCGCCTGTCGGAGCTGGTCGGTGACGAGACGGACTACCAGGCCTCCGAGCGGTACACCCGGGACGCCGACTTCTGGATGCAGCGGCTGGCGGACCGCCCGGAACCGGTCGCCCTCTCCCAGCGGCCCCCCCGGCCCTCCCGCGGCCTGACCCGGCGTACCTCCGTGCTGCCTCAGGGCGGGACGGCCGGGCTGCGAGACCTCGCCCGGGAGGCCGGCGTCGCCTGGCCGGTCGTCCCGATCGCGGCGACGGCCGCCTATCTCCAGCGGCTCACCGGGGTACCGGAGGTGGTTCTCGGGCTTCCCGTCACCACCCGCCTCGGCCGGACCCGTCTCGCCGTCCCCGGAATGGTTTCCAACGTCCTCCCGCTCCGCATTTCCGTCCGCCCGCAGATGACGGTTTCCGGTCTCCTCGAATCGGTCGCCGCGGAATTGCGCTCGGTCCTGCGCCACCAGCGTTACCGCTATGAGGACATGCGGCGCGATCTCAAACTGCAGGAAGCCGACGAGCGCTTGGTCGGCCCCCAGGTCAACGTCATGATGTTCGACTACGACCTTGATTTCGGCGGCCACTCGGCGGTCGTGCACAACCTCTCGATCGGACCGACCGAGGACCTGTCCGTGGTCGTGTACGACCGCGTCGACGGTGCGGGCCTGCAGATCGACTTCGACGCCAACCCGGACGTGTACACCGCGGAGGAACTGGAACTCCACCAGGAGCGGTTCCTCGCCTTCCTGACCGCCCTCGCCGACGGCGGCGGCGACCAGCCGCTCGGCCGGATCCCGGTGCTCACCGAGCGCGAGCATGCCGCGGCGCCCGAACACCGGACCGCGGCCCCGGCGGTCCGCGAGCACCGCACGATCGCCGAACTGGTCGAGTCGCAGGCCGCCAGGACGCCGCAGGCCGTCGCGGTCGTCGCCGAGGACGCCCGTCTCAGCTACGCCGAACTCGATGAGCGGGCGAACCGGCTCGCCCTCCACCTGCTCGACCGGGGCGTGCAGCCCGGTAGCCTGGTCGCCCTCGCGCTGCCCCGGTCCGCGGAAATGATCGTCGCGATCCTGGCCGTCCTGAAGACCGGCGCGGCCTACCTCCCGCTCGACCCGGACTACCCGGCCGACCGGCTCGCCTTCATGGTCTCCGACGCCCGCCCGGTGGTCGTGGTCACCCGCTCCGAGATCGCGGAGCGCCTGCCCTTCGCGAACGAGGACGACGTCCACTGGCTGAAGCTCGACGACCCGGCGACCGGCGATGCGCTCGAGCGACTGGACGGCCGCGAACTGGCCGGCGCCCGGGCCGCGACCGCCCTGCGGGCCGACGGCCCCGCCTACGTGATCTACACCTCGGGTTCCACGGGGACCCCGAAGGGCGTTCTCGTTCCGCACGGCAACGTCGTGCGCCTGTTCGAGTCGACCCGTGACTGGTTCGAGTTCGGGCCGGACGACGTCTGGACGATGTTCCACTCCTACGCCTTCGACTTCTCCGTCTGGGAGATCTGGGGCCCGCTGCTCCACGGCGGCCGCCTCGTCGTGGTCCCGCACTCCGTCAGCCGGTCCCCGCAGGACTTCCTCGAACTGCTCCGCTCGGAGCGCGTCACCGTCCTCAACCAGACGCCCTCCGCGTTCTACCAACTGATCCAAGCCGACCGCGACAACCCCGGAGTCGGGCGCGAACTCGCCCTACGCGCCGTGGTGTTCGGCGGTGAGGCGCTCGACCTCGGGCGCCTCGAAGGCTGGTACGAGCGCCACCCGGACGACGCGCCGGTGCTGGTGAACATGTACGGCATCACCGAGACCACCGTGCACGTCAGCCACCTCGCACTGGACCGCCGGAGCGCGGCTGCCGCAGCCGGCAGCCACATCGGCGTCGCCATCCCCGACCTGCGCGTCCACGTGCTGGACGACGCGCTGCGCCCGGTGCCGCCCGGCGTCCCGGGCGAGATGTACGTCTCGGGCGCGGGGCTCGCCCACGGATACCTTGGCCGCCCCGACCTGACCTCGACCCGCTTCGTCGCGGACCCTTACGGGACGCCCGGCGAGCGCATGTACCGCACCGGCGACCTCGCCCGGCGGGACGACGACGGCCACCTGGAGTACCTCGGCCGCGCGGACGACCAGGTCAAGATCCGCGGCTTCCGCATCGAGCTCGGAGAGATCGAGGCGGCCCTCGCCGCCGTGCCGGACGTGGGCCAGGCCGCCGTCGTGGTGCGCGAGGACCATCGGGGCGAGAAGCGGCTCGTCGGCTACGTCGCGCCGGCCTCGGACACGGTGCTCGACTCCGTGGTGGTCCGGAACACGCTCGCGGACTCGCTGCCCGACTACATGGTGCCCAGCACCGTCGTGGTGCTCTCCGCCATACCGCTGACCGCCAACGGCAAGCTCGACCGCAAGGCCCTGCCCGAGCCCGCGTTCGCGGCCGCCAGCTCAGGACGGGCGCCCCGGACCGAGCGCGAGCACCTGCTGTGCGGCCTCTTCGCCGCCGTCCTGGGCCTGGAGACGGTCGCCGCCGACCAGAGCTTCTTCGACCTCGGCGGCGACAGCATCGTCTCGATCCAACTGGTCGGCCAGGCCCGTTCGGCAGGTCTGCTGATCACGCCCCGGGACGTCTTTCGCTGCAAGACGGTCGAAGCGCTGGCCGAGGCCGCGGTCGCCGTGGAGACCCACGAGGCGGAGGACGCCGAGGCCGGTATCGGCGCGGTTCCGCTGCTTCCGATCACCCACTGGCTCCTGGAGCGTGGCGGGCCGATCGACGCTTTCCACCAGTCCGTGCTGCTGCAGGTCCCGGCCGGGCTGCGGGAGACGGATGCGCTGGGCGCGCTGCAGGCCGTGCTCGACCACCACGACGCGCTCCGCTCACGGTTGGTCCGCACGGACGGCGGGGAGTGGGCCCAGACCGTCGCACCGCGCGGCACCGTGCGCGCGGAGGACGCCCTGCGGCGCGTCGACGCCACCGCACTCGACGGTTCGGCCCTGGCGGACGCCATCGCCGAGCAGACCCGGCACGCCCAGGCGGCCCTCGCCCCCGACCGGGGCGCCATGGTGCGCGCCGTCTGGTTCGACGCCGGCACCGCCCGCGCCGGTCGGCTGCTGCTCGTCCTGCACCACCTGGTGGTCGACGGCGTCTCGTGGCGGATCATCCTGCCGGACCTGAAGGCCGCGTGGACGGCCGTCAACGCCGGGCTCACTCCGGAACTTCCGCCGGTGGTGACCTCGATGCGCAGCTGGGCCCGGCACCTCCACGCGCTCGTCGCCGACCCGGAGTTGAAGACCGGCCAACTCGGCCATTGGCGCGAAACGCTCGCCGGCCCCGACCCGCTCCTGACCGCGCGCCCGCTCGACGGGCGACGGGACACCGCCGACACCGCCGTGTCACTCAGCCTGACACTGCCGGCCGGGCCGACCGAGGCCCTGCTGACACGAGTCCCGGCGGCGTTCCACGCCCAGGTCAACGATGTGCTGCTGACCGCCTTCGCGGTCGCCGTCAGCCGTTGGCGCGGCGAGCGCGGGCTGGGCGACGACTCGCCGGTGCTGCTCGACCTCGAAAGCCACGGGCGCGACCGGACCGTCGACGGCATGGACCTCTCACGCACGGTCGGCTGGTTCACGTCGATGTACCCCGTTCGGCTCGACCCGGGCCCGGTCGAGGAGAACGGCCTCGGTGCCGCCCTCAAGCGCATCAAGGAGCAACTGCGGGCAGTGCCGGACGGTGGACTCGGTTACGGCCTGCTCCGCCACCTCGACCCGCAGGCCCGCGCCGAACTGGCCGGCGCCGCCCGGCCGCAGCTCGGATTCAACTACCTCGGGCGGTTCGCCGCCCCGGGCGGCGCCGAGGCGGCGGACTGGGGCGTGGCGGCCGGGAGCGCCGCGCTCGGCGCCGGCGGCGACGCCGGTCTCACCAGCGCGCACGCGCTCGAACTCAACGCCCTGACCGAGGACCGCCCGGACGGTCCACACCTGGTGGCCCACTGGTCCTGGCCCGCCGACCTGCTGCCCGAAGCCGACGTCCGGTCGCTGGCCGACGCCTGGTTCTCCGTCCTGAACGCCCTGGTCGCGCACGCCGACGAGCCCGGCACCGGCGGCCGAACCCCGTCCGACCTGCCGCTGGTGCCGCTGACCCAGGCCGAGGTCGAGCTCCTGGAGGCCGACTGCCCCGACCTGGTGGACGTCCTGCCGCTCTCCCCGCTCCAGGACGGACTGCTGTTCCACACGCTGTTCGACGAGGAGGGCCCGGACGTCTACCTGGTCCAGTTCTTCTTCGAGCTGTCCGGGGACCTGGACCGTGCGGCGCTGAGGAACGCGGCCCAGGCCCTGCTGCGGCGCCACCCCAATCTGCGGGCCTCCTTCCGGCACCTCGGCCTGGACCGGCCCGTGCAGGTCGTCCACGGCGACGTCGAGCTCCCGTGGGAGGAGATCGACCTCAGCGGCCTCGCCCCGACCGATGCGGAGGCCGAGGTCGACCGGATCGTGGCCGCGGACCGCTCGCGGCGCTTCGATCCGGCGCAGGCACCGCTCCTGCGCGCCACTGTCGTCCGTCTCGCCGCGGACCGGCACCTGCTGGTGCTGACCAACCACCACCTGATCCTGGACGGCTGGTCCATGCCCGCCCTCGTGCAGGACCTGCTGGCCCTCTACGACCGGAACGGCGACCCCACCGGTCTGCGCGGCGTCGCCCCGTACCGGGACTACCTGGCGTGGCTCGGCGAGCAGGACCGCACGGCCGCCGAGAAGGCGTGGCGGGAGAGCCTGGCGGGCGTCGAGGAGCCCACACTGCTGGTCACCGCGGAGGCGGTCGGTGACCCGGTCGATCCCGAGCACCTCACGGTCGAGCTCCCGGAGCGGCTGAGCGCGGAGCTGACCGCGACGGCCCGGCGGACCGGACTCACCCTCAACACCGTCATCCAGGGCCTCTGGGCCGTCATGCTCGGCCGGCTCACCGGCCGCGACGACGTGGTCTTCGGTGCGACCGTATCCGGCCGCCCGGCGCAGCTCCCCGGCATCTGGTCGACCCCCGGGCTGTTCATCAACACCGTCCCGGTGCGGGTGCGTCTGGTGGAGCACGAGAGCGTCGTCGAGCTGCTCACCCGCGTGCAGGACGAGCAGGCGGAGCTGATGGACCACCACCACCTCGGGCTCGCCGACATCGTCAAGGCGGTGGGCGCCGGGGACCTCTTCGACACCCTCGCGATCTTCGAGAACTACCCCGAGGGTTACGACGCGCTGCGCTCGCCCTCCGGCCGGATCCGCGTCACCGCCGTGGACGGGCGCGACGCCACGCACTACCCGCTCACCCTGACGGTCATCCCCGGCAGCAGGCTCCGGCTGCGGTTCGGCTACCGTCCCGAGCTGCTGACCCACGGGGAGACCGAGCGGCTGGCCGCGCGCCTACGCCGACTCGTCGAGGCCGTGGTGGCCGACCCGGACCGGCGGGTCGCGGACCTGGACGTACTGGTGCCGGAGGAACGCCGTCGGCTGCTGACCGAGTGGAACGACACCGGGCACGAGGTGCCCGACGTCGCGGTGTTCCACCTCGTCGAGGCGCAGGCGGCCCGCACCCCGGACGCCGTCGCGGTCAAGGACGGGGTGACCGAGCTCACCTACGCCGAGCTGGACGGGCGGGCCAACCGGCTCGCCCGCGCACTGGTCGACCGGGGCGCCGGCGCCGAGCGGTTCATCGCCCTGGCGCTGCCGCGCAGCGCGGACCTGGTGGTCGCGGCGCTGGCCGTCCTCAAGTCCGGTGCGGCCTACGTGCCGATCGAGCTGAGCCACCCCGCCGACCGGATCTCCTACCTGCTCGCCGACGCGCGCCCGGTGCTCGTGATCAGCGACACGGCGTCCGCCGCCGGGCTCCCGGCGGACGACGCCACCCCTCGGCTGCTGCTCGACCAGCCCGGTGTCCAGGCCGCCCTGGCCGCCGCCGTGGAACACGGTCTGGAGGACGACGAGCGAGCGCACCCGTTCTCCACGCTCCACCCCGCGTACGTGATCTACACCTCGGGTTCGACCGGCCGCCCCAAGGGCGTCGTGGTCCACCACCGGGCCATGAGCGCGTACGTGCAGTGGGCCAGGCAGGCGTACCCGAGCCTGGCCGACCGGTCCCTGCTGCACTCGCCGGTGTCCTTCGACCTCACGGTGACCGCACTGCACGGGCCGCTGACGCTCGGCGGCTGCGTCGAGATCGCCTCGCTGGAGGAGGACGGCCGAGCGACCGGGCCGACGGCCGGCGGGCCGCGCACCGGCTTCCTCAAGGTGACGCCGAGCCACCTCGCCCTGCTGAGCACGCTGCCGGAGCGGTTCTCGCCCACCGGGGAGCTGGTCGTCGGCGGCGAGCAGCTGCGCGGAGAGGTGCTGGCCGAGTGGCGGGACGGCCGCCCGGGGGCCAGCGTCATCAACGAGTACGGCCCGACCGAGGCCGCGGTCGGCTGCGTCGTCCACGTCGTCGGTCCGACCGACGACATCCCGGCCGGACCGGTGCCGATCGGCCGACCGGTCTGGAACACCCGGATCTACGTCCTCGACCGGGGCCTGCACCCGGTACCGGCCGGCGTCCCCGGTGAGCTCTACATCGCCGGGGCACAGTTGGCCCGCGGCTACCTCAACCGGCCGGACCTGTCGGCGCAGCGATTCGTCGCCGACCCGTTCGGCGACCCGGGCACGCGGATGTACCGCACCGGCGACGTGGCCCGTTGGAACGGCGACGGCCGGCTCGAGTACCTGGGCCGGGTCGACGAGCAGGTCAAGGTGCGGGGCTACCGCATCGAGCTGGGCGAGATCGAGGCCGTGCTGGCCGCCCACCCGGACGTGGCCCACGTCGCGGTGATCGACCGGGAGGACGGGCCCGGCGGGAAGCGACTGGTCGGCTACGTAGTGCCGGCCGGCTCCCGGCTGCCCGACCCGACGGAACTGCGGGAACACGTCGCCCGGACGACCCCCGAGTACATGGTGCCGTCGGCCGTGGTCCTGCTGGACGCCCTTCCGCTGACCGGGAACGGCAAGCTGGACCGGCGTGCCCTGCCGGCCCCCGTCGCGCTGCCGGCCGCACGGGCCGGGCGTGAGGCGCGGACGCCGCGCGAGAAGCTCCTCGCCGAGATCTTCGCCGAGGTGCTCGGTGTGCCTCAGGTGGGCCTCGACGACGACTTCTTCGCTCTGGGCGGCGACAGCATCGTCTCGATCCAGGTGGTCTCCCGGGCCCGCAGGGCGGGCCTGGCACTCACACCGCGCGACGTATTCGAACACAAGACAGTGGAGGCGCTGGCGGCGATGGGGGACGACGTGCGGGACTCGCAGGACAACGGCGTGGCCGACGACGGGACCGGCACCGTTCCGCTGCCTCCGGTGGTGCACGCGCTGCGCGACCAGGGCGCCCCGATCGACGGGTACAGCCAGTCCGCGCTGCTGGTCGTGCCGGCCCGGCTCGGCGCCGAGCGGCTGGCAACCGCCCTGCAGGCCGTCCTGGACCACCACGACGCACTGCGCATGCGGCTGTCCCGGGTGGGGGGCTTCGTGTGGGGTCTCGAAGTGACCCCCCGGGGCACACTGCGGGCCGATGACCTGATCCAGCGGGTCGACGTGGCCGGGCTCGCGGAGGAGGCGCTGCGCCGCACGGTCGCGGAGCACACCGAGGCGGCCCGCGGCCGGTTGTCGCCCGAGGCCGGGACCACCGTCCAGGCCGTCTGGTTCGACGCCGGGGACGAGCCCGGCCGGCTGCTGCTCGTGCTGCACCACCTGGTGGTCGACGGGGTGTCCTGGCGGATCCTGCTGCCCGACCTCGCCGAAGCCTGGCACTGCGTCGCCCAGTCACGCACGCCCGAACTCGCCCCCGTCGGCACGTCGTTCCGCACGTGGTCGGGGGAGCTGGTCCGGCTGGCCCAGGAACCGGGGCGCTACGAGGAGATTCCGGTCTGGACCGGGATGCTCGGCGGCGCGGACGCGCCGCTCGCCGACCGGCCGCTCCAGCCGGCCCGCGACACGGCCGCGACCGCCCGTACCCTGCGTCTGAGCCTGGACGCCGACGAGACGGCGGCCCTGCTGACCAAGGTGCCGGCGGCGTACCACGGCCGGATCAACGACGTCCTGCTGACCGGCCTGGCGATCGCGGTGGGCGCCTGGCGCCGCCGTCGCGGTCTGGGCGAGGACAACGGCGTGCTGGTGGACCTGGAAGGCCACGGCCGTGAGGAAGAGGCCGTCGCGGGCGCCGACCTGTCGCGCACGGTGGGCTGGTTCACCAGCCAGTTCCCGGTCCGGCTGGACCCGGGGACGGTTGACGGGACCGCGCTGCTGAGTGGCGGTGCGGCGCTCGGCCGGGCGGTCGCACAGGCGCGGGACCAACTGCGCGCGGTTCCGCAGAACGGCCTCGGCTACGGGCTGCTCCGCCACCTGAACCCGCAGACCGCGCCCGTGCTCGCCGGTCTCGGCAAGCCCCAGATCGGCTTCAACTATCTGGGCCGCTTCTCCGCGAACGAGACCTTCGGCACCACGGGCTGGGCGGCCGACGCGCAGGACGGCGCGCTCGGCGGCAGCGGTGACCCGGCGATGCCGTTCGCCCACGCGTTGGAGATCACCGCGCTCGCCCAGGACGGCGCCGAGGGATCGCGGCTCACCGCGACCTGGACCTGGCCTGACGCGCTGTTCGCCGAGGCGGACGTCCGCGAGCTCGCCGAGGGCTGGTTCTCCGCGCTGCGGGCGCTGGTCGCCTTCGCGGCCGGTGTGGACGCGGCCGCGCTGACCCCGGCCACCCTGCCACTGGTCTCGCTCGGCCAGGCCGAGATCGACCGGCTGCGGGCCGACCTGCCGGACCTCGCCGACGTGCTGCCGTTGGCCCCACTGCAGGAGGGGCTGCTCTTCCACGCCCTCTACGACGACGAGGGCGACGACGTCTACAACGTGCAACTGCGGCTCGACCTCGCCGGGCGGGTCTCGTCGGCCGGGCTCAGGAAGGCGGCGGGGACGCTGCTGGCGCGCCGGCCCAACCTCCGGGCGGCCTTCCGGCACGAGGGCCTGGAACACCCGGTCCAGGTGATCCCTGTGACATCGGAACCGGAGTGGGAGGAATTCGACCTCTCCGGGCTCGACCCGGCGGCCCGGGACGCCGAACTGGCCCGCATCACAGCTGGAGCACGGGCGCGGCGCTTCGACGTCTCCGTCCCGCTCCTGCTCCGCTTCACCCTGGTGAAGCTCGCCGCCGACCGGTACCGATTTCTGCTGACGAACCATCACATCCTGCTGGACGGCTGGTCGATGCCCCTCGTGGTGCGCGAACTCTTCGCGCTGTACGCCGCGCTGGGCGCTGACGGCGCGGGAGTCGCTGACGGCACCCTCGCCCCCGCCGCCGATTACAAGGACTACCTGGCCTGGCTCGGCCGTCAGGACCGGGCCGCCTCCGAGACCGCCTGGCGCGAGGCGCTGGCCGGGCTGGAGGAGCCGACCCTGCTGGCACCCGGTGGCGCCGACCGGCGGGCGGTCAGCCCCGACCGGATCGTCGTGGAGCTGCCGGAGGACCTCACGGACCGGCTGACCCGAACCGCCCGTGAGCGCGGGCTGACCCTGAACACCGTGCTCCAGACCGCCTGGGGCATCCTGCTCGGCGGGCTGACCGGGCGGGACGACGTGGTGTTCGGCACGACGGTCTCGGGCCGTCCGCCGGAGATCCCCGGCGTCGAGGAGATGATCGGGCTCTTCATCAACACCGTCCCGGTCCGGGTCAACCTGAGCCCGGAGAAGCCGCTGTCCGCCGTCATGGCCGAGCTGCAGAACCACCGGCTACTGGTGATGGACCACCAGCACCTCGGCCTGACCGACATCCAGCGGGCGGCCGGACAGGGCGAGCTGTTCGACACCCTCCTGGTCTTCGAGAACTACCCGCTCGACCCCGACGTCCTCCAGCTGCCCGGGACGGACCTTCGGGTCACCGACGTCGCGGTGGTGGACGGCACGCACTACACGGCATCGCTGATCGTGCTCCCCGGTGCCCGGCTGAAGCTGTACCTCGACTTCCGCGCCGACGTCCTGGCCAGGCCGGCCGCCGAACTGATGGCCGAACGCCTGCGGGCCGTCCTCGAGGTTTTGGTGGAGGGGCCTGGGGTTTTGGTGGGGCGGGTTGGTGTGGTGTTGCCGTCGGAGCGTGGGCGGTTGTTGGGGGAGTGGTCGGGTGCCGGGGTGGTGGATTCCCGGCTGGTGGGTTCGGTGCAGGGGGTGTTCGAGGCGCGGGTGGCTGCTGCTCCTGGTGCGGTGGCGTTGGTGTGTGGGGGTGTTGGGGTTTCGTACGCGGAGTTGGATGCGCGGGCGAATCGGTTGGCGCGGCGTTTGGTGGCTTCGGGGGTTGGTGCGGAGTCGCGGGTGGCGTTGTTGATGGGTCGGTCGGTGGATGTGGTGGTGGCCACGCTGGCGGTGTTGAAGGCTGGTGGGGTGTATGTGCCGTTGGACGGTCGTGCGCCTG
>NZ_JBVHXY010000005.1:127877-256827 GCF_055569215.1 Kitasatospora sp. NPDC029312 | reverse complement strand
GCTTAAGGGACACAGCGCTTTTTTTCCTGTGGGCAAAAACAGAAGGGCTCCGTCCAAATCTCGTGTCCCCCCCCTTGCGTCCCCCGCTCCCCCCCCCCCCCCCCTCCCCCTCCCCCCCCCCCCCCAGGACCTCGGCAAGGGCGAGACCACCCGCCGGGTGGTGCTGATCACCGACGGCGAGGACACCTGCACCCCGCCCGACCCCTGCGACGTCGCCCGCGAACTCGCCGCTCAGGGCATCCACCTGGTGGTCGACACCCTCGGCCTGGCGCACGACGACAAGACCCGCCAGCAGCTGCTCTGCATCGCCAACGCCACCGGCGGCACCTACACCGACGTCCGCACCCCCCAGCAGCTCACCGACAAGGTCAAGCAGCTGGTCGACCGCAGCAACGACACCTACGCGGTGACCCCGGTCAAGACCGCCGGCACCGACACGTGCGAGACCGCGCCGGTGCTCGCCCCGGGCGTCTACACCGACCGCGAGAAGTTCTCCGAGCACCGCGTCTACAAGGTCCCGGTCAAGTCCGGCCAGGAACTGCGCGCCTCCGTCAGCGTCTCGCTCGACCGCCCGGTCAACCGGGACTACGGCGTCCTGCTCCAGGCGACCAGCGCCACCGGCCAGGAACTCGTCCGCGGCACCGACGCCGGCAGCGCCCGCACCGACGTGATCTCCACCGGGCTGCGCTGGTCCACCGACGACTCCAAGGGCTACGTCACGGCGAGCCCGACCTCCCAGGCCTCCTCGGCCTCCTCGGCTTCCTCGTCCAAGGGAAAGCCGGACACCACCGTCTGCCTGGTCGTCAGCAACTCGCTGGCCCCGCAGCCCGGCGTCCAGGCCGATCCCGGCATGCCGTTGGAGCTGACCGTCGACCTGGCCTCGGCCTCGCCCGCCCCCGAGGGCGCCGCGATGGGCCTCGGCCGCGGCTGGATCCTGCTGCTCACCCTCACCCTGGCCGGCCTGGCCTTCGGCCTGCTCTTCGGCTGGATCGCACGCTGGCGCATCGCCGTCTGGCGGGAGAACTGACCATGCGTACGACGACTCGCGGCGCCCTCGCCGCCCTCGCCCTGCTGCCCGCCCTCGCGCTGGGCGCACCGGCCGCCTCCGCCGCACCGTCGCCCACGGCGAGCGCGAGCGGCACTCCCGCCCCGGCCACCAAGGCCGGCACCTCCTTCCTGACGGCGGTCAACCTCTCCCCCGGCCAGGACGCCGATGTCGCCATCTCCACCGGCGACTACCTGTACTGGGCGTTCGGCGCCGCCGAGGGCCAGACGCCGAAGGTCAGCCTGAACGTCACGCTGGCCGCCTCCGCCGACCGGCACGGCCCGCAGACCTGGGCCGTCGAGGTCTTCGACGGGCTGCGCCGCCGCCAGTCCTGCACCGCCGGCACCCAGAACGCCACCGCCGACCAGAACACCGGCACCGTGGCGCTCGACTGCACCCTGCGCGAGGTCCGCACCTGGGCCGAGCCGTGGTCCGGCGACCCGCTGCCCGGCACCTACTACGTCCGGCTCTCGGTCACCGACGCCCCGCAGCCCGACCTCGGCCTGGCCGCCGGCGCCCGGCTGCACGTCAGCGCCAAGGGCGGCGCCGACAACGCCCAGCCGGAGGGCGGCGAGCTGAAGGCCCCGCTGGTCCCGCCGGTCGGCGGCGGCGCGGGCACCGCCAAGGCGGCGGCCCCCGTGGCCGAGGAGGAGCACTGGTACACCGGCTGGTTCTCCGGCTGGAACAGCCGCTGGTACTGGACCATCGGCGGTGGCTTCCTGGCCGCCCTGGCCGGCGTCCTCGGCTACAACCTGACCCGGCACCCGCGCGGGCAGCGCCCCGGCCGCTACGGCGCCGTCCCGCCCCAGGGCTCGCACCAGCACGGCTCCTACGCCGACCGCCCGTAACCGCTCGCAGGAGGGCCGGCCGGACGCCCGGCCGGCCCTCGGCATCTCTGGGACCATGGGGGCATGCAGCCCCACGGCCGGATCGTGGTCGGTGTGGACGGCTCCGCGCCCGCCCGCGCGGTCGTCGCCTGGGCGGCCCGCCTGGCCGGCCTCACCGGCGGCCCGCTGGAGGCGGTGGCCGTCTGGGACTTCCCCTGCCTCCACGGGGAGCACGGCCTCGTCCTGCCCGCCCTGGACGGTTTCGGCCTGGAGCGACGGGCCGCCGCCATCCTCGCCGAGTCGGCCGCTCTCGCCGGGTCGACCGATCTCGCCGACACGGCCGCCGCCCGCACCGTCCCGCTGCGCCGCCACCTCAAGGTCGGGCCGCCCGGCCCCGCCCTGGTCGCCGCCGCAGCCGGAGCCGCCCTGCTGGTCCTCGGCAACCGCGGCCACTCCACCCCGCCGGACGCCCCGCTCGGCATCATCGCCCAGTACTGCCTGCACCACGCGCCCTGCCCGGTGGTCATCGTCCGGGAGCCCGGGGCGGGCGGCGCCGTCAGCCCTTGAACAGGTTGTGCCCCACGTCGGAGGGCACCTCGTCCTGGACCGGTTTGCTGCCCGGCCCCGGCACGTGCTCGCCCGGCACCGGCTCACCGCTCTCCCGGTGCAGCAGCACCACCCCGTCCTCCGCCCAGAGCTGCCGGTAACCGTGCGCCAGCAGCAGCCGGATCCGGTCGGCCTGCTCCTTGTCCGTCTTGAACGGGAAGGACCGCTTGTCCGAGCGGGTGAGCACGTACTCGCGCCCCCGCGGCGTCCCGTCCACCAGCACCACGTCGGTCCGCGCGGTCAGTCGCGGCGCGATCTGGTTGTCGGCCTCCACCGAGGCACCGTCCGGGATCAGCGCCGCCGCCCGGACCAGCGCGGCCTCGCTCGCCCTGGGCTCCCAGGAGGACGGCACGGCGAGCTGCAGCAGTCCGATCGGCACCGCGGCCACCAGCGCCACCCCCGCCGTGCCCAGGCCCAGCAGCCGGGCCCGCCGGCGCGTCCGCTCCGGCCGCTCGGCGCCGCTCAGCCGGCCCAGCACCTCGATCGCGGCGGTCAGCAGGATCGGCCAGAGCATCGAGTCGTAGTGCCGGGCGATCGACCAGTGGTTGGGGTTGCTGGACAGAATCCGCTCGGCCAGCAGCGGCAGCGCGCACAGCGCGGTCGCCGAGCGCAGCGGCAGCAGGAACATCGTGCCGAACAGCCAGAGCAGCAGCAGCGGTTTGAGCGGCTGGTCGAAGGCCGTCTGCACCAGTAGGAACGGGTTGTGCAGCAGGTTCCGGACGGCTTCGCCGCCGTCTGCGCCGAGGGTCGTGTAGTTCCAGTAGTAGCCCGGCTCCCCGCCCATCGCCGGGATCAGCCACTTGATCGCCACCGCCGAGGCGACCGGCCCGCCCACCAGCAGCCCGATCCCGGTGAAGCGCCCGGCGCGGTCCCCGCCGCGGTCGCCGGCGCGGCGGGTCCGCAGCAGTAGCACCAGGCCGTACGCACCGACCATGAGGCCGAGGTCCTCCTTGGTGCAGCACAGCAGGGCCGCCGCGAGCACCACCGTGCCGTACCGGCGGGCCAGGCCGCGCTCCAGCATCAGCAGGGTCAGCGGGACGGCGAACGCCACCTCGTGGAAGCCGACCCGGGCGGCGACCAGCAGCGGCCAGCCCAGCGCGTGGACCAGCCCGGCCAGGTCGGCCGCCCGCCGGGCGGTGCGCGGCTCGGCGTCCGCGAAGCAGTGGGCGGCGATCCGCCGGATCAACGGCACCCCGAGCGCGAACAGCAGCGCCTGCCCGATGATCAGTGAGCGCGGGTCGTCCCAGATCCAGTACAGCGGTGCGAGCAGCGCCAGGACCGGCGAGAAGTGGTCGCCCAGCAGCGAGAACCCGGGCGGGAACTCGTGGTGGTAGCTCTTCAGCGTCGACACCGGCAGCCCGAAGTGGGCGTAGCCGCGCACGCCCTGGTCGAAGATGCCCAGGTCGAAGCCGCCGAGCGACACGGAGGCCCAGCCCTGGAGGCCGACGGCACACGTCACCGCGAAGCACAGCGCACCGAGCAGCACGGTGCGGCGGACGGGCGAGCCCAGGGCGGCCACCGCCCGGCGGGCGGCGGGCGCGGCGGCCCGGGACGGCGTCGGGGTTGCGGTCTGGGTGGTCACGTCGACTCTGATCCGTCAGGTCCGATTGGTCAGGGCGGGGTCACGGTCGAGTTCGGTGTCCGGGACGTCCCGGACGGACGGGACGGACGGGCCGGGCAGGACGGACCCGGCGTGGCCCAGCAGCCCCCGGGCGCCGGCCGAGGCGTCGACGGTCCCGCGCCGGGCGCGGTACACCCGCAGGCCGACGACGGCCAGCACGGCGATGCCGAGCGGCGGGTAGATCGAGCCGGGCAGCTGCCAGTACCAGGCGACGCCGCGACCCCAGCGGTGCGGCACCGTCCACATCACGTGGGAGAGGAACACCGCGAGCGTCACGGCCGCCAGCACCCGCCGTCCCCTGGTCCTGGCCTCCACCACCAGCAGGGCGATCAGCGGGACGCACCAGACCCAGTGGTGGGTCCAGCTGATCGGCGAGACCAGCAGCGCGGTGAGGGCCGCGCAGACGGCGCCCCAGGCGTCGGCCCGCCGCAGCACCCGGGCGGAGCGCCCGGCGAGCACCGCCACCCCCAGCCCGAGCGCCCCGACCAGCGCGGAGGCGATCACCCCGACCAGGCCCGGGTCGTTCACGTCCAGCAGCCGGCAGACGGCGCCGCGCAGCGACTGGTTGTCCACCAGGACGGTGACGCCGACCCGGCTCGGGTCCCAGAGGTAGGTGCTCCAGAAGCCGTACGAGGCGTCCGGCAGCACGATCCAGCCGATCAGGCCCGCGCCGAGGAAGGTGGCGACCGAGACCAGGCCGGCCCGGATGCGGCCGGTCAGGAACAGGTAGACGGTGAACAGGCCCGGAGTGATCTTGACGGCGGTGGCCAGCCCGATGCCCACGCCCTTGAACCGGCTGCGGTCCGGACGGGTCAGGTCCCACAGCACCAGGCAGAGGATGCCCAGGTTGACCTGGCCGTACTGGAACGTCGTGTACACCGGCTCCAGCCAGACGGCGAGGCCGGTCGCGAGGATCACGGCGGCCGTGCGGGTGCGCCGGGGCCAGCCGGCCAGCCGGAGGGAGAGGTGGACGGCGACGGCCAGCAGCGCGTAGTTGAGGAGCATCACCAGGACGCGCAGGGTACTCACGTCGAACCAGGAACTGGGCACGAACAGCATCGCGGCGAACGGCGGGTAGGTGGCCGGCAGGTCCCAGCCGGGCAGCCGCATCGCGTAGAGGTCCGCGCCGTCCACCACCGCCTGGCCCTCGGCCCGGTACACCAGCATGTCGACCATGGTCGCCCCGTGGAGGTGCCGCACCAGGACGAACGCCGCGAGCGACACCGCCGCCACGCAGCCCGCCGCGAGGGTCAGGGAGTTCGGTCTTCCGGTCGCCGGGCGTCCGCCGGGCTCCTCCGGGTCCGCTTCTCGCGTCCACCGTTTCAGACCGAACTCGCGCACCGCGACGGCACCCCGTTGAGATAGACCAGATCGTTCCCTCGTCAGCGTCTGGGCCCACCCACCATAACCGACCCCTCTGAGGCCCAAACGGCGTCAGAATCCAGCCCGCCCGCGTGTTGTGGTCCAGGCCACAGAGCCGCCCTGACGAGCCCGGGGGCCGCAAAACGCGAAATCCCGCCGGGAGTTGACTCCCGGCGGGATTTCCGGACCGATCCGAGTCGGCCCGTTGGGTGGAGCTGAGGGGATTCGAACCCCTGACCCCCTCGATGCGAACGAGGTGCGCTACCGGACTGCGCCACAGCCCCAACGAGAAGAAACTTTAGCACCTTCCGGAGGGGCTCCGTGACCACCCCCCTGACCGGGGGGCGGTCGCCGTCATTCGTTGGCCGCGCGGCGGCGGGCCTCCGGCTCGGGGGCCTCGGCGTACTGATCGAACAGCGGGGTGTTGCGGGACTCGGCCGGGCGTCCGGCGGTCCAGGTGCCGGGGGCCGACAGGTCGAGGCCGCGGGAGACCCGGGGGGCGACCGGCGCGGTGACGTAGGTCGGCAGCGGGACGGGCACCGGCTCCCAGGAGTCCGGGCCGGCCGCGCCACGCTCGCGCATGCCGTCGACCCACTCCTCGTGCTCGGTCGCCTCGGCGACCGCGGAGGCCGACACCGACACGGTGGCCTCCTCCGGTTCGGCGGCCAGCCGCAGGTGCGGGCGGCGGCCGGGCGGCCGCTCGACGGGCTCGGCCGGGGCCGGCTCCGCCTCGGCGGGCGCCTGGACCGGGTCGTGCCCGGCCACCGTGGCCTCGGCGCGCTGCTGCTCGCGCCGACGCAGTTGCTCGGCGGCCTGGGCGGCCCGGACACGGTCCAGCTTCACCTCGTAGCGCTGGCGCTCCAGCTTGCGCAGGTGGCCGATGTAGAGGGTGAGGAGGACCGCCGGGACCGCCGGGACCCAGAGGAAGGCGAGTCCGGCCACCGCTGCGACCACGGCGCCCAGCGCGAAGGCGAGGAACAGGACGGTGACCATCCGGCGCCGGCGGGCCAGCAGCCGCGCCCGGCGCTCGGTCCCGGCCGGCCGCGCGGGGGCCGGGCGTTCGGCAGGGCGCTCCGCGGGGGGCTCGGACTCCCGAGCGGACTCCCGGGCGGGCTCCCGGGCGGCGGGGTCGCCGGAGGCGGCCTCGTCCCGTTCGGGAGGACCGTCGTCGCTGTGCTCGTCGTCGCGCGGTTCGTCGCTCAGGGCCCGGGCTGCCCGCCGCTCCAGTGCCGAACGCCCGGCCAGCAGGCGGATGGCGGTGCTGAAGCGTTCCGTCGGGCGCGCCTCGTTGAGTTCGTCCTGCCTGCGGAGCCACATCGGCACCAGATAGGCGGCCCAGGCCCCTACGATGACGGCGTAGATAAGGCCGCTACTGCTCACGATTCACACCGTACGGGCGCCGGGGAAGGCGTGGCAGCAATTTGACGCGGCGTGTCGTGTGATCAAGCTGATTCTCCGACTATTTTGCCGGTATTTGTGGCGGTCCGCCGCCGCGCCGATGCCATATCGATATTTCTTTCGAACATATATTCAATTACCGGGTTCCCGACCGGAGCTGAGCGCCCGCCACCGCTCCAGCATCCCCTCCGGGACCTCCTCGGCGGTCAGGGCGTAGACCAGGTGGTCCCGCCAGTCGCCGTCGATGTGGAGATAGCGCGGGCGCATTCCCTCCGAGCGGAAGCCGAGCTTTTCCACCACCCGTCGGCTCGGGCCGTTCTCCGGGCGGATGCAGACCTCGATCCGGTGCAGTCCGAGCGTGTGGAAGCAGTAGTTCACCGAAAGCGCCACGGCGGTCGGCATGATGCCCCGGCCGGCCACGGCCTCGTCGATCCAGTAGCCGATGTTGGCCGAACACATCGAGCCCCAGGTGATCCCGCCGACGGTCAACTGGCCGACCAGCTGCTCCTTGTAGAGCACCACGAAGGGCAGCATCCGGCCGGACGAGGCCTCGTGCCGCAGGAAGCGGACCATCTGCCGGTACGACGGGCGGGGCCCGGCGGCCCGGCCCGGCGGGCCGGGCGGCACGGTCGCCTCCCAGCGCCGCAGCCAGTCCCGGTTGCGGCGGCTCACCTCCTGCCACTCGCGCTGGTCACGGGCCCGGATCGGGCGCAGCGTGACCTCCCCCTCGTGGAGCTCTACCGGCCAGCCGGCGTTCAGTGCGCTCTCCCGGAAGCTGGTGCGTCGGGCCGGGGGTGGTCCCCGCCGCCGAGCTGGTCGACGGCGTGGGCGAGCAGCGGCTCCAGGACGGCCAGGCCGTCCTTGACGCCGCCGGTCGAGCCCGGCAGGTTGACGATCAGGGTACGTCCGGCGAGCCCGGCGAGCCCACGGGAGAGCGCGGCGGTCGGCACCTTGTCGCGGCCGTGGGCGCGAATGGCCTCGGGGATGCCCGGGATCAGGCGGTCGACCACCCGGGCGGTCATCTCGGGGGTGAGGTCCATCGGGGAGATGCCGGTGCCGCCGGTGGTCAGCACCACGTCGTACCCGGCCGCGACGGCCTCGCGCAGGACGGCTTCCACCGGCTCACCGTCGGGGACGACCCGGGGGCCGTCGGCGGTGAAGCCCATCGCGGTCAGTCCGGCCACCAGCAGCGGGCCGCCCTTGTCCTCGTACACCCCGGCCGAGGCCCGGTTGGAGACGGTGACGGCCAGGGCCCTTCCGACCGGCGTCATGCCCGGACCTCCGGCGCGAACCAGTCGCCGCTCTTGCCGCCGGTCTTGCTGAGCACCCGGACGGACTCGATGGCGGCGCCCTTGTCCACCGCCTTGACCATGTCGATCACGGTCAGCGCGGCCACCGTCACCGAGGTCAGCGCCTCCATCTCCACGCCGGTGCGGTCGGCGGTCCGGACGGTCGCGGTGATCTCGACCGCGTCGTCCGCGACGGCGAGGTCGACCGTGACCCCGGAGACCGCGATCGGGTGGCAGAGCGGGATCAGGTCGGGTGTGCGCTTGGCGCCCATGATCCCGGCGATCCTGGCCACCGCGAGGGCGTCGCCCTTGGGCACGCCCTCGCCGCGCAGCAGCTCGACCACCTTCGGGGAGACCTTGACCCGCCCGGCCGCGACGGCGGTGCGCGCGGTGGTGGCCTTCTCGGAGACGTCGACCATCCGGGCGGCGCCCTGGTCGTCGACGTGGGTGAGGCGGTCGCCGGGGTTCGGTGTCGTCACGGGTAACTCCAGGGGCGCGCAGGTCGAATACCGCGCTACCGTACCGCTCCCCCTCCGACCGAAGGCGGTCAGGAGTCCAGCAACACCACGTCGACCTCACTGCCGGCCGGCAGTTCGGTGACGTCCTCGGGGACGGTGATCAGGCAGTTCGCCCGGGCCAGCGCCCCCACCAGGTGGGAGTCCGCGCCGCCCACCGGCTCGACCGTGCCGTCCGCCGCCGAGTACCGGCCGCGCAGGAACTGCCGGCGGCCGGCCGGGGAGCGCAGCGCGGACGGGCAGAGCGCGCGCGCCACCGGACGGTGGACGTCGGCGGCGCCGAGCATGGTGCGGATGACCGGGCGGACGAAGAGCTCGAAGGAGATGTAGGCGCTCACGGGGTTGCCGGGCAGGGCGAGCAGCGGCACCCCGGCCGTGCCGCCGATCCGGCCGAAGCCCTGCGGCTTGCCGGGCTGCATCCGCAGCTTCCGGAAGTCGACCCCGCCGTAGGCCGCGAAGACCTCCTTGACCACGTCGTACGCGCCGACGCTGACCCCGCCGCTGGTGACGATCAGGTCGGCCCGGCCGAGCTGGTCCTCCAGGACGGCGCGCAACCGGTCGGCCTCGTCGGGGACGGCGCCGACCCGGTAGGCGATGGCGCCGGCCTCCTGGGCGGCCGCGGTGAGGGTGAAGCTGTTGGATTCCGCGATCTGCCCGGGCCCGACCGGCTCGCCGGGCTGGACCAGCTCGCTGCCGGTGGAGAGCACCACCACCCGGGGGCGCGGGCGGACCTTCACGGTGGCCCGGCCGATCGCCGCGAGCAGGCCGAGCTGGGTGGGGCCGAGCCGGGTGCCGGCCTCCAGGACGGTGGCGCCGGCCGCGACGTCGCTGCCCCGCCGGCGGATGTGCGCGCCCGCGGTGACCGGGCGCAGCACCCGGACCTCCTCGTCGGCGACCGGGGCGGTCATCGCGGCGGCGGCCACCCCGGTGCCGGTGCCGCCGTCCGTCCACTCGACCGGGACGACGGCCTGGGCGCCGGGCGGCACGGGGGCCCCGGTCATGATCCGGGCGGCCTGGCCGGGGCCGACCTTGGGCAGGTCGCCCGCGCCGGCGGCGATGTCGCCGACCACCGAGAGCACCGACGGGTAGGTGTCGGTGGCGCCCTCGGTGTCGGCGGTGCGGAGCGCGTAGCCGTCCATCGAGCTGTTGTCGAAGGGCGGCAGGTCGCCGTCGGCGACCACGTCCTCCTCCAGCCGGCAGCCCTGGGCGTCGAGGAGTTGGAGCTCGATCGCGGGCAGCGGGCCGACCGCGGCGAGCACGTCGGCGAGGTGCTCGTCCACGGTCCAGAAGCGAGGAGCCGCCGGTGCCCGGTCCCCGGACCCGTCGCAGCAGGCTGCGGGGGTGGTGCTGTGCTCGGTGGACCCGGTCATCGGCGGCTCGCTCTCTGTCTCGGTGTCAGTCCTGCAGCTCGGAGGCGACGAACTCCCGCAGCCAGGAGCGGAACTCCGGGCCCAGGTCCTCGCGCTCGGCGGCCAGACGGACGATAGCGCGCAGGTAGTCGGCGCGGTCGCCGGTGTCGTAGCGGCGGCCCGTGAAGAGCACGCCGTGCACCTGGCCGCCGTCCGCGGCCTCACGGCCGGTCAGCTCGCGCAGGGCGTCGGTCAGCTGGATCTCGCCGCCGCGGCCGGGCGGGGTCTCGCGCAGCACGTCGAAGACCAGCGGGTCGAGGACGTAGCGGCCGATGACGGCGTAGTTCGAGGGGGCCTCGCCGGGCTCGGGCTTCTCGACCAGGTCGGTCACCTGGAAGACGTCCTCGCCGAAGCCGTTGGCCTTGACGGCGGCGCAGCCGTACAGGTGGATCTGGGAGGGGTCGACCTCCATGAGGGCGACGACCGAGCCGCCGAGCTCCTGCTGCACCTCGATCATGCGGGAGAGCAGCGGGTCGCGCGGGTCGATCAGGTCGTCGCCGAGAAGGACGGCGAAGGGCTGGCCGGCGACGTGCTGTTCGGCGACCGAGACGGCGTGGCCGAGGCCCTTGGGGTCGCCCTGGCGGACGTAGTGCATGTTGGCCAGCTCGACGGATTCGCGGACCCGGCGCAGGCGGTCCTCGTCGCCCTTGCGGACGAGCAGCTCCTCCAGCTCGTAGGCGCGGTCGAAGTGGTCCTCGAGCGCGCGCTTGTTACGGCCGGTGACCATCAGTATGTCGGACAGGCCGGCTGCCGAGGCTTCCTCGACGACGTACTGGATCGCCGGCTTGTCGACGACCGGCAGCATCTCCTTCGGGGTGGCCTTGGTGGCCGGGAGGAAGCGGGTGCCCAGTCCGGCCGCGGGTACCACGGCCTTGGTTACCGGAATACGGGAGGTGGTCGTCGTCATGCGTTTACCTTACTCAGGCACGTTTTCGCCCGGCCGAGCGCGGTCGGACGGCTAGGACAGCGCGTCGCGGGGCACGGCCACGGTGGCAGGCGTATGGGAGGCGACCGGCTGGGCATGCGGGTCCCCTCCGGTACAGGCGGACAGACTACCCGCCTTTTCCGAACGGTCACGTTCGGCAGTCGCTGCCTCTTTCGGAGCGGAAGCGGGCGCTCCGCCGCACCCCGTGGAACGCCGCTCGGGACGCGGTGCGCTGCGCCAGCAGTCGCCGCCCGCGGCCCGGGCCTCGGCGAGCGCCGCGTCGGCGGCCCGCAGCAGGACGGCGGCGTGGGTGCCGTCCTCGGGCAGCACGGCGATGCCGGCCGCGGCGGTCAGGCCGTTGCCCTGGGCCGGGCGGGGCGCGCGGGTGCCGGACGACCAGTCGAGCAGCAGGTGGCGCCGGACCGACCAGACCAGCCGCTCGGCGACCTGCGCGGCGCCGTCGGCGCCGGTGTCCGGCAGGAGCGCCAGGAACTCGTGGCCGCTGTAGCGGCCGAGGGTGTCGGCGCGGCGGATCTCCATGGCGAGCCGCTGGGCGAGGTCGCGCAGTATCGCGTTGCCGCGGGCGCGGCCGTGCTCGGCGATGACGGCGTCGAAGCCGGCGATCTCCAGCAGCAGTACGGCGAGCGGGCGGGGGCCGTCGGCCTGGTCGGCGTGCTCGGCACGGCGGGATCGTTCGATCTCCCGGTCGAGGGTGAGCTGCAGGTGGCGGTAGTTCCACACGCCGGTGAGCGGGTCGCAGGAGGCGGTGCGCTCCAGTTCGGCGCAGTGCTCCTCCAGTTCGGCGATCCGTGCCCGCAGCCGCTGCCGGTCCTCGGCGGCCTCGGCCCGCTCCCGGCGCGCGCGCAGCCCGAGCACGCCGGCGGCGCCCAGCGCCGGGGCGCTCAGCGCGGCCAGGGCCTGGACCAGCAGCGGGGTGGACAATCGGGGCTCCCTTTCGCGTGTCAGGCTCTGCGCGTCGACGGTCTGGGGACCAGAACGGTCTGGGGACATGGAGGATCCGGTGCACAACGAGAAGAGCGACCTGAGGTCACGCCTGTTGACGCGACGCCGCGCACTCTCCTCTGAGGGGCGCGCGGAGGCCGCCCGCGCGCTGGCCGGGCACGCCGGGGAACTGGCCGGGCCGGGCGCCGTCGTGGCCGCCTACGTGTCGGTGGGCGGAGAGCCCGGGACCAGGCCGCTGCTGGACGCCTTGCGGGCAGCCGGGGCACAGGTGCTGCTGCCCGTCCTGCTGCCGGACAACGACCTGGACTGGGCCGAGTACACGGGGCCGAGGGCGCTCGCCCCGGCCGGGCGCGGACTGCTGGAGCCGGTCGGGCCGCGGCTGGGTCCGGAGGCGGTGACGGCCGCCTCGCTGGTGCTGCTGCCCGGCCTGGCGGTGGACCGCACCGGGCTGCGGCTGGGCCGGGGCGGCGGCAGCTACGACCGGGTGCTGGCCCGGCTGGAGCGGGCCGGGGTGCGGCCGGTGCTGGCGGTGCTTCTGTACGACCACGAGCTGCTGGAGCGGGTGCCGGCCGAGCCGCACGACCGGCCGGTGGACCTGGCGGTCACCCCGTCGGGGGTGCGCAGGCTGGGCTGAACGAAAGCCCTCAGCCGAGTGCGGGGCCTCGGCCGGACAACGGCGGCGGCCCCGCTCCCTCCAGGGGGAGCGGGGCCGCCGACCAGGGCCGTACGGACCGTCAGCCGGTGGCGAGCACCAGCTTGTGCTTGGTCGCCTTCTCCACCGCGTCCGGGGTGAAGGCCCAGGTCAGCAGCTTGCCCTTGAGCCAGAGGTCGGTCTGGTCGTTGTAGTTGTCGTTGAAGGCGTGGCCGGAGGCGCCGCCGACGTTGACCCAGCGCGAGGAGTTCAGGTCGTTGAGGTCGACCACCATGCGCATCGACGGGATCCAGTCCACCTGGTAGCCGGCCGCGGCGTTCCAGCCCGCCGCGTCGACCGCCGCCGAGCCGCCGGAGAGGCGGTAGGGGCCCCGGTTGAGCAGCTTGTGGACGACGCCGGAGGCGATCGAGGAGTCGTCGGTGCCGAGGGTCTGCTCGCGCAGCTCCAGCTTGTGCAGGCGGCCCCAGCTCCAGGTGGAGATGTCCTTGCCGAGCAGCGAGGTCAGGTCCTGCCGGGCGTTCTTCATCGCCTCCTTGAGCAGGTTGTCCAGGCCCTTCTGCTCCTTGTGCTGGGAGTCGATGTACGTCCACCACGAGCTGTCGGGCTTGTCCAGCTGGGCGCGGACCACCTCGGTCCAGCGGTCGCCGCCGTCCGGCTGGGCCTTGCCCGGGTCGCGGGTGCCGCACTGGGTGACGATCCTGCTGGAGCTGTCCGGCTTGGTCGGGTCGTCCTGCTGGCGCACCAGCAGGCAGTTGTCCTTGGCCCGGATGTCCGCCGGGAACTTCTGGCCGAAGGCGAGGCTGAGCAGGTTACGCCAGACGCCGTTGTAGTAGGCGGCGGCGGCCGAGTCGGCATCCTGGTGGAAGTTCCAGTCCTTCAGCAGGTCCTGGGCCTCGCGTACGTACGGGTCGTCGATCTGCTGCTTGAGCAGCAGCGGGACCAGCGTCTTGGCCATGATGCTGGTGTTGTCCAGCTGCAGGTTCTGCATGTCGTCCGGCGAGATCTTGCCGTTGTTCTTGAGCAGGCCCTCGATCTGGTCGGTGATCTCCTTGGCCCGGGTGCCGTACTCCCAGTCCTTGGTCAGGGGGTACTTGTAACCCGCGTCCACCACGGCCTGGTTGGCGGTGACGATGTAGCCCGAGGACGGGTTGAGGCTCCACGGCAGCGCCGTGAAGGGGACCGGGTCCGCCTTCCACTGGTACGAGGGGTCCCAGCCGAGGGCGGGCATGGAGCCGTCGCCCTTGCCGCGCACCGGGATGACGCCCGGGGCCTGGTAGCCGATGTTCTTGGCGTCGGCGTAGATCAGGTTCTGCGCGGGGACGGCGAAGTCCTTGGCGGCGCCGCGGAAGTCGTCCCAGTTGCGGGCCTTGTCCAGCTCGAACACGGCGTCCATGGTCTTGCCGGGGCTGAGTGCCGTCCACTGCAGGGCGACGCCGTAGCCGCCGGTGCCGCGGTCGGGGGCGGAGGTGCCGTTGGGGGCGTACTTGCCGACGTTCTGCTGCTCGGTGCTCTGGTCGGAGATGAGCGGGGCGCCGGTCTGGGTGGTGCGGACGGTGATGGTGCGGTCCTCGCCGCCGGCGACCTTGATGGTCTCCTTGCGCAGGTCGAACTTCACGTCCTTGCCGTCCACCTGGTAGGTGTCCGGGCCGGTGACCTTCTCCAGGTAGAGGTCGGTGACGTCGGCGCCGAGGTTGGTGAAGCCCCAGGCGATGTCCTTGTTGTGGCCGATCACCACGCCGGGCATGCCGGCGAAGGTGAAGCCGGAGACGTCGAACTGGCAGGCCGGCGAGGCGGTCCGGCAGTGCAGGCCCATCTGGTACCAGACCGAGGGCAGGCCGGGGCCGAGGTGCGGGTCGTTGGCCAGCAGCGGCTTGCCGGTGGTGGTGTGCGAGCCGGCGACCACCCAGGAGTTGGAACCGATGCCCTGGCCGGGGCGGCCGAGCAGCTGCGGCATCGCGTCGATCCGGTCGGTGAGGCCCTGCATCAGCGCCTTGGTGGTGGCCGCGCCCTGGGCGGTGGCGGCGCCGGGCGCGGCGCCGGACGGCGCGGAGCCGTCGGCCGGGCGGTAGGTGTCGCCGGAGACGGTGCCGGTCTTCACGATGGTGCCGTTGCGGGAGTACGGGTAGTCCGGGTACAGCTCGGCGATCTTGTCCGGGCCGAAGTCCTGGGCCAGCAGCGAGCGGTCGACCTCCTCCTGGAGGTTCCCGGACAGGTTCCAGGCCATCGCCTTGAGCCAGGCCACCGAGTCGACCGGGGTCCACTGCTCGGGCTGGTAGCCGCTGTTGACGGCGCCGAGCAGGGCGTACTCCAGCGAGGCCTTCTCACCGCCGGGGTGCTCGGCGAGCCAGGCGTTCACGCCGTCCGAGTAGGCCTGCAGGTACTTCTTGGTCTCGGGCGACAGCTTGGTGTCGAACTCCTTCTGCGCCACCTGCCGCCAGCCCATGGTGCGGATGAAGGCGTCGGTGTCGACCTGACCGTCGCCGAACATCTCGGACAGCCGGCCGGACGTGATGTGGCGGCGGACGTCCATCTCCCAGAAGCGGTCCTGCGCCTGGACGTAACCCTGGCCGCGGAACAGGTCCTCGGCGGTGTCCGCGTACAGCTGCGGGATGCCGTTGGCGTCGCGCTTGACGTCGACCGGCGCGCTCAGGCCCGCCACCTTGACGCTGCCGTCCACCTCCGGGAAGGACGCGCGGACCGCGGTGACCCCGCGGTAGCCGCCGTAGCCGACTCCGGCCACCAGCAGCACGACCAGCACGATCACGAACAGACGGGCGCGCCGGAACTTCTTCGAGCGGGGCATCTGGGTCCTTGCGGTCCTGACTTCGGGGCGGGCGGGCGTGTCCAGGGCCTGGGGCCGTGACAGGGCACCACATTAGGCCGAGTCGGCGGAGTGCCGTGAACGGGGGACCAAGCTAAAGATATGGCAAAATGTTAGACTGAGTAACGATCCGCAACAGGAGCATTGACGGCTTCTTAGCGGTCAGGTGCTCCGCGCACCCCTCTCCGTACTCATCGAACACCCCAGCACCACCAGACACCCCGCCCGCCCATGCCTGCCCGAGGTGCCACTGCGTGAACGTCGCCCATCTGAACCAGCTCCTCCTCGAAGCCTCCGTGATCCTCCTCGTCGCGGTGGTCGCCGTGCGGTTCTCGACCCGCTCAGGGCTGCCGAGTCTGCTGATCTACCTCGGGATCGGCGTCGCGCTGGGCCAGAACGGAATCGGCGTCACCTTCAACAACGCCGAACTCACCCAGGTGCTCGGCTACGCGGCGCTCGTGGTGATCCTGGCCGAGGGCGGCCTCAAGACCAGCTGGCGCGAAGTCAGGCCGATGATGCCGGCGGCCACCGCGCTCGCCACGGTCGGCGTCGGGGTCAGCGTGTTCGTCACCGCGGCGGGCGCGCACTGGCTGGTCGGCCTGGACTGGCGGACGTCACTGCTGCTCGGCGCGATCGTCTCCTCCACCGACGCCGCCGCCGTCTTCTCCGTACTGCGGACGGTGCCGCTGCCGCACCGGCTCACCGGCCTGCTGGAGGCCGAATCCGGCTTCAACGACGCCCCGGTGGTCATCCTGGTGGTCGCCTTCGCCACCGCCGGCGAGCTGGACCCCTGGTACGTCATGATCGGCACGATCCTCGCCGAGCTGGCCATCGGCGCCGCGATCGGCCTCGCCGTCGGCAAGCTCGGTGCGTACGGGGTCAAGCACGTCGCGCTGCCCTCCTCCGGCCTGTACCCGATCGCCGTGATGGCCCTGACCGTGCTCGCCTACGCCGGCGGCGCGCTGCTGCACGGCTCCGGCTTCCTCGCCGTCTACGTCTGCGCGGTGATCCTCGGCAACTCCAAGCTGCCGCACGGACCGGCCGTGCGCGGCTTCGCCGACGGGCTGGCCTGGATCGGGCAGATCGGCATGTTCGTGCTGCTCGGGCTGCTCTCCGCCCCGGAGAGCATGGGGGACGCCGTGGTGCCCGCGCTGGTGGTCGGCGGGGTGCTGGTCTTCCTCGCCCGGCCGCTCTCCGTGGTGCTCACCATGACCCCGTTCAAGGTGCCGGCCGCCGAGCAGGCGCTGCTGAGCTGGGCCGGGCTGCGCGGGGCGGTGCCCATCGTGCTGGCCACCATCCCGGTGGTCTCCGGCGCCCACAAGGCCGAGGACGTGTTCAACATCGTCTTCATCCTGGTCGTCGTCTTCACCCTGCTCCAGGGGCCGACCCTGCCCTGGGTGGCCAAACGGCTCCGGATCGGCGAGGGTGCGATGGGCCAGGACCTCGGCATCGAGTCCGCGCCGCTGGAGAAGCTGCACGGGCACCTGCTGTCGGTCGCGCTCTCGCCGACCTCGCGGATGTCCGGCGTGGAGATCGGCGAGCTGCGGCTGCCCAAGGGGGCGGCGGTCACCCTGGTGGTGCGGGAGGGCAACTCCTTCGTGCCGGACAAGGCGACGGTGCTGCGCGGCGGGGACGAGCTGCTGGTGGTCACCACGGACGAGGTCGGCGAGGCCGCGGAGCGGCGGCTGCGGGCCGTGGACAGGGGCGGCAAGCTGGCGGGCTGGCTGTACGGGCGCTGAGCCCGACGGGCTCGGCCTCGGCTCGGGTGGTCCGGCGCGGCGCGAGCGGTGCGGCCCGGCGCGGCGCGAGCGGTGCGGCCCGGCGCGGCGCGAGCGGTGCGGCCCGGCGCGAGCGGTGCGGCGTGAGGGCGCAGACCGGCACGGGTCGGAGGGTTTGGGCTGGCGGAGTCTACGCGCGTAACTGTATGCTGGTTCGACTACGCCGTATAACCACCGCTAGACCACCCCAGCATCTGCCTGACGCAGAGTTGGCGCGACCGCTCGGCGGCCGCGGTCCGGCCCCCGGCCCACCAGGCCCGGCCGACCCGGTATCTACCTCGGTCGACGCGCGAGAGGACGACTCTCGGCGCCGTCGGGGCCACCCCATGCCCTGCCGCGCTACCAGGCAGCAGGAAGGACCGACCGTGACGGCCCGCCGAACGGTCGACACCGCCGCGGAGAGCACTCCCCGGACCGCGGCCGACACCGTGGACACCGCCGCCGACGCGCCCGCCCGGGTCGGGTACGGGGAGCTGCTGCGCACTCCCGGCGCCTGGACGTTCCTGTCCCCCGCCCTCGTCGCGCGACTGCCGTACGCGATGCTCAGCATGGGCATCCTGCTGCTCGTCACCCAGACCCACGGCTCGTACGGCACCGCCGGTACGGTCACCGCCGTCGCCGCGGTCTCCCAGGCCCTGATCGGACCGCAGACCGGGCGACTGGCCGACCGGTACGGCCAGGCCTCGGTGCTGGTCCCGACGGTGCTGGTGCACGCGGCCTCGGTCGCCCTGCTGATCGCCCTGGCGCTCGGCCACGCGCCGGCCTGGAGCCTGTACCTGGCCGCCGTCCCCGCCGGGGCGAGCGTGCCGCAGATCGGTGCGATGGTCCGGGCCCGCTGGGTCGCCAAGTTCACCGGGGAGGGCGCCTCCCCGACCGCCGCGGCCAAGGTGAGCACCGCGTTCGCCTTCGAGTCCGTGACGGACGAGTTCACCTTCGTGATCGGCCCGATCCTGGCCGCCAACATCGCCGCCTTCGTCAGCCCGGCGGCCGCACTGGTCGCCGAGGCCTCGCTGACCCTGGTCGGCGGCCTCGCCTTCGCCGCCCAGCGGCGCACCGCCCCGGCCCGGATCCTGCCCCAGCCCGGCGTGCGGCGTGCCTCGGCGCTCGCCTCGCCCGGCGTCCGGCTGCTGGTCGGCGCCTTCCTCGGGGTCGGCGCGGTGTTCGGCGGCATGCAGGTGTCGGTGAACGCCTTCGCCGACTCGGTCGGCCACCACGACGCCGGCGGCACGGTCTACGGGATCTTCGCGGGCGGCTCGATGCTGGCCGGCGTGCTGTACGGCGTGATCGCCTGGCGGCGGCCGGTCCAGCAGCGGATGGTCATGAGCTACACGCTGCTGGTGCTCGGCTGCTCGGTGCTGTGGGCGATGCCCAACCTGATCGCCCTGACCGTCGCGGGTCTGGTCTGCGGCCTGGCCATCGCGCCGACCCTGATCAGCGGCTACACCCTGGTCGAGACGCTGGTCGCGGACGGCGCCAAGACGGAGGCCTTCACCTGGCTGACCGGCGCGATCGGGCTGGGGCTGGCGGTCGGCTCGATGGCCGCGGGCAAGCTGATCGACGGCCACGGCCCCTCGGTCGGGTTCCTGGTGCCGGTGATCGGCGCCGGGCTGGGGTTGCTGGCACTGGTGTCCATGCGGCGCCTGCTGGTGACGCCGGGCGGGGCGGGCCGCGTGGTGGCCGGGTCCACCGAGCGCGGCGGCGCGACGCAGCTGGTCGGCGCGGCGAAGGGCTGAACGGACGGTCGGCGGCGCCCGGCACCGGCTCATGTCACACCGGAGTCGCTGGACTGATCCAGCGGAATGCCGCATCATTGACCATCGTTAGCACTCATCAGGCGAGAGTGCCAGGAGGAAGACAAGTGCCCACGTACCAGTACCAGTGCACCGAGTGCGGCAACGGCCTGGAGGCGGTGCAGAAGTTCACCGACGAGGCGCTGACCACGTGCCCCGAATGCCAGGGACGGCTGCGCAAGGTCTTCTCGGCCGTGGGCGTCGTGTTCAAGGGCTCGGGCTTCTACCGGACCGACAGCCGTTCGTCCTCCAGC
This sequence comes from Kitasatospora sp. NPDC029312, assembly GCF_055569215.1. Lineage (NCBI taxonomy): Bacteria > Bacillati > Actinomycetota > Actinomycetes > Kitasatosporales > Streptomycetaceae > Kitasatospora > Kitasatospora sp. NPDC029312. The sequence continues at coordinate 237,572 of NZ_JBVHXY010000005.1, read as the reverse complement.
AGCTCGGTGGGGGGCGGTGCGACCTCCGGCTCCTCGACGTCCTCGTCGGATTCGAGCTCGTCGTCCTCTTCCGGCTCCTCCGGCTCGTCGAGCTCCTCGACCGCCTCCAGCAGCCCGGCTCCGGCCGCGAGCTGACCTCGGCGCCCGGCAGCGTTCGGTAGCTTCGCGCAAGGCCCGTCGGCCCCGCTTCACGCGGGGCGGCGGGCCTTGCGCCGTTCCACGGCCGCACGCATCTCCCCGATTGCGCGCCTTTCGTCAGCGCAGGACGTCTCTCGTCAGCGCGGCGAGGTCGGTCTCACTCGCGCGAGTGTACGAAGTTGTCCACAGGGGCGGGTTATCCACAGGCTGAGGGAAGGGACTTTCCGGCAGTGCCCGGGACGCGCATCGTGTGGGTCACCAGAGACCGACCGATCGAGTCCGGAGGTGACGTCGATGACGCCCACGAGCCCGTACGTTCCGCTGCCCGCCCCCACCGTGCCGCCTCGGCGGGAGCTGCCGAGCTTCCCGCCGATCCGGCGCGGCTGCGGCGGGTGGTACCGCTGGCGCCGGGCCGTCCGGCGGCGGGCGGGCGTGCCCGCGCTGGTACTGCTCGCGGTGGCGGCAGCGCTCGCGTTCGGCCCCGGCCGGGCCGGGCCGCCCCCGTCGCAGGGCCCAGTAGGCCACCAGGGTTGTCAGTCCGGGACTCCGGGGGACCACCCGTGACCTGGGAACGACTTCGTCGTTCGAGGCGGCATGAAGGGCTTCAAGGAATTCCTGCTGCGTGGAAATGTCGTCGAACTCGCCGTCGCCGTGGTCATCGGCGCGGCCTTCACCAACATCGTCAACGCCTTCGTCAAGGGCGTGATCAATCCGATCGTGGGCGTGTTCGGGACGAAGGACCTGGCGTCCTACAGTTCCTGCCTCAAGGGGCCCTGCGAGGTGAGCTCCACCGGTGAGGTCACGTCCGGAATCCTCATCCTGTGGGGATCTGTGCTCAGTGCCGCCCTACAGTTCCTGATCACGGCGGCCGTCGTCTACTTCGCCCTGATCGTGCCGATGAACAGGATGGCGGCCCGGCGCAAGACCGCCGCCGAGGAGGCGGCGGAGGTCGAGGCCAAGGAGGTCCAACTGCTGACCGAGATCCGAGACGCGCTGGTCACGGCACGTTAGTCCGGCGCTGCACCAGTCCTGCGGCGCGTCGGTGTATACCGCCTCACTCCCCGTGGTGCGGGGGGCGCTGGCTCAGGTACCAGTCCAGGCCCCGTCCACCGCTCTCCCCACCCGCCCCGGGGCGCTCGCCCCAGCCGGCGTCGGTGTCGTCCCGGGACTGCTGGTCGAAGGGGTCACGGAAGACGAGCCGAGCCTTGGCGGCCGCCCGCCGGTCCTCCGGCTCCCGGCCCTGTTCCTGGTCGTTCTGTTCCTGGCCGTTCGGCTCCTGGCCGTTCGGCTCCTGCCGGTCCTGCTCCCGGCTGCTCCGGTCCTGCCGGCCGCGTTCCTGCTCGCTCACCTTGTCCACCACTCCCACTCCCCTGATCAGCCGGGCCATCCCGTCCTTCCAGGGTAAGAGCCCCATGGCGGCCCCGGGCCCGGGTGCGAAGCGCTCCGCACTCGGGCCCGGAAGGGGCAAAGCCAGGCTCGGCCGTGTACAGCCGCCGTGACAGGTACGTCAGGCGGCTTCGAAGCCCGCGTGGTCGGCGATCTTCTTCAGCTCGGCCAGGGCGTGCTTCTCGATCTGACGGATCCGCTCGCGGGTGAGGCCGTGCTGCTTGCCCACCTCGGTGAGGGTGCGCTCGCGGCCGTCCTCCATGCCGTAGCGGGAGCGGATGATCGAGGCCGTGCGGTCGTCCAGCCGCCCGATCAGGTCGTCCAGCTCCTCACGGCGGAGCATGACCATCACGGCGTCCTCGGGGGACGTCGCTCCGGTGTCCTCCACCAGGTCGCCGAACTGGGTCTCGCCCTCGTCGTCGACCGACATGTTCAGGCTGACCGGGTCACGCGCCCAGTCCAGCACGTCCTTGATGCGGGCCTCGGTGGTGTCCAGCTCGGCCGCGATCTCGGCCGGCTCGGCCTCGCGGCCCAGCTCCTTGGACTTCTCCCGCTGCACCCGCCGGATCCGGCCGAGCTCCTCGACCAGGTGCACGGGGAGCCGGATCGTCCGGGACTGGTCGGCGATGGAGCGGGTGATCGCCTGCCGGATCCACCAGGTGGCGTAGGTGGAGAACTTGAAGCCCTTGGCGTAGTCGAACTTCTCGACGGCGCGCACCAGCCCGGCGTTGCCCTCCTGGATGAGGTCCAGCAGCGGGAGGCCACTGCGCGGGTAGCGGCGTGCGACCGCGACCACCAGGCGGAGGTTGGAGCGGATGAAGACATCCTTGGCGCGTTCCGCGTCCTCGGCTATCGCCTCCAGCTCCTCGCGCGTGACGCCGTCCGGGAGTCTGTCCTCATCCAGCAGGTGCTGGGCGTACACGCCGGCCTCGATCCGCAGCGAGAGCTCGACCTCCTCGGCGGCGTCGAGCAGGGGCGTCCTGGCGATCTCGTCGAGGTACATGCCGACCAGGTCGCGGTCGGCCTCGAGGTTGGTCGGGCGGGCCGCGCGACTCCGGTCGGCCCTGTCGCGAACGACGGCACGGGTGGCCATGCTTGCTCCCTTTGACTGGTGTTGCCGAGGTCTGCCTGCCCTGCCCCGCGGGGGCAAGAAGTGCGGGCCCTGCGGGGCTCACACGTAACGATCCAACGAACAGAATCCGGACAACATTCCCAAGTCACTCAGATTCTTCCCGGCGATGCAGTATCCTGCCGGTTTTCACTCGAACCTGACGCTCAGCGACCAACTGAACACGATCCGCGCCCACTTGCGACTACCCAGCCCTTCGAAACCGGTCGCTTCTTCACCGACCCTCCACGCAACCGTCGCCTACCCGTTGAACCGGGGAGCGAGCGCGCACGTTCCCGCGCGCCGCGGCTCTCCGCCCGCGCTCACACCCCGGCGCACGCAGGTCCTCCTCACAAAAGATGCCAAATCGCTATCGCTCCAGCTCCCGATCGGCGTGGGGCGCTGGGAAGGTGTCAGGCATGCACCTGACCAACAGCTCGACCTTCGCTACTGCGCGTCATCGCGGCCTCCTCCGGGACGCCGCGCTCGCGCTGGGTTGTGCCGCGCTGTTCGGCCTCCTGGCGGCGTTGGTGACGCACCACTGGCACCCTCTGCACCAGTTCGACCAGGACTGGATCAGCGAACTCCACATCTACGCACGGGAACACCGGATCTGGACCGCCTCGGTGCAGACCCTCTCCGACATCGGCGGGCCCGTCACCATGCGTGCTCTTCTCGGGGTCTCGGCCGTCTGGCTGCTGTTGATCGGCGCCCGGGTGCTGGCCGGCTGGGTGGCCGCCCACGCCCTGGTCGGCTGGGGTGTCCAGTGGGCGCTGAAGCTGGCCGTCGACCGCCAACGCCCCGCCTTCAGCGACCCGGTCTCGCACGCCGCCGGTCCGGCGTTCCCCTCGGGGCACGCGATGTCCTCGGCGATCACCTGCGCCGTCCTGGTCGGCCTGGTCTGGCACCGGGTCCACCGCCGCGGCCGAACCGCCGCCTGCGCGGTGGCCGCGGGCACGGTCCTCACCATCGGCTGGACGCGCGTCGCCCTCGGGGTGCACTGGCCCAGCGACGTCCTGGCCGGCTGGTTGGCCGCCGGTGTCGTCCTGGGCGTGGTGACCGCCGTGATCGAGCTCTGGCGGCCGGGCGCCCTGGCCCGGGACGTACGGCGGGTCAACTGGCTCACTAGGCCCCGCGTCCAGCGGGTCATCGTGCCCTACGTCCGGCCGCCGCGCGCCGAGGACGCGGAGCTGGGCGACCCCGTCAACCGCCCGGACGAACCCGCCCGGACGAACCCGTCCGCTGACGAACCCGCCCGCTGACGAGTTCGTCAGCGGACGCCCCCGGCAGCAACGCCGCAGGCCCCGCGTCCGACTCGGACGGGGGCCTGTGAGCTGCGGTGCTGCGCTGTGCCCCAGACAGGAATCGAACCTGCGACACCGGCTTTAGGAGAGCCGTGCTCTATCCCCTGAGCTACTGAGGCGGGGCCGGTCTGTGACCAGGCCGTTCACAGCGTACCGGATCGGGCGTCGGCTGGGGGTGGTGGCCGGGGGTGACGCCGGGGGTGAGCTGCCGACGGGGTGTCAGGGCAGGTCAAGTAGCCTGCGACAAGTGTTCCCATCGCCCGGTGCCGCCCGAAGGAGACGAAGGCCCTGATGACAGCAGCTGTGCGCCCGGCCGTTCGGCTGCTGGGGCCGGTGTGGCTCTGGCCCGCGGTGGTGATGCTGGCCGTCGGCTCGTACCGGCTGGGGACGCCCGAGCTCTGGCGGGACGAGATCGCGACCTGGACGGTGTCCACCCGCTCGCTGGGGAACCTGCTGGGGCTGCTCCGGCACGTCGATGCCAGCAACGGCGCGTACTACCTGCTGATGCACGGCTGGACGACGATGCTCGGCGACTCGCCGGTGGCGCTGCGGATACCGTCCGTGCTCGCGATGGCGGGGGCGGCCGCGTTCGTGGCGCTGGCCGCCGAGCGGCTGTTCGGTGACCGGCTGGCCGCCGTCGGGGCGGGACTGCTGTTCACGGTGCCGCCTCAGGTGTCCCACTACGCCCAGGAGGCGCGCGCCTACGCGCTGGCGACCTGCTCGATCGCGGCCGCCACCTACTTCCTGCTGCGGGCGCTGGAGCGGCCGGGCCCGCGGCGCTGGGCGCCGTATTGCACGGCGATGGCGCTGGCCGGGGCCTGGCACCTGGTCTCGTGGAGCACGGTCCTCGGGCAGATCGTCGTGGTGCTGCTGCATCTGTGGCGCGGCCGGGCCGGGGCGGACCGGCGGGTCCTCTGGCAGTACCCGGTCGCCGTCGCCGTGGCGGCGTTGCCGTTGCTTCCGGTGGCACTGCTCGGCAGTCGGCAGTCCGACCGGCAGCTCGGCTGGGTGGAGAGCCCCTCCCTCAGCGATCTGGTCGGCTTCGGCGGCCACCTGTTCGGCACGGTGTGGGTGGCCCGGGCCTTCGCCCTGCTGGGGCTGCTCGCGCTGCTGCTGCCGGGCCGACGGCTGCGGGCCTGCCAGCCGCTGCTGCTGGCGGTGCTCCCGGTGGTGGGCGTCTGGCTGGTGTCGCAGAGCGCCACCTCGTACTTCCTCGACCGCTACCTGCTGTTCACGGTGCCCGCCTGGGCGGTGCTCGCCGGCGGCGGTGTCGCGGCGGTGTACCGCGCCGTGGCGGCCCGGGCCGGGGCGCCATGGGCGCCGTGGCCGCCGAGGAGAATCGTTCCGCCTCGGATGGCGGTCGTCACCGGCGGGCTGCTGGCGGTGGGTCTGCTCGCCGGGCCGGCCGTGGCGGCGCTGCCCGCGCAGCCCGAGGTGCGGTACGTGGGCTCGCACACCGGCTCGGAGGAGCCGTTCCGGGAGGCGGCCTCGGAGATCGTCGCCGGGTACCGCCCCGGGGACGGGCTGGCCGCCCCGATGGGCGACCAGTCCTGGGCGATGGTCTGGCCGGGCGTCAGCTACTACCTGCCCCGGAGCGTCCGGCCGTTCCCGGTGTTCGTCGCGCGCAGCGCCGACGACGCCGAGGAGCTGACCCCCGAGCCCTGCCCGCAGCCCGCGGCCTGTCTGGGGGACGTGCCCCGGATCTGGCTGCTCGTCCTCGGGGACACCGCGGATCCGCTGGCCGCCGTGGCGCAGGAACAGGCGCGGGCGCTCAGGGCGCGGTACGGCGAGCCGGACGCGGTGGTGCCGCTCGGCGGGTTCACCCTCGCGCTGCTCGACCGCACGAACTGAGGCCCCCGCTCACGCCGAAGGGGGAGCCGGTACGGAACCGGCTCCCCCTTCGCGCCCGTCATCCGGCGGCGCTCACAGCATGCGCAGCAGCCGGGACTGGATGGACGGCGGGTCCAGGTCGGACTGGAGGGCCACCGGCACCTCCACCTTGTCGCCGCCCGATCCCACCCGCAGCGTGCCGACCTCCTTGCCGGCCTTCTCGTGGTGACCGAGCTTGGCCGGGTCCAGGGTGACGGTGCCGCTGACGCCGGGGAATCCGGCCACCACCAGGTCCTTGGTCGCGACGACCGGGGCGGTGCCGCCGAGCCCGTCGTCCACCGAGCCGACGACGTCGCCCTTCTTCACCACGGTCTGACCGGTCAGCCCGTTCTGGGCGGCCTGGATCTGCTTGGCGCTGACCTTCAGCACGGTCGGCAGGATGCCGTCCCCGTCCTTGGCGGAGGTGGCCTGCTGGCCCAGGGTGACACCGAGGATCAGCCGCTTCACACCGCCGATCTCCTTGTACGCGGCCCACATCAGGCAGCCGCCGGCCGGGGTGCTGGAGCCGGTCTTGACGCCGATGACGCCGGTCTTCGGGTTGATCAGGTTGTTGGTGTTGAGGATCTTCGTGTTGTTGAAGGTGGTGTCCGGAGTGGAGACGATCTGCCGGAAGACCTCGTCCTGCATGACCTGCTCGGCCAGCTTCAGCTGGTCCTTCGCGGTGGACTTGGTGTCCGAGCTGAAGCCCGCCGGGTCGGCGTAGACGGTGTTGGTCATGCCGAACTTGGCCGCCGTGTCGTTCATCAGCTTGACGAACGCTTCCTCCGAGCCGGAGTGGTAGCGGGCCAGCAGCCGGGCCACGTTGTTGGCCGACGGCAGCATCAGCAGCTCCAGCGCCTGGTACTCGGTAAGCACCTGGCCCTCGGTGAGCGTCACCCGGGATTCGTCGCTGTTGCCGGACTCCTGCGCGGCCTGCTTGTCGACGGTGATCTTCGGGCCGCTCTCCCCCTTCTTCAGCGGGAACTTCTGCAGGATCAGATAGGCATTCATCACCTTGGTGACGCTGGCGATCGGGGCCGGGGTCTCCTGGCCCGAACTGCCGAGGCTGCCGACGCCGAGCACCTCGGCGGCGGACTGGCCCTTGGCCGGCCAGGCGAGGTCCAGCGGGTCGCCGGAGAAGCTGAAGCTGCCCGCAGCCGACATCTTCACCTTCGTGTCCGGCAGCGGGCGCAGCAGCTGGGCCACCACGAGCGCACCGAGCACCACGGCCAGGAAGACCGTCCAGATGGTGATCCGCTTGAGGGCGCGGCGCAGCGGGGAGACCGGACGGGCGTTGAGGGAGGCGAGGACTTCCATCGCCTCGGCCGTGTTCTCGGGCGAGGGCAGCGGCTCGGGGCCGGGCAGCGGCGGGACGGGCGGCGGCAGGACGGGCGGCGGCAGGACGGGCGGCGCCGGCCGGGGGTCGGGCTCGGGCAGCGGCCTGGGCGCCGGGCCGGGATCGGGGACGGGCTTGGCGACTGGCTTGGGCGCCGGCGCGGGGACGGGCTCGGGTACGGTGCCGGCGGCCGGAGCGGCCGGAGCGGCGGGGGTGGCGGGGGTGCCCGGAGGCGTGGGCTTCCCCGGCTTCCCGGCCTGGTCGCTTTTGCCGTCCTTCTCGTTCTTGCCGTTCTTGCCGTCCTTGTCGCCCTGGCCGGTCTCGACGGACTTGCCGGTCTCGACGGGCTTGCCGGGCTTGCCGGGCTTGCCGGGCTTGCCGGTCGGCACCGACGGCTTGGTGAGCAGCATGGTTTTGGTCGGGTCGTAGGCCCCGTCAGCCCCGTCGGCCCCGTCGGTGTCCGCGGACTCGGCGGCCTCCCCGGATCCCACGGGTTCGGGCGTGTCGGCCTTCTCCGCCGGCTTCACCCGCTCCGTCGTGTCGCGGGACTTCGTGGGGTCGGCCGCGGGCTTCCCCTTCTCCGGCGTGTCGGGCCCGGAACCGTCCTTCACGGCGGGCCGCTCCGCCGCCTCCTCAGCCTTCTCGGCCCTCTTGTCGGCGACCCTCTCGGCGCCCTTCTCGGACGCCTCGACAGCGCCCTTGCCGGAGGGCTCGGCGGCGGCCTTGCCGGACGGCCGCGCGCCCTTGGCGGCCGCCGAAGCACCCGTCCGCATGGCGAGACGCGGGTCGGCGCCGGACGTGCGCTCAACCGTCCCCTTCGCCGCGTCGGCCGTCGCAGTCGGCTCCTCCTTCTCGGCCTTGTCCTCGGGAGACTTGTCGTCCACGGCCTTCAGCAGGCCCTCGGGCAGCCGCAGCGCGGTGGTCTTGTCGTCCACCGGCAGCCGCAGCATCGTCGTCCGACTGTCCACATCACGGACACGGATCTGCACGGTCGAGCCACCCTTGGACCCCGCGGCCGGCTCCTCGGCGGGCACGTCGGAGGAGGGCTCGGCGGACGCCTCGGCCGGGGACTCGGTCGGGGACTCGGCGGTGGTCCCCGTAGGCGCCTTGGCGGCGCCCAGGGCTGACGCCCCGGCAGCCGTCCGACCGGTCGACCCGCCGTCGGCGCCCTCGGCCGTGTCGGCCTTCGCCCCGGTCCGCTCGCGTTCGCCGTCCTGCTCCCGCTCGCCGTCCCTCAGCACCCTGTCGGGGGACTCGCCCACGTATCCCAGCCTCCTCAACGCCCGGCGGGGCACCGGCAGACCCGATTTCGGGAAGCCGACGCCCCGCCCCGTGTACCTGTACAGTCTCCGCCACATGCGGGCGAGCGGCCGCGCACACCCCGCCCGACCGGCGCGTATTGCCGCCGCACGGCCGCACCGCGGCCTGTTCAACGGTCAGACGCCGGGGCTGCGCCCGCCGGTTCCGCGCCTTCACCGCAAGGTCACGATTCGGAGGCGTACTCGACAAGCCCGTGTGAGAGGCGTCACCCTGTCTCTCATCCACGCGGGGAGGCTTGGATGGGCAAGAGCCGCAGAACTGTTCCCGAGGAACTCTTGCTGCTCGCTTTGGACCCGACCACGGGCACCACGGCGCAGCCGCAGACCCTCGACCTCGGACTCGCCGGGGCGCAGCTCGTCGAGCTGTCCCTGGCCGGACGGATCGTACCGGAGGGAGACCGGATCGCCGTCGTGCTCGCACGGCCGACCGGCGACCCGACCCTTGACCACGCACTGGAGCTGCTGCGCCGACGCGGCAGCCCGGTCCGCGCGGCGCACTGGATCGGCGGGCCCCGACTGGGGTTGCGGCAGACGTACCTGGCGCACCTGGAGCGCTGCGGCATGGTCACCGCCGTGCCGGGCCAGGTGTGCGGGGTGCTGCCGACGACCAGGTACCAGGCGTCCGACGACTGCACCAACGCCGCGATCAAGCAGCGGTTGGACGCCGCGATCCGCACCGGCGTGCCGCCGGACCCGCGGACGGCCGCGCTGGCCGCGCTGGCCCACTCGGTGGGGCTGGGCAAGCACCTGTACCCGGGCAACGAGGGCCGGTCCTCGCGGTCGCGACTGCGCGATCTGATCCGGTACGACCCGCTCGGCGGGATGGTCGCGCACGCCGTGATGGACGTGCAGAACGGCCTGCCGGCGCAGCAGAACCGTTCTTCCCAGGGAGCCGGGACCGCCGCCGGGCGCTCCGGGGCCCGCGTTGCGAGCCGGGCCCCGGGCGGGCGGGTCGCCGCCCCTCGGGTCGCGGTCCGCTGATCCGGGTCGACCACCGGTCCCGGCCGGGGCCGTCGGTCCGGCCGCCAGGAGGGCCGTCGGCACGGTCGTCGCTCCGGGAGCGACCGCTGGTCCCGGTGGGCGTTGATCCGGGCAGCCGCTGACGGCACGTCGCCCGCGGTGCACCGCAGCCGGAGCCGCGCCGAGGCGCCGGGACGCACCAGAAGGAAAACGCACCAGAAGGAACCAGAAGGCACCACCAGAAGCACCGAGGGGCGGTCGCCCCGCGACGCAAGTCGCCCGGCGACCGCCCCTCTGCCGTTCCCGGGGGCCCGGCATAGGCCTTCGGCAAGGTCCGGTTCGAATCGTCGAGCCGCACTACCACCTGGGGGCACTCGCTGTCTCACAGAAGCGCTTTTCCGATGGTCTGTTCTACTGCGCTGCTGTGATTCCCCGGCGCCGGCCTGGCCCAAGGTGTCATGCTGCTCCAAGTCAGGGGGGTTGGTCCCAATGTCCGAAGTGTTCCGAGGACTGCCGTTCCAACGATCACCAGAGGTCCGGCCGGAGGTCGACGTGTCCGCGAACATCAATCCCACCGTGCGCCGCCGGCGCCTCGGCTCGGAGCTGCGCAAACTCCGCGAGGGCCTCGGGATGACGGCGGAGGAGGTGGCCGGCCGGCTGATGGTCTCCCAGTCGAAGATCAGCCGACTGGAGAACGGCCGTCGCAGCATCAGCCAGCGCGACGTTCGGGACCTCTGCGACGTCTACAACGTGTCCGACGAGCAGATGCGCACCAGCCTGATGGAGATGGCCAAGGAGTCCCGCCAGCGCGGCTGGTGGCACGACTTCAACGACATGCCGACTCCGTACAGCGTCTACATCGGCCTGGAGGCCGAGGCCTCCTCGATCCGCGCCTACGAGTCCTCCTTCATCCCGGGGCTGCTGCAGACCGAGCAGTACGCCCAGGCCGTGGTCGAGGGCACCCAGCCGGACACCGACGCGATCGCGGTGCAGCGCCGGGTGCAGGTCCGGATGAAGCGCCAGGAGCGCATCCACGGCGAGAACCAGCTCGGCAGCCTGTGGACCGTCATAGACGAGGCGGCGCTGCGCCGCGAGGTCGGCAGCCGCGAGGTCATGGCCCGGCAGTTGCAGCACATGCTGGAGCTCAGCATGCGTCCGAACATCACCATCCAGGTGATCCCGTTCTCACACGGAGCCCACCCCGGCATGACCGGGACATTCTCCCTGCTGGAGTTCCCGGAGTCAGCCGATTCCACGGTTGTCTACTTCGAAGGTGTGACGAGCGATCTCTACCTCGAGAAGGAAGCCGACGTGCGCCGCTATACCGGTCTCTACGACTACCTGAGAGCGGCCGCACTCGGTGTGGCGGAGACCCGGTCGCTGATAGCCGACATCGAAAAGGAATACCACGAATGAGCAACGCCTCCGAGCACGGAACCCCTTGGCGCAAGAGCAGCTACAGCGGCGGTCAGGGCGCCTGCGTCGAGATCGCCGGACCGGACGCCGGGGCGGTCGCGGTCCGGGACTCCAAGGATCCGCTCGGCCCGCAGCTGCACTTCTCCACCGAAGCCTGGAACGCGTTCGCCGCCGCCACGGCGGCGGGCGCCTTCGGCGAGGTCTGACCGGGTTCCGCGCTCGGAGGTGTCGCCCGTGGCGCAGTCCGTCGCCCCTGTCGGCGGCCTGTGCTGCGGGCGACCGCCGTTCCCGGACCGTTCGTTCAGTGTGCCACCGGGTACCGGACCGACCAGTTCAGACCCTCCGGGGTGCGCCGGTCGTGCAGTTCCGTCCCGTGCATCAGCTCCAGCGCGAAGTCGTCGGCGAGTTCGAGGATCGCGCCGCGGCCCTCCAGCCCGGCCACCAGGCCCGGCGGCAGCGCGGTGTCGCCGTGCAGCACCCCGAGCAGGTTGCCGCAGATCGCGCCGGTGGAGTCGCTGTCCCCGGAGTGGTTGACGGCCAGCAGCAGTCCCGAGCGCACGTCGTGGGCCACCAGTGCGCAGTAGACCGCGATCGCCAGCGCCTCCTCGGCGACCCAGCCCTCCCCCAGCGCCTCGACCCGCTCGGCGGACGGCTCGCCGCCCCGGACGGCGTCCAGCGCGGCCCGCAGCGCGGCCGTGGTCTCCTCGTGCGCCTGCCGTTCGGAGAGCAGCGCCAGCGCGAGGTGGACTCCCTCCTCCAGGGTGCCGCCGCGGGCCACCGACTGGACGATCACGGCGAAGGCGCCCGCCGCCAGGTAGCCGGTCGGATGGCCGTGGGTGAGCACCGAGCACTCCACCGCGAGCTGGAACACCAGGCCCGGCTCCCAGGTGGTGAGCAGTCCGAACGGCGCCGCCCGCACCACCGTGCCGCAGCCCTTGGAGTGCGGGTTCTTGGGCCGCTCCACGGTGCCGAGCCGCTCGCCGTCCGGGCCGCTCAGGCCGGTCAGGCAGCCCTGGCCGGGGGCGCGCTGGGCGTACAGCCACTCCTCACGGCCGAGCCAGCCGAGGTCGGGGCGGCGCTCGTCCGGGCCCCAGTCGCGCTGGGTGGCGGCCCAGCGCAGGTAGGCCAGGTGGAGGTCGGTGGGCGGGTGCCAGCTGCCGGTGTCACGCCGGATGTGGGCCCGTATCAGGCCGTCCACGGTGAACAGGCTGAGCTGGGTGTCGTCGGTGACGGCGCCGGTGCGCCCGTACGCGGGGACGTAGCCGGTGACGCCCCGGGGGCCGTGGTGGGCTCTGATCTTCTCCAGCGACTCGAACTCGACGCCGGCGCCGAGCGCGTCACCGATGGCACCGCCGAGCAGGCAGCCGCGCACCCGGCTGCGGAAGTCCTGCTGCTGGGCGCGTGACCACAGGGGCATCACGACGGGGCGCCTTTCGTCGGGGTCGGGGGTGGGGTCCGCGCGACGCACGGCCGCGGCGCGCGCCCTGGCACTGTATTCGAAGACGCGAGCGGAACGACGGCGTCCCTCGCACTTCGGTTCCCCACCCCGGCCACCGCCGTCGCGACGGCGGCCGGGACCCGTGACCGGCGTCAGTCCAGGACGGGCAGCAGCTCCGGCAGGTGGCCGTCCGAGGCCAGCGCCGCCGCCCGCCGCTCGGCCGGCACCTCGCCGTACAGGGTGGTGCGCTGGCGGTGCGGGCGGCCCGCCGCCTCGGCGATCGCCTGGAGGTCGCGCACCGACTTGTAGCTGCCGTACGCCGACCCGGCCATCCGCGAGATGGTCTCCTCCATCAGCGTGCCGCCGAGGTCGTTGGCGCCCGAGCGGAGCATCTCGGCCGCGCCCTCCGCGCCCAGCTTGACCCAGCTGGTCTGGATGTTGGGGATGAGCGGGTGCAGCAGCAGCCGGGCCATGGCGACCACCGCGCGGTTGTCCCGGGCGGTCGGGCCGGGCCGGGCGATGCCGGCCAGGTAGACCGGGGCGTTCGTGTGCACGAACGGCAGGGTGACGAACTCGGTGAAGCCGCCGCTGCCGTTCTCCAGGGAGCGCCGCTGGATGTCGGCGAGCAGCCGCAGGTGGCCGAGCCAGTGCTCCGGGGTGTCCACGTGCCCGTACATCATCGTGGAGGACGAGCGGATGCCCAGCTCGTGCGCGGTGGTGACCACCTCCACCCAGGTCGCGGCCGGCAGCTTGCCCTTGGTGAGCACCCAGCGGACGTCATCGTCCAGGATCTCGGCGGCGGTGCCCGGGATGGTGTCCAGGCCCGACTCCTTCGCGCGCTGCAGCCAGTCGCGGATCGAAAGGCCGGTCCGGGTGGCCCCGTTGGCCACCTCCATCGGCGAGAAGGCGTGCACGTGGATGCCGGGCACCCGCTCCTTCACCGCGCGGGCGATCTCGAAGTAGGCGGTGCCGGGCAGGTCCGGGTGGATGCCGCCCTGCATGCACACCTCGGTGGCGCCCACCTCCCAGGCCTGGGCGGCCCGTTCGGCGACCTGCGCCAGGGAGAGGGTGTAGGCGTCGGCGTCGGTGCGGCGCTGAGCGAAGGCGCAGAAGCGGCAGCCCGTGTAGCAGACGTTGGTGAAGTTGATGTTCCGGGTGACGCAGTAGGTGACCTCGTCCCCCACTGCCGCCCGCCGGACGTCGTCGGCGATCCGGCACAGCGCGTCCAGGGCCGGGCCGTCCGCGTGGAACAGGGCCAGCGCGTGGTCGTCGGTGAGCCGGGTCGGGTCGTCGGCGGCCACCGCCAGGGCCTCGCGCAGGTCGCCCGCGAGGCGCTCGGGCGCGCCCTTCGCGAGCACCTGTTCGCGCAGCGCCTCCCAGTCGCCGTACACGTCCTCGAAGTCGGCCCGGCGGTCGCCGGTGCGGCCCTCGGTGTCGATGGCGGTGTGCAGGTCGGTGCGCCCGTACGCCTCCGGGAGGTCCTCGGGCTCCTGCCAGGGCAGGCCGCGGACCTCCGCGTCCGGGTTCGCCAGTCCGGTGGCTGGGTCGGCCAGGGCGCGCACGTGCGGCAGCACCCGCGGGTCCAGCCAGGGTTCGCCGCGCAGCACGTACTCGGGGTAGACGGCGAGGCGTTCGCGCAGCTCGAAGCCGGCCGCGGCCGAACGCTCGGCCAACATGTCGATCTGCGGCCAGGGCCGCTCGGGGTTGACGTGGTCCGGGGTGAGCGGGGAGACGCCGCCCCAGTCGTCGATGCCGGCCGCGATCAGCCGCTCGTACTCGCCGTCCACCAGGTTCGGCGGCGCCTGGAGGCACGCGGTCGGGCCCAGCAGGTGCCGGGCCACCGCCACCGTGGCGACCAGCTCGTCCAGTTCGGCGTCCGGCATGCCGCGCATCGCGGTGTCCGGCTTGGCGCGGAAGTTCTGCAGGATCAGTTCCTGGATGCCGTGGTACGCCCGGGAGACCTTGCGCAGCGCGAACAGCGACTCGGCGCGCTCCTCGTAGGTCTCTCCGATGCCGATCAGCAGGCCGCTGGTGAACGGGACGGAGCTGCGGCCGGCGTCCTCCAGCACCCGCAGCCGCACGGCCGGTTCCTTGTCCGGGGAGCCGTGGTGCGGGCCGCCGGGCTCGCTCCACAGCCGGGTGGCGGTGGTCTCCAGCATCATGCCCATCGACGCGGAGACCGGCTTGAGCCGCTGGAAGTCCGTCCAGCTCAGCACCCCGGGGTTGAGGTGCGGCAGCAGGCCGGTCTCCTCCAGGATCCGGATCGACATCGCCCGGACGTAGGCGACGGTGTCGTCGTAGCCGTGCGCGTCCAGCCACTCGCGGGCCTCGGGCCAGCGGTCCTCGGGCTTGTCGCCGAGTGTGATCAGAGCTTCTTTGCAGCCGAGTTCGGCCCCGCGCCGGGCGACCTCCAGCACCTCGTCCGGGGACATGAACGCCCCCAGGCTTCGCCCGGGAGGTGCCCCCACCGTGCCGCGAGCGGCCCGGCGCAGCTTGCCGGGGACGGTGGCGAAGGTGCAGTAGTGGCACTTGTCGCGGCAGAGCCGGGTGAGCGGGATGAAGACGCTCTTGGAGTAGGTGATGACGCCGGGACGGCCGGCCGCCTCCAGCCCGGCGTCGCGCAGCCGGGCGGCGCCGGCGCACAGGTCGCGCAGGTCCTCGCCTCTGGCCTGGAGCAGTACGGCGGCCTCGGTCACGTCCAGCGCGACGCCGTCACGGGCGCGGCGCAGGGCGCGCCGCATCGCGTTCGCGGTCGGGGTGTTGCTTGCGTCCACGGCGGTTCCGTCCATGGCGCGACCCTACGCCAGGTGTCGTACGTTCGGAGGAGCCGACCCTGAGGCCGTCTCAGGGTCGGAATACCCACCAGGTTCACCCCGATCTGCCCCTCCAGGGCGATGACGGGGCACCGCCGTCGACCTCTAATGGAGGGGCAGTGCCAATCCGGATTCGTGGAGGGGTTGAGGACGTCATGATCGATGAGACGGCGGCGGGGGAGCAGCAGGAGGGTGGGGTGCCGTTCCGTTCGCGGCGGCGCGCCCTGGCACGGGCCGGGGTGCCGCTCGCCGTGGCCGCGGTGATCGCGACCGGGATCGGGCTGGTGCCCGCGCTGGCCGCCGACTCCCCGCCCGACCTGCCCGCCCTCTCGGCGGAGCAGCTGGTGGCCAAGGCGCTCGGGTCGGACGCCCAGGCGCTGTCCGGGACGGTGTCGGTCTCCACCGACCTCGGGCTGCCCGGCCAGTTGCTGAGCGGGGCCGGCGGGCTCGCCGCGGCGGCCGGGCACGGCGGTGGCCGGGGCGGCGGGTCCTCGGCCGACCCCGAGGCCAAGCTGCTCGGCCTGCTCGGCGGGGACCAGACCCTGCGGGTCGCGGTGGACGGGCCGGACCGCCAGCGGGTCGACCTGATGGAGGACATGGCGGGCTACAGCCTGGTCCACAACGGTGACCAGAGCTGGGCCTGGGACAGCTCGACCAACAGCGCCCTGCACCTGACCGGGCGTCCGGCGGCCGGGCACCAGCCCGGGGCACCGCTGACCGGGGCACCGATGACCGGGGTGCCGACCACTCCGCAGGAGGCCGCCCGGCAGTTCCTGACCGCGAGCGCCGGCACCACCGCCGTCACCGTGGCCGGGACGGCCAAGGTGGCCGGGCAGAACGCGTACCAGCTGAGCGTCAAGCCGACCCAGTCCGGCTCGACCGTCGCCGAGGTGCGGATCTCGGTGGCCGCCGACAACGGCGTACCGCTCGCGGTGGTGGTGAAGTCCACCGACGGCTCCACCGTCCTGGACGTGCACTTCACCGACGTGTCCTTCGCCGCGCCCGCCGCCAAGACCTTCGAGTTCACGGTGCCCAAGGGCGCCAAGGTGACGGAGCGGAAGGCGGACGAGGCGGCCAAGGGCCACGAGACCGGGGCCGGGGCTCCGAAGGCCGGGGCCGCCGGTGACCACGGCGGCGTGAACGTGATCGGCGAGGGCTGGACGGCCGTGGTCTCGACCCGGCTGCCCAGCGCGGTCGGGGCGCCCGCCGGTGGACCCAAGAGCGACGGCGGCCAGGGCAAGGGCCACGGCCAGTCGCTCAACCCGCAGGCGCTGGCCAAGTCGCTCGGCAAGCCCGTCGGCGGTGGAACGCTGATCAGCACCAAGGTCGTCAACGTCCTGCTCACCGACGACGGCCGGGTCTTCGCCGGCGCGGTGACCCTGCCGGTCCTCCAGCACGCCGCCGGGGTGAACTGACGGATGACCGGGACTCCCGTAACGGGGGACGTTACGGAGTCGGGCGGGGGTACGGGCGCCGCACCGCGCCCGGCCCCCGCTCCTTCCGCTCCTCCTGCTCCTTCCGCTGCTCCTGCTCCTTCCGCCGCTCCCACGCCTTCCGCTTCCGCTGCCTCCGCCGCCGTCGACTCCGCCGGCGACGTGATCAGGACCCGCGGTCTGACCAAGCGCTTCCGCGGCGGCCAGCTCGCTGTGGACGGCCTGGACCTGACCGTGCCGCGCGGCTCGGTGTTCGGCTTCCTCGGCCCTAACGGCTCCGGCAAGACCACCACCATCCGGATGCTGATGGGCCTGATCACCCCCACCTCCGGCGTGGCCACCGTGCTCGGCGAGTCGATGCCTCGGTCCGTCGGCACCGTGCTGCCCCGGGTGGGCGCGCTGATCGAGGGCCCGGCGCTGTACGGCTTCCTGTCCGGCCGGGACAACCTGGTCCGCTTCGACTCCGCAGACCCGACCGCCGACCCGCGCACCCGCCGGCAGCGGGTGGACGCCGCGCTGGAGCGGGTCGGTCTGAGCGCCGCGGCGGGGAAGAAGGCCCGCGCCTACTCCCTGGGGATGAAGCAGCGCCTGGGCCTGGCCTCCGCGCTCCTGCAGCCGCGCGAGCTGCTGGTGCTGGACGAGCCGACCAACGGCCTCGACCCGCAGGGCATGCGGGAGATCCGGGCGCTGGTGCGGGAGGTCGCGGCGGAGGGCACCACGGTCTTCCTCTCCTCGCACCTGCTGGACGAGATCGAGCAGGTCTGCACCCACGCCGCGGTGATGTCCCGGGGCCGGCTGCTGGTGCAGGGCACCGTCGCCGAGCTTGCCGCCCGGGCCCAGGGCCGGCTGGTGGTCCGCACTCCGGACGTGGCGCGGGCCGTCGAGGTGCTGGCCGGGCACCAGGTGGGTTCACTGGTGCCCGGCGAGGGCCGGGTGGACGGCGAGTTGGGCCCGCAGGGCGACGAGGTGCTGCCCAAGCTGTGCGCGGCCCTGGTCGAGGCCGGGGTGCGGGTGCACGGATTCGGGTTGGAGCGGGGCACGTTGGAGGACGCCTTCGTGGCGCTGACCGGGGAGGGCTTCGATGTCGCAGGCTGAGGCGGTGACGGTGGCAGGCCGTCGGCCGCAGACCGCGGCCGGGTTCCTGGCGCTGTTCCGCAACGAGCTGCATCTGACCTTCCGCCGGCTGCGCACCAAGGTGCTGCTGGGCATCCTGGCGGTGCTGCCGATCCTGATCGGCGTGATCGTCAAGCTCAACACCGACAGCCCGCACGGGGGCGGCGGCGGACCGAGCTTCATCGCGCAGACGACCCAGAACGGCCTGTTCCTGGTGTTCACGGCGCTGGCCGTGGCCCTGCCGGTCTTCCTGCCGATGACGGTCGGCGTGGTGGCCGGGGACTCCGTCGCGGGCGAGGCCGCCACCGGGACGCTGCGCTACCTGCTGGTCGCCCCGGCCGGGCGGACCAGGCTGCTGGCCGCCAAGTTCACCGCCGGGCTGGTGTTCTGCCTGGCCGCGACGGCGGCGGTCGCGGTGGCGGCGCTGGCCACCGGCGCCGCGCTGTTCCCGCTCGGCGAGGTGACGCTGATCTCCGGGGACACCATCGGCTTCGCCGACGCGCTGCTGCGGGCGGTGCTGGTGGCCGCGGTGGTCGCGGTCTCCCTGGCCGGGCTGGTGGCGATCGGGCTGTTCGTCTCGACCCTCACCGGCAGCGGCATCGCGGCGATGGCCGCGACCGTCGGCCTGGTGATCACCGTGCAGATCCTGGACTCCTTCCCGCAGCTGGACGCGATCCGGCCGTTCCTCTTCACCCATTACTGGATGAGCTTCTCCGACCTGTTGCGCGAACCGATGTACTGGGACGGCGTACTGAAGGACCTCGGGCTGCAGGCCGCGTACGTCGCCGTGTTCGGCTCGGCGGCCTGGTCGCGGTTCACCAGCCGGGACGTCAACGCGTGAACGGCACCGGCATGAGGGGTGTGAGCACGTGAGCGGCGTCGTCAGCGCGTGACGGTTTCCGGCTCCGCCGGGGCGGGCTGCGGACGGAGCGCGGCCCGCCCGGCGCGATCTGCCCGCACCTGGCGCAGCGCGTCCCAGGTGAGCAGCGCGAGCGCGGCCCAGACCAGGGCGAACCCGGCCCAGCGAGCGGGCGGCATCGACTCGTGGAAGACCGCGACGCCGATCAGGAACTGGAACACCGGCGCGAGGTACTGCAGCAGCCCGAGCACGGTCAGCGGCACCCGCACCGCCGCCGCGCCGAAGAACAGCAACGGGATCGCGGTGATCACGCCGCTGAGCATC
Organism: Kitasatospora sp. NPDC029312; assembly: GCF_055569215.1. NCBI lineage: Bacteria > Bacillati > Actinomycetota > Actinomycetes > Kitasatosporales > Streptomycetaceae > Kitasatospora > Kitasatospora sp. NPDC029312. The sequence continues at coordinate 218,756 of NZ_JBVHXY010000005.1, read as the reverse complement.
AGCAGGGCGGAGTGCCCCCAGCCGTACGAGCCCGGCACCGTGTGCCCGAAGGTGCCGTGGCCGCTGAGCTCCAGGTAGACCAGGTAGCCGAGGGCGAAGGGGAACATGAAGGCGCTCTCCGCGGCCAGGCTCTCCAGCCCGCTCAGCCCGACCTGCTTCTTCAGCAGGCCGTAGGTGGCGAAGGAGAGCGCCAGGACGAGCGCGATCCAGGGCAGCCGCCCGTACGCGACGGTCAGCACCGCGACGGCGGCGGCGCCGATGCCGACGGCCGTCCACTGGACGCCGCGCAGCCGCTCCTTGAGCACCAGGACGCCGAAGGCGATGGTGACCAGCGGGTTGATGAAGTAGCCGAGGCTGGTCTCGACGACGTGGTCGTTGTTGACGGCCCAGATGTAGACGCCCCAGTTGACGGAGATCACCACGGCCGCGCCGGCCAGCATGGCGAGCCGGCGCGGCTGGCGCAGCAGCGGGCGTATCCAGCTCCAGTGCCGCTGGGCGACCAGCATCAGGACCACGGCGACCAGGGACCAGACCATCCGGTTGGCCAGGATGTCGTCGGCGGCGCCGGGCTCCAGCAGCGGCCAGAACAGGGGGAAGAGCCCCCAGATGCCGTAGGCCGCCATGCCGTACCAGAGGCCTCGGCCGCTGTCCTGCTGGGTTGTCTGTGGCATGGCCGAGTGCCCTCCCGCGCGCGCGATGTATCGAGGTGACGGTAGCGGGCGGGAGGGTGACCTGTCATCTCCGTTTCCGGATTTTGGTCATGACATTGCTTGCATGCTGGACCTGGTCGGCGTTTCCACTGGCCAAGCCGGTGTCTCAGGCCCCTTCTCCCCCGGTGCAGGCGCCCGGCGCCGCGCGGGCGGATCCGGTCGGCGGAACGGTCGGGTGGCCGAACGGTCGGGCGCTCGGGCGGTCGACCAGCCGGCCGGCCGGGTAGCGGGTGCGACGCCGGCGGCCTGGACCGTGTCGATCACGGCAGCGCGCGGGGACACCCGGCTGCCGGGTTCGTCGCTCCGGCGCTTCCTGAGCTACCGCGCCTCGATCAGCGCGGCCAGCCCGTCCAGCACCCGGCCGAGCCCGAAGGCGTACGCGTGCTCCGGGCTGTACGCGCCGCCGTGGGCCTGCCCGGCGGCAGCGCCGACGCGGGCGGCGACCGGGTAGCGCTCGGGGTCGAAGACCCGGGCGAGCAGCTCTGCGTTGGCCTGCCACCACTGCTCGTCGGTCAGCGCGCTGTCCTGCTGGGCGGCGCGCTCGTCGGCGGCCATCCGGGCGCAGGTCTGCACGAAGCCGAGCAGGTGGGTCAGCGCCGCGTCCAGTTCGACGTCCGGCAGGCCGGTGCCCTCGAAGGCGCGCAGCTCGTACTCGTACTTGGCCATCAGACCGGGGCCGAGCGGCGGGCGGCTGGTGGAGACGGCGGCGACCCAGGGGTGGGCGGCGAACAGCGCCCGGTTGTCGTCGGCGACGGCGGTGACCCTGGCCCGCCAGCCGTCGTCGGCCGGGGTGCTGCGGGGCATCGTGGCGTAGACGGTGTCCAGCATCAGGTCGAGCAGTTCGGCCTTGCCGGGGACGTAGGTGTAGAGCGCCATCGGGGAGAGCCCCAGCTCCTGGGCGACCCTGCGCATGGTGACGGCGTCCACGCCCTCGGTGTCGGCCAGGGCGATCGCCGCGGCGGCGATCTCGCGGGTCGAGCGGGTCTGCTTCGGGCCGCGCCGGCCGGGCTTCTCCTCGGCGGTCAGGCCCCAGAGCAGGGCGAGGGTGCGCGCCGGGTCTCCTGCGCTGCTGCGGTCCGTGGCCATGGAGCGGATCCTTTCACGTCCGCTCCCGACGGTCCGTCCGCGGCTGACGGGGTACGCGGCGGCGCGGGTGCGCGGCGGAGCTGCCACACGGCGAGGCCCGTTTCCCCTTCCGGGCGGCTACCGTCTCCCCATGACCAGCCCTGAGCCGCTCCCCGGTACGGACACCGCGCAGGCCCTCCGGTCCCGGGTCACCTGCCGCCGCTGCCACCGGCCGCTGCACGACCCGGAGTCGCGGATGCTGCGGCTGGGTCCGGAGTGCCGCGACCCGGCGGAGCGGGTGGCGCGGTTCGAGGTGGAGCAGGAGCCGTTGCCGGGGGTGTGACGACGGGCCTGGCCGGGGGCGTGCCTCAGCTGTCCTGGGCGCGGCCGAAGAGCCGGCGGATCAGGCCGGCTCGGGGCCGGGGTCGCTGCGGATCGGTCGGTTCCACCGCCTCCGCCGCCGGGGCCGGCTCCTCCTCGGCCTCGCGCTCGCCGGCGTCCCGGCCGTCCTCCTCCGCCAGCAGGCGGCGGGCGAGGTCGCGGTCGGCCGGGTCCGTCCACGGCGCGGCGAGCACCAGGGCGGCGAGCGAGCGAAGGATCGTCACCACGCGGGTACGGCGGGCGCGGGCGCTGTGCTCCAGCCGCCGGTGCAGCAGCCCGGCGATGTCGGCCCGGGTCCCGGGGTGCGTCCAGCCGATCGCGACCAGGGCGAAGCCGGCCGCCTCGACCGCCCAGTCCTCCGGCCCGAGCAGCAGGTCGCGCAGCACGCGGCGGCGCTCGGAGCCTTCCCACGGCTGGTCGGTGCGGTGGTGGGCGATGCCGAGGCAGGCGAAGGCCTGGACGGCGCGCACCCACAGTTCGGGCTGGTGGGCGAGCAGCGCGCGGCCGAGGTCGTCCTCCCGGGGCAGCGGCGGGTGGACCAGCACGCCGAGCAGTTCGCCCAGTGGCAGCCCGGCCAGCCGGACGGCGTGGTCGTAGGCAGCGGGGACGGTCGGCCAGACGAACTCGGCGGTGGCCCGGACGAGTTCGGCGCTCGACCCGGCGGGCGGGGCGACGGCCGGGCTCGGGTCGGTGCCGTCCCAGGACCAGATCCGGGTGGTGGGTTCGGTCAGCGGCAGTCGGGGGTCGGGCTCGCCCACCGACCGGTACGTGACGGTGGCGCGCGGCAGCGCGAGCTGGACGGCCAGCACCGAGCTGGGCGGCTCGACGGCGGAGACGGTGCACTCGATCTCGGTGTCGCGGCCGGTGCCCTCGGCGCCGAGCACTTGGTGGAGGACGTTGACCGTGGCCTCGGTGGCGCCGGAGACCATGCCGAGCCAGGGCCGGCGGTGGCTGAGCCGCTCCAGCAGCTCCAGGGCGTACACGTGGTCGGGGTGGGCGCGGTGGTGGTCGGCCAGGTCGAGCAGGTGCGCCGGGTCCCCGTCCACGGCGTGGCGCAGGCCGTACCGGGCCGGGGCGGCCTTGGGGTGGGCGGGGGCGGTGGCGAGCACCCGGTCCAGCCAGGGCAGGCCGTCGGCGGGGCGGCCGAGGGCGCCGTACAGCTCGGCGACGTCGACGGCGAGGTAGCCGGCGGAGTTGTCCCCGTCCGGTGCATCCCGAGCGAGTTCGGCCTCCCAGACGGCGATCGCCGCCTCGGGCTGCCCGTCGGAGCGCAGGGCGTTGCCGAGCATCACGGCGGGCAGGTGGCCGGGGGCCAACCGGTGGGCGCGCCGGGCGAGTTCGACGGCCCGGGCGGTGGCACCGAGGCGGCGGGTCAGGCCGGAGGCCAGCGCCAGCAGCAGGGCGTGCTCGTCGTGGCGGGCCAGCACGGCCCGCACGAAGTCGTCGAAGGGCCGGACGGCGTCGGCGAGTTCGTCGGGCAGCGGGTCGGGCAGGGCGCCGGCCGCGCGGGCCACCGCCTGGGCGACGGCGTCCGGATCGACCAGGGCGGGCAGGTCCTCGCGGGCGAGCCAGGCGGTGTGCGCCCAGGGGCGGGCCGGCTCGTACTGGATCGCCGAGGCGAGCAGGCCGACGGCGGTGTCCCAGCCTCCGGCCGCGGCCTCCACGTGGGCGCGGCAGACGACGGCGCCCAGGTAGACCTCACCGCCCAGCGGGAACAGCTCGCGTGCCGCGGCCGGGCCGCCCGCGCGCGCACACAGTTCGGCCAGCGCCTCGTGGAGTTCGGGCAGTTGGGGATCGGCGACGATGGCGTCGGAGAGGTGTTCGGCGGCGTGCACGAGGTCTCCGGAGTCGATCGCGAGCCGGGCGAGGGCCACCTCCCCCTCGGCCGCCAGGCGCTCGTCGCTCTCGCCGTCAGTGTGCGCCATGCCCTGCCCCCGGTCGCGCCGTGTCCGCTCGTTCCCCGTGCGCGGACGAGGCTATCCGGTGGGCGTGACGGCCGGATGATCAGCCTGCAGCGGACGACGCCCCGGCGCTTCGATCGGATATCACCCTAACGAGTGGTTTAGACCTGGGAAGCGTTCAGGGCCGGGCCACCTCCGACCACGATGGCCCCGGTGCTTCGAGAGCGAAGCACGTCGGTGAAACTCCATCCCTGACAACAAAGTTGAGGAACGATGAAGCTTTCCCGCGCCCTGTCCACGGCCGCCGCGGCCGCCGTTCTCAGCACCGTCGCCCTGGCCGGGCCGACGGCCACCCAGGCGGCCGCGGCCGGGTCATTCGTGGTCAGCCAGGCCCAGTTCAACCAGATGTTCCCGAACCGGAACCCCTTCTACACGTACAAGGGCCTGACCGACGCCCTGAGCGCCTACCCCGGCTTCACCACCACCGGCGACACCGCCACCCGCAAGCGCGAGGCCGCGGCCTTCCTCGCCAACGTCAGCCACGAGACCGGCGGTCTCAGGTACGTCGTCGAGCAGAACACCGCCAACTACCCGCACTACTGCGACACCTCCCAGCCGTACGGCTGCCCGGCCGGGCGCTCCGCCTACTACGGCCGCGGGCCGCTGCAGCTCAGCTGGAACTTCAACTACAAGGCCGCCGGCGACGCCCTGCACATCGACCTGTTGCACGACCCGTACCGGGTGGAGAGGGACCCGGCCGTCGCCTGGAAGACCGGCCTCTGGTTCTGGAACAGCCAGAAGGGTGCCGGGACGATGACCGGACACGACGCCATCGTCAACAACCGGGGCTTTGGCGAGACCATCCGCAGCATCAACGGCGCCCTGGAGTGCGACGGCAAGAACCCGGATCAGCGCAACGACCGGATCAACCTGTTCAGGAAGTTCGTGGGCGTGCTCGGCACGAGCGTGGGCGGCGGCAACCTCTCCTGCTGACGGCTCCCCGCCGACGCCGGGCGCCAGGAGCACGCCGGAGCCGGAAGTCGGCCGGACCGACTTCCCGCTCCCCGGCGGTGGGGCTGCACGCCGACCGCCGCCCGGCCACGCCGCCCTGCGGCGGCTGGTCGCCTCCGCTCAGCCCTCCGGCGAGGCCTCGGTCGGCTCGTCAGTGCGGCGGACGTCATAGAGGTAGGACTTGCCGGCCTTCCAACTGCGCCAGGGGCCGAGGGGCGGGAACTCCTCCTCCCCGGTCTGCCCGAGCAGCGGCCAGCCGTTGCCGATACCGTCGGCGCCGACGGTGCACCAGCCGCGCTCGGGCAGCCGGCGGCACCACACGTCCAGGTCCACCCGCTTGAATGACGGCCTGCCGTTGAACACGCCGTCCTGGCGGAAGCGGTAGACCAGGCCGTCCAGGCGGCGGACGAACTCGAAGGACAGCGACACGGCGACTCCCCCACAGCGGACCTCGGAGACGGACGGACACGACGGCCATTTCACCGGCCATCCTCCCGGCTGGGTCGCGCCTACCGCACCTGAATATTTCAGGACAAGAAATATTCATGCGGACGGCCGCGTTCCGGTAGGTGTTCGCGCGGAAGGGCCGCGCAAGGCTGGAAGGAGTGCCGCGCCGTGCGCGTCGAAGTGTGGAGCGACATCAACTGCCCGTGGTGCTACATCGGCAAGGCCCGGTTCGAGAAGGCCTTGGCGGCCTTCCCGCACCGCGACGAGGTGGAGGTCGTCCACCGCTCCTTCGAGCTGGACCCGCATGCGCCGCGCGAGGCCCGGCCGGTCATCCCGCTGCTGGCCGCCAAGTACGGGATGAGCCTGGAGCAGGCCGAGGCGGCGGAGGCCCGGATCGCGGAGAACGCGCACGGCGAGGGGCTGCCGTACCTGGCCGGCGGGCGCGACGCGGCGAACTCCTTCGACGTGCACCGCCTGCTGCACTTCGCCGCGGAGCACGGCCGGCAGGCGGAGCTGCTGGACGCGCTGTACCGGGCCAACTTCGCCGAGGAGCGCTCCGCGTTCGAGGACGGCCGGCTGGTCGAGCTGGCCGTCGAGGCGGGCCTGGACGGCGAGGCGGCCGCGGCCGTGCTGGCCGATCCGGAGGCGTGCGCGCAGGCGGTGCGCGACGACGAGGCGACGGCCGGCGCGATGGGGGCGACGGGCGTGCCGTTCTTCGTCCTCGACCGGCGGCTCGGCGTGTCCGGCGCCCAGCCCGCGGAGACGTTCGTGCGAGCGCTGGAGCAGGCCTGGGAGAGCCGGGTCACCGTGCCGCTGATGCCGCTCCGGCCCGGGAACCGAGAGGTGCGGAGCGGGAAGTCGACCTGACCGACTTCCTGCTCCGCACCCACAGCTCCGCGCCCACGCGGCAGGAGGCCGGAACAACGCCGCACCCCTTCCGCCCGGGTGTCGACCCGTTCGAGAACGGCCGATCACGACTCGGCATCCCTTGTCACGAAGCCGCGTGAGACTCGTCACGACGCCGTCAGGACGGGCCGAAAAACTGGCGCCCAGCCTCCGCGCCACGCTATGAACATCCCTCAGGAGGGCCGCCGGCACGGTGGCCCGCAATAACGGGGGACGTCACATGAAGCCCATCAGCAGCAGTCGCCGCGCCCTGGCCCTGGTCGGCCTGGCCGCCGCCGGCGCGCTCACCCTGACCGCCTGCAACGACGACGCCGCGTCGTCGGACACCGCGACGACCCCGCCCGCCAGCCAGGCGCCCGCCACGTCGTCCGCCGCACCCACCGGCTCGCCGGCGGCTCCGACCGGCGGGATCACCGCCGCCCCGACCGGCGCGTCCACCGGCACGGCGGCCCCGGCACCGGCCGGCTCCACCCCGGCGCCCGGCACCACCGTGAAGATCGGCGACGCCGTCACCATCCCGTTCAGCTCGGGCAGCACCAAGGGCACCGTCTCGCTCGCCGTCACCTCGATCGACAAGGGCGACCCGGCCGACCTCGCCCCGCTCAAGCTGGGCGACAAGGCGGCGGGCATGGTGCCGTACTACGTCCGCTTCAAGGTCACCAACGTCGGCAGCACCGACCTGTCGTTCTCCAGCCTGACCCAGATGAAGGGCACGCTGCCGGACGGCTCGGAGGCCAGCGAGGTGATGCTCATCGGCACCTTCGACAAGTGCCCGCACCCGTCGTTCCCCAAGGGCTTCACCAACGGCCAGTCCCTCACCTCCTGCGTGCTGGCCCTGGCGCCGCAGGCGACCAAGGTGGCGGGCGCCGAGTACTGGGCCGACCCGTACACCCTGGGCAAGGGCATCAACTGGAAGTGACCCGTGGGTCGGGGGCGGCGCCAGGCGCCGCCCCTCTCCGCACGTCGAACGCCGAGCACCCGGCACCGCGCGCCGGGCGCCGGCGCCGTCAGCCGCCGTAGAGCCTGAGGAACGCGTCCACGCCCTCCCCGGCGATCCGGCGGATCTCCTCCTCGGCGACCGGCAGGGCGCCCCAGAAGGAGCGCTCCGCGACGCCGTGGAAGGTCAGCAGCGTGAACTGCTCGGCCGCCAGGGCCGGTTCACTCACGGTCAGCAGGCCGCGCCCAGCGAGCGCCGCGAAGTGCTCCGCGAGGTCCCGCTGCGAGGCCACCGGACCGGCCTCCAGCCAGGCCTCCAGGACGTCCGCCGGAATGTTGGCCACCTCGGCGCGGATCGCCCGGCCGAGCGCCCCGTGCGCCCCGGCCGAGAGCACGGTGAGCGCCCGCGCGACCGCGAAGTCCGCCAGGCTCCGCCGCACGTCCACCACGCGGACCAGGTGCTTGGCCGTCAACTCGCGGAGTGCTGCGGCTGATTCGGCGGCGTCCTGGAGCGCCACGGTCAGGAAGAGGGTCTCCTTGTCGGCGAAGTGGTTGTAGACCGTCCGCTTGGACACCCCGGCCTCCGCCGCGATCGCGTCCATGCTGGCGCGGACGTACCCCTCACGTCCGAACACCGTCGTCGCGGCCCGGGTGATCGCCCTGCGCTTCTCCGGCCGTCCCGCTCCGTCCGTGCTCGCCACGACCGTCTCCTTCTCCTTCGGCGCACCCGCCGACCCTCTCGAAAACTGCTCGGTGTAGTGTATGCGGGCCCGGCCATGAACGGGGCTTGCCGCCGAACAGGTGTGCCCTATGCTGCGTACGATCTCTACACCGTTGTAGAGCGGATCAGGAAACCGACCGGCCTCGACCGGCCCGGCGCACCGGGCGCGGGAACCGGCCGGCCGGACACCAGCGTCCCGTAACTGGCAGCGCCACCACCGCTTTTCCACAGCGAGCCGGCGCAGGCGCCGACGTGGCGCGTCGATCACGGGAACACCGGGGGTGAGTACGTGGCGGGGCAACGAGGACGGTCGCCCGACCAGGGCGCACGACGGCGGACGGCCGAAGGGCCCGCCCGCCCCCGCCGCCCCTTCTCCGGCGGACCGACCCTCCCCGCCGTGGCAGCCGTCGGACTCCCGCTGGTCGGCGCGGTGGTCGACGAACTGTCCGGGCCCGGGATGGGCGCCGCCTTCGCGGTGTGCGCGGTGGTCGGGACGGGCCTGGCCGCCGGGCTCAGCACCCACCGGGGCTGGTGGTGGGTGCTCGCGGCCTCCCCACCGGTGGTACTGGGCGTCACGGCCGTGGCGGAACTGGCGGCCGACAGCGCGAAGTACCGGGGCAGCGGACTGGCCACCGGCTCGGCGAAGTGGGTGGTGAACGACTTCCCCGTGATGGCACAGGCCGTCGCCGCGGCCCTGCTGGTGATCGCGGTCCGGGCGGCCGCGGAGCGGAGGAGGCAGCATGCCTGAGCAGCCCACCCAGCCGGACGACGGTCGGGCGGCCACCCGCAGAGCCGCCGGGGCGGCCCCCGCCCGCCGTGGCTCCCCGGCGCTGATCGCGGCCCGGGTGGTGGCCTGCACGGTCGGCTTCGCGGTGTTCGCCGCGAGCGGCGTGGTCTGGTACGAGTACACCTCCCTGACGGACGGAATGACCACCTCCAACGCGATCACCGAGACCAAGAAGGACGCGCCCAAGCACCTGGACAACTCGGTCAACCTGCTGCTGATCGGCCTGGACAGCCGCAAGAACATGGACGGCACGGACCTGCCGCCCGAGTTCGTCCAGGACGAACTGCACGCCGGCCACAGCTCCGACGTCGGCGGCTACAACACCAACTCGCTGATCCTGCTGCACATACCGGCCGGCGGCGGCAAGGTGCAGGCGGTCTCCATACCGCGCGACGACTACGTGATGACCTACAACGGGGACGGCACCCAACAGGGCATGCACAAGATCAAGGAGGCCTACGGGATCGCCAAGGAGAAGGCGAACCCGGTCCTGCAGGCCAAGGGCCTCAAAAGCGCCGACCTGGAGAAGGGCGGCCGCGACGCCGGGCGGGCCGCCACCATCCGGACCGTGCAGAAGTTCCTCGACCAGCCGGTGGACCACATCGCCGAGGTCAACCTGATGGGCTTCTACGACATCGCCAAGGCCGTCGAGCCGATCGAGGTCTGCCTGACCCACGACACCAAGGACCCGGCCATGGAGGGCCAGGGCTCCGGCGCCGACTTCCACAAGGGCATCAACAAGCTCAACGCCTCCCAGGCGCTCGCCTTCGTCCGCCAGCGCCACAACCTGGACGACGGCAAGGGCAACACCGGGGACTTCGCCCGCACCCACCGCCAGCAGGCCTTCATCTCCTCCGTCGTGCACAAGCTCAAGCAGGACGGCGTCGTCAGCGACATCGGCAAGCTCAACAGCCTGTTCGGCGTCGTCCAGAAGGACCTGGTCATCGACAACGAGTGGAACGTCCTCGACTTCGCCCAGCAGGCCCCGGCCCTGACCGGCGGGAACGTCGAGTTCAACACCCTCACCTTCGACGGCTTCGCCACCCGCAACGGCCAGGACGTCAACCTGGTCACCCCCGCCAAGATCCAGAAGGTGGTCAAGCAGCTGTTCGGCTACGCCGACGCGGCCGCCCCCGCCCCGGCCCCCGGCGACACCCCCGGCACGGAGCCCGCCCAGACCCCCACGGCCGCCGCCACGTCGACCACCGCGACGACGACCACCGTGGACGTCTTCAACGCCTCCAGCGCCGCCGGGGTCTCCTCCACCGCCGAGGCCAAGGCCCTGACCGACCTGGGATTCAAGGCCGGTCGGACCGGCCCGGCGGCCACCAAGCCGAAGACCACCACCGTGACCTACGGCAAGGGCGCCAAGGACGCCGCCGACCGCATCGCCGCCCGGTACGGCGTCACCGCCACCGAGTCCGCCTCGGTCGGCGCCGACCACGTGGTGGTCACCCTCGGCAGCTCCTTCACCGGAGTCACCACCGACAAGCCGACCACGCCCACCGCCCCCGCCGCCGGCGACCCGGCCGCCAACCTCCCCGTGCAGGGCCCCGGTGTCGACGCCGAATCCGACGGCGGCATCCCCTGCGTCTTCTGACGCTTCCTCGCCGAGCCGGTGCCCCGCCACCCGGGCGGGGCACCGCCGCGGATGCCCGCTCGCACCTGGCGCGATCTCCGTACGATGTACAGTGTACGTCGTACGGGGTAATCGAGCGCACTGACGAGAGGGCTCCGCCCATGCAGATCACCAGCACCGCCGTCTCCCTGACCGTCGAGGACGTCACCGCCTCCGCCGCCTTCCTCCAGCGGCACTTCGGCTACACCGAGCAGATGGCCGCCGACGGCTTCGTCTCGCTCGGCCACCCTGGCGGCGGCGTGAACGTCGTCTTCCTGCGGCGCGGACTGGAAGTCCTGCCCGAGGAGCAGCGGCACCGGACCGCCGACGGGGTGACCCTGGCGTTCGTCGTCGAGGACATCGCCGCCGAGGAGCGGCGGCTGCGCGGTGAGGGGGTCGAGATCACCCTGCCGCTGCGCGAGGAGCCGTGGGGCGAGAAGCTGTTCCAGGTCACCGACCCGAACGGGGTGCCGGTCGAGCTGGTCGAATGGGCGAAGCAGTGAGCACGGGGGCGCGAAGCCGTGAACGCCCCGCAGCGGTGACCACCCACGTGAAACGGCGCCCCCGTCCGGTCCTCGGACGGGGGCGCCGACTCGTCGGCGGGGCGGTCAGTCCACCCTCCAGGTGTCGTTGCTTGCCAGCAGCGTCGCCAGGTCGCCCGGTCCCCGGTCGGCCGCGGCGGTGGCCAGTTGGTCCGCCATCAGCTCGTCGTAGACCGGCCGCGCGACATCCCGCAGCACACCGATCGGCGTGTGGTGCAGAGTGTCCGCGTCGGCGATCCGGGAGAGGGCGAAGGCGGTGGCCGGGCTCGTCGCGTGGGCGTCGTGCACCAGCAGTGCCGCCTCGTTGTCCGCCGTGACCGCGGCGGTGAACAGTTCGCCGTCCGGCGCCCGGAAGACGCCGTTGGCCGCGTCCGCACCGAAGCGGATCGGCCGGCCGTGCTCCAGCCGGATCAGCGCCTCGTCGCGCGTGCCGGGCTCCTTCAGCACCTCGAAGGCGCCGTCGTTGAAGATGTTGCAGTTCTGGTAGATCTCCACCAGCGCCGTGCCCTCGTGCTGCGCCGCCGCCCGCAGCACCGACTGCAGGTGCTGGCGGTCCGAGTCGATGGTGCGCGCCACGAAGGTGGCCTCCGCGCCGAGGGCCAGCGACAGCGGGTTGAACGGAGCGTCCAGCGAGCCCATCGGCGTGGACTTGGTGATCTTGCCGACCTCGCTGGTGGGCGAGTACTGGCCCTTGGTGAGGCCGTAGATCCGGTTGTTGAAGAGCAGGATCTTCAGGTTGACGTTCCGGCGCAGCGCGTGGATCAGGTGGTTGCCGCCGATCGACAGCGCGTCGCCGTCACCGGTGACCACCCACACGCTCAGGTCCCGCCGGGCGGAGGCCAGCCCGGTCGCGATCGCCGGCGCCCGGCCGTGGATCGAGTGCACGCCGTAGGTGTTCATGTAGTACGGGAAGCGGGAGGAGCAGCCGATGCCGGAGACGAACACGGTGTTCTCGCGCTTGATGCCGAGCTCCGGCATGAAGGACTGCACCGCCGCCAGGATCGCGTAGTCCCCGCAGCCGGGGCACCAGCGCACCTCCTGATCGGTCTTGAAGTCCCGGGCGCTCTGCGGCCCTTCGGCCTTGGGCACCAGCTCCAGGGACGGGAAGCCGTTCTCGCTCATCGGTGGTCCTCCTCGTCCAGGGTGCCGATCGCCGCCCACAGCACGTCCGCCAACTGCGCCGCCTTGAACGGCAGTCCGCGCACCTGGTTGTAGGACTCGGCGTCCACCAGGTACTTCGCCCGCAGCAGCAGCGCGAGCTGTCCGAGGTTCATCTCCGGCACGATGACCTTCTCGTAACTGCGCAGCACCGAGCCGAGGTTGGCCGGGAAGGGGTTGAGGTTGCGCAGGTGCGCCTGGGCGATCTCACCGCCGTCCGCGCGCACCCGGCGCACCGCCGCGGTGATCGGGCCGTAGGTCGAGCCCCAGCCCAGGACCAGGACCCGGGCGTCGCCGGTCGGGTCGTCGACCTCCACCGGCTTGACCGAGATGCCGTCGACCTTCGCCTGCCGGGTGCGGACCATGAAGTCGTGGTTGGCCGGGTCGTAGGAGATGTTGCCGGTGCCGTCCTGCTTCTCGATGCCGCCGATCCGGTGCTCCAGACCGGCGGTGCCGGGCACCGCCCAGGGCCGGGCGAGGGTGTGCGGGTCCCGCAGGTACGGCCAGAAGGCGCCGTCCTCACGGTTCGGGCCGGTGGCGAACCGCGGGTCGATCTGCGGCAGTTCGTCGACGGCGGGGATCCGCCAGGGCTCCGAGCCGTTGGCCAGGTAGCCGTCGGAGAGCAGGAACACCGGGGTCCGGTAGGTCACCGCGATCCGGGCCGCCTCCAGCGCCGCCTCGAAGCACTCGGCGGGCGTGGCCGGGGCGACGATCGGCACCGGGGCCTCGCCGTTGCGGCCGAACATGGCCTGCATCAGGTCGGCCTGCTCGGTCTTGGTCGGCAACCCGGTGGACGGGCCGCCGCGCTGGATGTCCACGACCAGCAGTGGGAGTTCGAGCGAGACGGCCAGGCCGATGGTCTCCGACTTGAGCGCGACGCCGGGCCCGGAGGTGGTGGTCACGCCGAGCGCACCGCCGAAGGCGGCGCCGAGCGCCGCGCCGATGCCGGCGATCTCGTCCTCGGCCTGGAAGGTGCGCACGCCGAAGTTCTTGTGCTTGGACAGCTCGTGCAGGATGTCCGAGGCCGGGGTGATCGGATACGAGCCCAGGTAGAGCGGCAGTCCGGAGCGCTGGGCGGCGGCGATCAGCCCGTAGGAGAGGGCGAGGTTGCCGGAGATGTTCCGGTAGCGCCCGGCCGGGAGCTTGGCCGGCGGCACCTCGTAGGAGACCGCGAAGGACTCGGTGGTCTCACCGAAGTTCCAGCCCGCCCGGAAGGCGCTGATGTTGGCCTCGGCGATCTCCGGCTTCTTGGCGAACTTGCTGCGCAGGAAGGTCTCGGTGCCGTGGGTGGGCCGGTGATACATCCAGGACAGCAGGCCGAGGGCGAACATGTTCTTCGCCCGCTCGGCGTCCTTGCGGGCCAGTCCGCTGTCCTTGAGCGCCTCCAGGGTCAGCGTGGTGAGCGGCACCTTGTGCAGGTGGAAGCCCTCCAGCGAGCCGTCGCCGAGCGGGTCCGCCGCGTAGCCGACCTTGGCCAGCGCCCGCTTGGTGAACTCGTCGGTGTTGACGATGATCTCCGCGCCGCGCGGCAGGTCCGGCAGGTTCGCCTTCAGGGCCGCCGGGTTCATCGCCACCAGTACGTTCGGGGCGTCGCCCGGGGTGAGGATGTCATGGTCGGCGAAGTGCAGCTGGAAGGACGAGACGCCGGGCAGCGTCCCGGCGGGGGCCCGGATCTCGGCCGGGAAGTTCGGCAAGGTGGAGAGGTCGTTGCCGAAGCTCGCCGTCTCCGAGGTGAACCGGTCCCCGGTGAGCTGCATGCCGTCACCGGAGTCGCCCGCGAAACGGATGATCACCCGGTCGAGTCTGCGAATGGGCTTGGTGCGCCTGGACGGCGGGCCACCCGGGACGCGCGGACCGTTCGGCCCGTTTGCGTCGGGGCGTCCGACACCCTCACCGGTACGACCCTCGTCGCCGCCCGATCCGCCCATTGCCTCTGACTGATCGACCTGACTGGTCACTGCCGCGGACCTCCTCGTGGGCGCACCACCGCGGGCGCGGCCCCGTGCCCCGTCCGCCTGGTGCACCGCTCGCATCCTATGCGTGCGGCCTCGAGCGCGGCCGGAACTCCGGCAGGAAGTTGCAGCCTCCCGCCTCCGTGCCGCTCACCTGGACAACGCACGGCCGCCGGAGATCATTCCGCCCACCGGCGGCCGACACCGGCCGACACCGGCCGGGACTGGACGGGACTGGACGGGACTGGACGGGACTGGCGGAACGGGTCGAGGCCCGCGCTAGGAGTTCAGGTAGGTCAGCACCGCGAGCACCCGGCGGTGGTCCTCGGGGCTCTGGGCCAGGCCCAGCTTGAGGAAGATGTTGCTGACGTGCTTCTCCACGGCGCCGTCGGAGACCACCAGCTGCTTGGCCACCGCCGCGTTGGTGCGGCCCTCCGCCATCAGGGCGAGCACCTCGCGCTCGCGCGGGGTGAGTTTGGCCAGAACGTCGCCCTTGCGGCTGCGGCTGAGCAGCTGCTGCACCACCTCCGGGTCCAGCACCGTGCCGCCCTCGGCGACCCGGACCACCGCGTCGGCGAACTCGCGCACCTCGGCGACCCGGTCCTTCAGCAGGTAACCGACGCCCCGGGTGGATCCGGCGAGCAGCTCGGAGGCGTACCGCTCCTCCACGAACTGCGACAGCACCAGCACCCCCAGCTGCGGATAGCGGCCGCGCAGCTCCACGCAGGCGCGCAGGCCCTCGTCGGTGTGGTTCGGGGGCATCCGCACGTCGGAGACCACCACGTCCGGCAGGGCGTCGGCCGCCGCCAGCTCGTGGACGGCCCTGACCAGGGCCTCGCCGTCGCCCACGCCCGCCACGACCTCCAGGCCCCGGTCGGTGAGCAGCCGGGTCAGGCCCTCCCGCAGCAGTACGGAGTCCTCGGCGATGACGACGCGACGCATGGTGACCTTCCGGGCAGGCGTGAGCTGACGGCAGTCAGTCTCCCCCATCGGCGCACGCAGCCGGCGACCAAGGGCCGGATCGCCCGCCCGGGCCGGGGCCCGGTCACATGGTGCGGATCGCCACCGCGTCGCAGAGTCCCTCCAGGGCCGCCTTGGCCGCGCAGTCCGGCAGCGGGGCGAGCAGCGCCCGGGCCTGCTCGGCGTGCCGCAGGGTCTCCCGGCGGGCGCGCTCCAGCGCGGGGTGGCGGCGCAGCAGGCGCAGCGCCTCGGCGTGCAGCTCGTCGTCGGCGAGGTCCTGGGTGAGCAGCTCGCGCAGCCGGACGTCGTCCGGGTCGGCCGGGTCGGCGGGCATCTGCTCGAGCAGCAGGGTCGGCAGGGTGGGCACGCCCTCGCGCAGGTCGGTGCCGGGGGTCTTGCCGGACTCGTCGCCGTCGCTGGCGATGTCGAGCACGTCGTCGGCCAGCTGGAAGGCGATGCCGATCCGCTCGCCGAACTCGCCGAGGGTCTCCACCAGCCAGGGCTCGGCGCCGGCCATCTGCGCTCCTATCCGGCAGGCGACGGCGATCAGCGAACCGGTCTTGCCCTCCAGCACGTCCAGGTAGTGCAGCAGCGGGTCGGCCTCCGGGCCGGGGCCGCGGGTCTCCAGGATCTGGCCGGTGACCAGCCGTTCGAAGGCCTCGGCCTGCATCCGCACCGCCTCCGGGCCGAGGTCGGCCAGGACCTGGGAGGCGCGGGAGAAGAGGAAGTCGCCGGTGAGGATGGCGACCGAGTTGTCCCAGCGGGAGTTGGCGCTCTCGGCACCGCGGCGCACCGGGGCCTCGTCCATGACGTCGTCGTGGTAGAGCGTGGCCAGGTGGGTCAGCTCGACGACCACCGCGGCGGGCACCACGCCGGGCGCGCCCGGGTCGCCGAACTGGGCGGCCAGCAGGAGGAGCAGGGGGCGGAAGCGCTTGCCGCCGGCCTCCAGGAGGTGACTGGCGGTGACGGTGATGAAGGGGACGTCGCTCTTGACGGCCTCGCCGAGGGCCGCTTCCACCGCGTCCAGTCCGGCCTGGACGTCCCGGGTCAGGTCGCGGTCCTGCACGCTGAGCCCGAAGGGTTCCACGACGGTCACGAAGACCACTCCTCTGTCCCTGGTCGATCTAGCGGCCTGGTCCCTGAGTGCCGCCGCTGGCCATACAGGCAGGGTATCCGGTCGTGAGTGGATCACTGCACGGGCGTGCGGATCCTGTCATGATCGGGCCGGAAGCCCTGGTCAGGAGGGCTGTCCGGGCATTGCGGCGGTGGGGGCGAATTCGTCCGGAAATAAAGGGCTGGAGACCGGCCCGGACTTCCGGACCGATCTCCAGCCAACCGACCGGTGACGGTCAGTACGCAAACAGCGAGGCCTTGGACGCGAGGTCCAGGAAGTACTGCGGCAGCACCCCGAGAACCAGCGTCACCAGCACCCCCGCCCCGATCGCGGTCGCCGTGAAGGCGCTCGGGATGGCCACCGTCGGGCCGCCCGGCTTCGGGTCGGAGAAGAACATCAGCACGATCACCCGGATGTAGAAGAACGCGGCCACCGCCGAGCTCAGCACACCGACGACCACCAGCGGAGTCGCCCCGCCGGCCGCCGCCGCCTGGAACACCGCGAACTTCCCGGTGAAGCCGGAGGTCAGCGGGATCCCGGCGAACGCCAGCAGGAACAGCGCGAACACCGCCGCCACCAGCGGCGAGCGCCGCCCCAGCCCGGCCCAGCTGGACAGGTGGGTCGCCTCGCCCTTGGAGTCGCGCACCAGGGTGACCACGGCGAAGGCGCCGAGGGTCACGAAGGAGTACGCCGCCAGGTAGAACAGCACCGAGGACAGGCCCTGCTTGTTGACGGCGATCACGCCGGTCAGGATGAACCCGGCGTGCGCGATAGAGGAGTACGCCAGCAGCCGCTTGACGTCCTGCTGGGTCACCGCCAGCACCGCGCCCACCACCATGGTGAGGATCGCCACCCCCCACAGCACCGGCCGCCAGTCGAGCCGCAGCCCGGGGAAGGCCACGTAGAACAGCCGCAGGAACGCTCCGAAGGCCGCGACCTTGGTGGCCGCCGCCATGAAGCCGGTCACCGGGGTCGGCGCGCCCTGGTAGACGTCCGGGATCCAGGAGTGGAAGGGCACCGCGCCGACCTTGAACAGCAGGCCGACCGCCAGCATCGCCAGGCCCGTCAGCAGCAGCGCGTCGCTCTGGGTGGTGCTCAGCTGCGCCGGGGTGGTCATCGCCTTGCCGGAGATGACGTCCGCGATGTCGCCGAGCTTCACGCTGCCCGCGTAGCCGTACAGCAGCGCGGTGCCGAACAGGAAGAAGGCCGAGGCGAAGGCGCCCAGCAGGAAGTACTTGACCGCCGCCTCCTGGGAGAGCAGCCGGCGGCGGCGGGCCAGGGCGCACAGCAGGTAGAGCGGGAGGGAGAAGACCTCCAGCGCCACGAACATCGTCAGCAGGTCGTTGGCGGCGGGGAAGAGCAGCATGCCGCCGACGGCGAACATGGTGAGCGGGAAGACCTCGCTGGTGGTGAAGCCGGCCCGGATCGCGGAGCGCTCCTGCTCGCCGCCGGGGGTGGCGGCGGCCTGGGCGGCGAAGGCGTCGGCGGGCAGGCCGCCGGCCTTGGGCTCCAGCTTGCGCTCGGCGTAGGTGAGCACCGCGACCACGGCGACCAGCAGGATCACGCCCTGGAGGAACAGCGCCGGGCCGTCCAGGGCGACCGACTCCATGGCCAGCAGGTCGATCCGGGGCGCGCCGTGGCCCTGCGCGGCCAGCACCACCACGGCGACGAACGCGCCGATCAGGGCGACCAGGGCGAGCGAGACCTGGGTCCAGTGCCGCAGCCGCCGGGGCACGAAGGCCTCGACCAGGATGCCGGCCACGGCGGCGCCGAACACCACCAGCATCGGGGAGAGTTGGCCGTACTCGATGTGCGGCGCCGGGATGCCGGGGGTGTTGCCGGCGGCGGCGAGCACTGCGGTGGAGCTCACTTCTGCTCACCTCCTGAGGTGGCGGCGACCGGGTGGGCCGGCGCCGGGTCGGTCCGGTGGACCTGCGAGAGCGTCGCGTTCACCGAGGGGTTGACCAGGTCGGTGAGCGGCTTGGGGTAGACGCCGAGCAGGATCGTCAGCGCCACCAGCGGCGCCACCACGGCGAGTTCCCGGACCTTGAGGTCCGGCATGGTCCGCACCCCGTCCTTCACCGGGCCGGTCATGGTGCGCTGGTACAGCAGCAGGGCGTACAGCGCGGCCAGCACGATGCCGAGGGTCGCGATGACGCCGATCGCCGGGTAGCGGGTGAAGGTGCCCACCAGCACCAGGAATTCGCTGACGAAGGGGGCCAGCCCCGGCAGCGACAGGGTGGCCAGGCTGCCGATCAGGAACGTCCCGGCGAGCACCGGGGCGATCTTCTGCACCCCGCCGTAGTCGGCGATCAGCCGGGAGCCGCGGCGGGAGATCAGGAAGCCGGCCACCAGCAGCCACGCGGCGGTGGAGAGGCCGTGGTTGACCATGTAGAGGGTCGCGCCGCTCTGGCCCTGGCTGGTCAGGGCGAAGATGCCCATGATGATGAAGCCGAAGTGCGAGATCGAGGCGTAGGCGATCAGCCGCTTGATGTCCTTCTGGCCGACCGCCAGCAGCGCGCCGTAGATGATCCCGATCAGCGAGAGGACCACGATCGCCGGGGCGAAGGTCTTCGAGGCGTCCGGGAACAGCCCCAGGCAGAACCGCAGCATCGCGAAGGTGCCGACCTTGTCCACCACGGCGGTGATCAGTACGGCCGTGCCGGCGGTGGCCTCGCCCATCGCGTTCGGCAGCCAGGTGTGCAGCGGCCACAGCGGGGCCTTCACGGCGAAGGCGAAGAAGAAGCCGAGGAACAGCGCCTTCTCGGCGGTGCCGGTCAGCTGCAGCCTGCCGTCGGCGACCGCCCGGGTGAGCGTCGGCAGGTCGAAGGTGCCGAACCCCTGGTCCTGCGCGAGCACGTACAGGCCGATCACCGCGGCCAGCATCACCAGGCCGCCGAGGAGGTTGTACAGCAGGAACTTGACGGCCGCGTAGGAGCGCTGGCGCGCCGACTCGGGGCCGCCGGCCCGGTCGCCGAAGCCGCCGATCAGGAAGTACATCGGGATCAGCATGGCTTCGAAGAACACGTAGAACAGGAAGACGTCGGTGGCGTAGAAGGAGACGATCACCATCGCCTCCACCGCCAGGACCAGGGCGAAGAAGCCCTGGGTCCGGCGGCGCCCCTCGAAGGTGTCGGGGTCGACCGTGCCGCCGGGGGCCGCCGGGCCGGGATCGGCGTCGTGCCAGGAGGCCAGCATCACCACCGGCACCAGGACGGCGGTCAGCAGGGCGAGTACGGCGCCGATGCCGTCCACGCCGAGCGAGAACCCGATCCCGAACGAGCGGATCCAGCTGTACGACTCGGTCAGCTGGAAGCGGGCGCCGTGCGGATCGAAGCGGGTCGCCACCACGGCGGCCAGTGCCAGGGTGACGGCCGACACGCCCAGGGCGACGGCCTTGGTGGTCTTGCGCCGGGCCTCGGTCGACCCGGCGGGCAGGGCGGCGGTCAGCACCGCACCGGCCGCCGGGACGGCACAGGTGACGGTCAGCAGGGCGCTCATGGCCGGACCTCCCCGTGCGTTTCAGGACGAGTCATCACATGGACCTCATCAGGAGAGTCGAGGCGACCAGCACCAGCGTGCCGCCGAACATGGAGAGCGCGTACGAGCGGACGAAACCGGTCTGGACCCTCCGCAGCCTGCTGGACAGACCCCCGATGACGGCGGCCAGGCCGTTGACGACGCCGTCCAGGCCGCGGCTGTCGAAGTAGACCAGCGTGGCGGTCAGCGCCGAGCCCGGCCGCACCAGCACGGCGTGGTTGAAGTCGTCCTGCAGCAGGTCCCGGCGGGCGGCCCGGGTGAGCGGGGAGCCGACCGGCGGGACGACCGGGACGGGCGAGCGACCGTACATCAGGTACGACAGACCGACGCCGGCCAGCATGCAGACGGTGGTCAGCCCGGTGACGGTCCACGCGGTGAGCGGCGAGTTGCCCTCGCTGTGCCCGGTGACCGGCTCCAGCCACTTCAGGAAGGAGTCGTTGATATCGAAGAGCGCGCCGGCGAACACCGAGCCGACGGCCAGCAGGATCATCGGGATCGTCATGGTCTTCGGCGACTCGTGCGGGTGCGGGAGGTCGCCCTTGTCGTCCGGCTGCCAGCGCTTCTCCCCGAAGAAGGTCAGCAGCATCACCCGGGTCATGTAGAACGCGGTGACCGCCGCGCCGACCAGCGCGCACAGGCCGAGGACCCAGCCCTCGGTGCCGCCCTTGGCGAAGGCGGCCTCGATGATCCGGTCCTTGGAGAAGAAGCCGGACAGGCCCGGGAAGCCGATGATCGCGAGGTAGCCCAGGCCGAAGGTGACGAAGGTGACCGGCATGTACTTGCGCAGGCCGCCGTAGTGGCGCATGTTCACCTCGTCGTCCATGCCGTGCATGACCGATCCGGCGCCGAGGAACAGCCCGGCCTTGAAGAAGCCGTGGGTCACCAGGTGCATGATCGCGAAGGCGTAGCCGATCGGCCCGAGCCCGGCCGCCAGCACCATGTAGCCGATCTGCGACATGGTCGAGCCGGCCAGCGCCTTCTTGATGTCGTCCTTTGCGCAACCGACGATCGCACCGAACAGCAGCGTGACCGCGCCGACCACCACCACGGCGGTCCGCGCGTCCGGCGCCAGGTCGAAGATCGCCGAGGAGCGGGTGATCAGGTAGACGCCGGCGGTCACCATGGTGGCCGCGTGGATCAGGGCCGAGACCGGGGTCGGGCCCTCCATGGCGTCCCCGAGCCAGGACTGCAGTGGCACCTGGGCCGACTTGCCGCAGGCCGCGAGCAGCAGCATCAGGCCGATCGCGGTGAGCTTGCCCTCGCTCGCCTGCTGCACCCCGCCGAAGACCGGGTCGAAGGCGAAGGAGCCGAACTCGGCGAACATCAGCATGATCGCGATCGACAGGCCCATGTCGCCGACCCGGTTGACGATGAAGGCCTTCTTCGCCGCCGTCGCCGCGCTCGGCTTGTGCTGCCAGAAGCCGATCAGCAGGTACGAGGCCAGGCCCACGCCCTCCCAACCGAAGTACAGCAGCAGGTAGTTGTCGGCCACCACCAGCAGCAGCATGGCGGCGAGGAACAGGTTCAGGTACGCGAAGAAGCGGCGCCGGCGCTCGTCGTGCGCCATGTAGCCCACCGAGTACAGGTGGATCAGGGTGCCGACACCGGTGATCAGCAGGACGAAGGTCATCGACAACTGGTCGAGCCGGAAGGAGATGTCGGCCTGGAAGCCGTTCACCGGGATCCAGCTGAACAGGTGCCGGGTCACCGCCCGGTGTTCGGTGTCCCGGCCGAGCATGTCCGAGAACAGGGCCAGGCCGAAGCCGAACGAGAGTGCGGCGAGTGCGGTGGCCAGCCAGTGGCCGAACCGGTCCAGCGCCCGGCCGCCGAGCAGCAGCAGGGCGGCGCCGGCCAGTGGAGCCGCCACCAGCAGCGGAATGAGAGAGTTCACCGAGGCCCTCCGCCTACAGCTTCATCAGATTGCTGTCGTCGACCGAAGCGGAGTGCCTGGTCCGGAAGATGGAGACGATGATGGCGAGGCCGACCACGACCTCGGCCGCCGCGACCACCATCGTGAAGAACGCGATGATCTGGCCGTCCAGGGTCCCGTGCAGCCGGGAGAACGTCACCAGCGCGAGGTTCGAGGCGTTCAGCATCAGCTCGACGCACATAAACAGCACGATCGCGTTGCGCCGGATCAGCACCCCGGACGCGCCGATGGTGAACAACAGGGCCGACAGATACAGGTAGTTGACCGGGTTCACTGCGCGCCCTCCTCTTCGCCGCCGCCGGTCTGCGTGCCGTTGGCGGGCCCGGTGCCGTTGGCGGGCTTGGTTCCGTTGGCGGCCTTGGTGCCGTGGTTGGCGGCCGCGGGCTCCAGCGACCTGCGCGGTCCGGTCACCGCCGGCCGCTCCGAGGACGGCCGGCCCAACCAGTCCGAGGTGGCGTTCTCCAGCTCCGCCATCCGCTTCAGCATGTCCTGGCTGACGTCCCGGATCTGCCCGCGCTCGCGCAGCGTCGACATCACCGAGTCCTCGGCGACGGTGCCGTCCGGCAGCAGCGCCGGAACGTCCACCGCGTTGTGCCGGGCGTACACGCCCGGAGCCGGCAGCGGCGGCAGCTGGATGTTGTCCCTGACCCGCTGCTCCGCCAGCTCGCGCTGGGTCTTCGGGGGCTTCACGTGCTCCCGGTGGGTCAGCACCATCGCGCCGATCGCCGCGGTGATCAACAGCGCGCCGGTGACCTCGAAGGCCCAGACGTAGCGGGTGAAGATCAGCCGGGCCAGGCCCGGCACGTTGCCCTCGGCGTTCGCCTCGGCCAGGCCGGTGAAGTGGTTCAGCTTCGCGTTGGCGATCGCGGCGATCAGCAGCACGCCGAAGCCCAGCCCGCAGAGCACCGCGGCGAACCGCTGGCCCTTCAAGTGCTCCTTCAGCGAGTCCTCGCTGGTCACGCCGACCAGCATCACCACGAACAGGAACAGCATCATGATCGCGCCGGTGTACACGACGATCTGCACCACGCCCAGGAACACCGCGCCCTGGGCCATGTAACAGACCGCCAGCGCCATCATGGTGGCCGCCAGGCAGAGCGCGCTGTGCACGGCCTTGCGCATCAGCAGCATGCCGAGCGCGCCGCCGACGGCGATCACCGCGAGCACCCAGAACTGGACGGCCTCGCCGGTGGAGGTCGTCCCGGCCGCGGCCGCGAGGTGCGTCGTCATTGCTGCACCTCCTTCTCCCGGCCGGTGCGCTCCTGCTGGACCGTCCCGGGCGCCGCCGCGGTGACCTCGCCCCGGTAGTACGCGCCCTCGTCGGCGCCCGGGAAGATCGCGTGCGGGGTGTCGACCATGCCCTCGGACAGGCCGACCAGCAGCTGCTCCTTGGTGAAGATCAGGTCCCGGCGGGAGGAGTCGGCCAGCTCGTACTCGTTGGTCATGGTCAGCGCGCGGGTCGGGCAGGCCTCGATGCACAGCCCGCACAGGATGCAGCGGGCGTAGTTGATCTGGTATACCGCGCCGTAGCGCTCGCCGGGCGAGTAGCGCTCCTCGTCCCGGTTGTCCGCGCCCTCCACGTAGATCGCGTCGGCCGGGCAGGCCCACGCGCACAGCTCGCAGCCGACGCACTTCTCCAGCCCGTCCGGGTGCCGGTTCAGCTGGTGACGGCCGTGGAAGCGCGGAGCGGTGGGCTTCTTCTGCTCCGGGTACTGCTCGGTGAGCCGCTTCCTGAACATGGCCTTGAAGGTCACGCCGAAGCCTGCGGCCGGGCCGAGGACCGACGGCCGGTCGGCCCGCTCGTCCCTGCCCGTCTGGTCGGACGACATCGCGGATCAGCTCCCTTCGGAATGGTCGGCCCCGTTGAGGGCGTCCTGCAGTTGCTTCGGGGTGCGCTTGGGCCTGCGCGGCACCGGCGGGAGCTCCTGGCCGGGCAGCGGCGGCACCGGGTACCCGCCCGCCATCGGGTCGAACTCACCCTTCGGCGCGGCCTCGTCCTCGGACGTCCCGGCGGCCTGCGGCGGCTTCCTCAGGAAGTCCCGTGCCAGCGCCAGCAGCAGGATCACGCCGACCGGCGCACCCACGTAGAGCACCACCTCGCCGAAGCCGTAGCCCTCGTTGCGCAGCGCCCGCACGCTCGCGATCAGCACCAGCCAGACCAGCGAGACCGGGATCAGCACCTTCCAGCCCAGCTTCATGAACTGGTCGTAGCGGAACCGGGGCAGCGTGCCGCGCAGCCAGATGAAGAAGAAGACCAGCAGCTGGATCTTCAACGTGATCCACAGCATCGGCCACCAGCCGTGGTTGGCGCCCGCCCAGAAGGTCGACACCGGCCAGGGGGCCCGCCAGCCGCCCAGGAACAGCGTCGAAGCCACCGCCGAGACGGTCACCATGTTGATGTACTCGGCCAGCATGAACATCGCGAACTTCAGCGACGAGTACTCGGTGTTGAAGCCGCCGACCAGCTCGCCCTCGGCCTCCGGGAGGTCGAACGGCGCCCGGTTGGTCTCACCGACCATCGCGATGACGTAGACGATGAACGAGACCGGCAGCAGCGCCGCGAACCAGGTCGGCTGCTGGTGCGCCACGATCTCGGAGGTCGACATCGAACCCGAGTAGACGAACACCGCCGCGAAGGACAGGCCCATCGCGATCTCGTAGCTGATCATCTGCGCGGAGGAGCGCAGCCCGCCGAGCAGCGGGTACGTCGAGCCGGAGGACCAACCGGCCAGCACGATCCCGTAGATGCCGACCGAGGCCGTCGCCAGGATGTACAGCAGCGCCACCGGGAAGTCGGTCAGCTGCAGCGGCGTCCGGGTGCCGAAGATCGACACCTCGTTGCCGGCCGGGCCGAACGGGATCACCGCGAAGGCCATGAACGCGGGGATGGCGCAGACGATCGGGGCCAGGATGTAGACCACCTTGTCCGAGCCCTTGACCACCAGGTCTTCCTTCAGCGCCAGCTTCACGCCGTCCGCCAGCGACTGCAGCAGGCCCCACGGGCCGTGCCGGTTCGGCCCGATGCGCAGCTGCATCCAGGCCACCACCTTGCGCTCCCAGACGATCGTGATCAGCACCGTCACGACCAGGAAGGCGAAGCAGAACACCGCCTTCAGCAGGACCAGCCACCACGGGTCCTGGCCGAAGAAGTGGAGCGTCTCGTACGGCTGCGGAGTCATCGGTCCTCCCCTTCGCGGCCGGCCCGGTCCTTGTCCTCGACGGCGGCCGGTTCCGGCGTGGCCGCGGCGATCGTGACCAGGTGGCCGACGGTGGTGCCGAGCGTGCGGTGGGCTCCGCCCGGTGTGGAGTTGAGCGGGATCCAGACCGTGCGGTCCGGGAGCGAGTCGGTGACCTCCAGCGGGAGGATCACCGAGCCGGCCGGACCGGTCACCCGCAGCGCGGGCGACGCCTCGGCGTCGATCTCCTTCGCGGTGGCCGTCGAGATCCGGGCCACCGCCCGGTGCCGGGTGCCCGCCAGGTGCGGATCGCCCTGCTGCAGCACCCCGTTGTCCAGCAGCTGGCGCCAACCCGCCAGCACCGCCTGGCCGGTGGCCGGGCGGGGCAGCACGCCCGGGTGCGCCGCCGGGTCGGCCGCGCGGTCGCCCCGCCAGGGCTCGAAGCGGTCGAGCTCCAGCCGGGCCGCGCGGACGTCCGGCAGGCCCAGCCGGTGGCCCAGCGCGTCCGCGAGCATGGTCAGTGCCCGCAGGTCGGACGGGAGGTGCCGGCCCATCTGCTGGTCGGGCTTGAGCGCGGCCTCGAACATCCGCACCCGGCCCTCCCAGTCCAGGAAGGTGCCCGCCTTCTCCGCCACGGCCGCCACCGGCAGCACCACGTCCGCCCGCGCCGTCACCGCGGAGGGCCGCAGTTCCAGCGACACCACGAACCGCACCGCCGCCAGCGCCTCGTCGGCCAGCGCCGGATCGGGCAGGTCGTCCGGGTCCACCCCGCCGACCAGCAGCGCGTCCAGGTCGCCCTGGGCGGCCGAGGCCAGGATCTGACCGGTGTCCCGGCCGGGCCGGGAGGGCAGCTCCGCCACCCCCCAGACCGCGGCCGCCTCCGCCCGGGCCGCCGGGGCGGCCACCGGACGGCCGCCGGGCAGCAGGCACGGCAGCGCGCCGGCCTCCACCGCGCCGCGCTCACCCGCCCGGCGCGGCACCCAGGCCAGTGCGGCCCCGGTCGTGTGCGCCAGCCGCAGCAGCGCCGTCAGCGCGCCCGGCACGGCCGCCAGCCGCTCGCCCGCGAGGATCACCGCGCCGGGGCGGCGCAGCAGTTCGGCCGCCTGCCCGGTCTCGTCGTCCAGCGGCTCGTCCGCGGCCAGCGCCGCGAACCACTCCGGCTCGGTGCCGGGGGCGGCCGGCAGCAGCACGCCGCGCAGCTTGGCCAGGCCCCGGGAGGCGAAGGCCGCCACCGAGTAGACCTTCAGCCCGCGGGCGCGGGCGGCCTTGCGCAGCCGCAGGAAGACGATCGGCGACTCCTCCTCCGGCTCGAGACCCGCCAGCAGCACGGCCGGGGCCTGCTCCAGCCGCTCGTACGTGACGCCGTCGCCGGACACGTCCACTCCGCGCCCGGCGACGGCGGCGGCCAGGAAGTCCGCCTCCTCGCCGCTGTGCGGGCGGGCCCGGAAGTCCACGTCGTTGGTGCCGAGCACCACCCGGGCGAACTTGGCGTAGGCGTACGCGTCCTCGACCGTCACCCGGCCGCCGGCCAGCACGCCGGTACGGGCTCCGCGCAGCCCTTCGGCCGCCCGGGCCAGCGCCTCCGGCCAGGAGGCGGGCACCAGTTCGCCGTCCACCCGCACCAGCGGGGTGGTCAGCCGGTCCCGCTGCTGGGCGTAGCGGAAGGCGAACCGGCCCTTGTCGCAGTTCCACTCCTCGTTGACCGCCGGGTCCTCGCCGGCCAGCCGGCGCAGCACCTTGCCGCGCCGGTGGTCGGTGCGCTGGGCGCAGCCGGACGAGCAGTGCTCGCACACGCTCGGCGAGGAGACCAGGTCGAAGGGGCGGGAGCGGAAACGATAAGCCGCCGAGGTCAGCGCACCGACCGGACAGATCTGGATGGTGTTCCCGGAGAAGTACGACTCGAAGTCGTCCCCCTCCCCGGTGCCGACCTGCTGCAGCGCGCCGCGCTCCACCAGGTCGATGAACGGGTCCCCGGCGATCTGCTGGGAGAAGCGGGTGCAGCGCGCGCACAGCACGCAGCGCTCCCGGTCCAGCAGCACCTGGCTGCTGATCGGCACCGGCTTCTCGAAGGTACGCTTCATGCCCTCGAAGCGGGAGTCCGCGCCGCCGGTGGACATCGCCTGGTTCTGCAGCGGGCACTCGCCGCCCTTGTCGCAGACCGGGCAGTCCAGTGGGTGGTTGATCAGCAGCAGCTCCATCACGCCGCGCTGGGCCTTCTCGGCCACCGGCGAGCTGAGCTGGGTGCGCACCACCATGCCCTCGGCAACCGGGATGGTGCAGGAGGCGACGGGTTTGCGCTGGCCCTCGATCTCGACGATGCACTGCCGGCAGGCGCCGGCCGGATCCAGCAACGGGTGGTCGCAGAAGCGCGGGATCTGGGTGCCGATGGTCTCGGCGGCCCGGATCACCAGGGTGCCCTTGGGCACCTGCACTTCGACGCCGTCGATGGTGAGCGTGACCAGTTCGACCGCGGGCTTCTCTGCCGTGGAGGCGGTTGGCTCTGTGATCGTCACGCGTGCACCTCCCTTTCGGTGGCGGACTGGTGGCCGGGGCGGGGGCCGTCGGCCCAGACGGTGGAGGCGGCCGGGTCGAACGGGCAGCGGCGCTCGGCGAGGTGCTGCTCGTACTCGGCGCGGAAGTGCTGGAGCGAGGAGACGATCGGACTGGCCGCGCCGTCGCCCAGCGCGCAGAAGGACTTGCCGTTGATGTTGTCGGCGATGTCGAGGAGCTTCTCCAGATCCCCCTCGACGCCCTCGCCCGCCTCGATCCGCTTGAGCAGCTGGACCAGCCAGTAGGTGCCCTCGCGGCAGGGGGTGCACTTGCCGCAGGACTCGTGGGCGTAGAACTCCGTCCAGCGGGTGACCGCCCGCACCACGCAGGTGGTCTCGTCGAAGACCTGCAGCGCCTTGGTGCCGAGCATTGAGCCCGCCGCGCCGACGCCCTCGTAGTCCAGCGGGACGTCGAGGTGCTCGTCGGTGAACATCGGGGTGGAGGAGCCGCCCGGCGTCCAGAACTTCAGCCGGTGCCCCGAGCGGACGCCGCCGCTGAGCTCCAGCAGCTGGCGCAGGGTCACGCCGAGCGGGGCCTCGTACTGGCCGGGGTTGGTGACGTGGCCGGAGAGCGAGTAGAGGGTGAAGCCGGGGGACTTCTCGGTGCCCAGGCTCCTGAACCACTCCTTGCCCCGGGCCAGGATCGGCGGCACGGAGGCGATCGACTCGACGTTGTTCACCACCGTCGGGCAGGCGTACAGGCCGGCGATCGCCGGGAACGGCGGCCGCAGCCTCGGCTGGCCGCGCCGGCCCTCCAGCGAGTCCAGCAGGGCCGTCTCCTCACCGCAGATGTAGGCGCCGGCGCCGGCGTGCACGGTGATGTCGAGGTCCACGCCGGAGCCGAGGATGTTCCGGCCCAGCAGCCCGGCCTCGTACGCCTCGGCGACGGCCGCGTGCAGCCGGCGCAGCACCGGGACGACCTCGCCGCGCAGGTAGATGAAGGCGTGGTCGCAGCGGATCGCGTAGGACGCGATGATCATGCCCTCGATCAGCGCGTGCGGGTTGGCGAACAGCAGCGGGATGTCCTTGCAGGTGCCCGGCTCGGACTCGTCCGCGTTCACCACCAGGTAGTGCGGCTTGCCGTCGTTCTGCGGGATGAACTGCCACTTCATCCCGGTGGGGAAGCCGGCGCCGCCGCGGCCGCGCAGCCCGGCGTCCTTGACCAGGGCGATCACGTCGTCCGGTGGCATGGCCAGGGCGGCCTTGAGCCCCTCGTAGCCCTGGTGGCGCCGGTAGGTGGCGAGCGTCCAGGGCCGGCTGTCGTCCCAGCAGGCCGACAGGACGGGGGTGAGCAGCTTCTCGGCCGGCTCGGCAGAGGTCATCACGCTTCGGTCCCTTCCTGTCCGGGCTCCTCGTGGCGGGGGGAGACGACCTTGGTGCCGCCGGTGCCGGGCAGCGCCTCGCCCCGGGAGAGCCGCAGGCCGGCCAGCGAGGGGGCGCCGCCGGCGCCGGACTCGTCGTTGGCGCCGGGGCGCTCGTCGGGGAAGCCGGCCAGGATCCGGGCGGTCTCCTTGAAGCCGCACAGCCGGGCGCCCCGGGTGGGCCGCACCTCGCGGCCGGCCCGCAGGTCGTCGACCAGCTTCTTGGCGCTCTCCGGGGTCTGGTCGTCGAAGAACTCCCAGTTGACCATCACCACGGGCGCGTAGTCGCAGGCGGCGTTGCACTCGATGTGCTCGATCGAGACCTTGCCGTCCTCGGTGGTCTCGTTGTTCCCGATCCCCAGGTGCTGCTGGAGCTCGGCGAAGATCTGGTCGCCGCCGAGCACCGCGCACAGGGTGTTGGTGCAGACCCCGACGTGGTACGTCCCGGCCGGGCGCCGCCGGTACATGGTGTAGAAGGTGGCGACGGCGGTGACCTCGGCGGTGGTGAGCTCCAACTGCTCGGCGCAGAACCGGATCCCGGTCGGGCTGACGAAGCCCTCCTCGGCCTGCACCAGGTGCAGCAGCGGCAGCAGTGCCGAGCGGGACTGCGGGTAGCGGCCGATCAGCTCGGCGGCGTCGGCGGCCAGCCGGGCGTGCACCTCCTCGGGGTACGGCGGGGCCGGCAGCGCCGGCAGGCCGAGTTCGACGTTGGTCACCGGTCCACGCCTCCCATCACCGGGTCGATCCCGGCCACCGCGACGATCACGTCGGCCACCTGGCCGCCCTCGCACATCGCCGCCATCGACTGCAGATTGGTGAACGACGGATCCCGGAAGTGGACCCGGTACGGGCGCGTCCCGCCGTCGCTGACCACGTGCACGCCCAGCTCGCCCTTGGACGACTCGACCGCCGCGTACGCCTGGCCGACCGGGACCCGGAAGCCCTCGGTGACCAGCTTGAAGTGGTGGATCAGGGCCTCCATCGAGGTGCCCATGATCTTGCGGATGTGGTCGAGCGAGTTGCCGATGCCGTCAGGGCCGACGGCTAGTTGGGCGGGCCAGGCGATCTTCTTGTCGCCCACCATGACCGGGCCCGGGCGCAGCCGGTCGAGGCACTGCTCGACGATCCGCAGCGACTGCCTCATCTCCGCCAGCCGGATCAGGAAGCGGCCGTAGGAGTCGGCGCTGTCCGCCGTGGCGACCTCGAACTCGTAGTCCTGGTAGCCGCAGTACGGGTCGCTCTTGCGCAGGTCGTGCGGCAGGCCGGTGGCGCGCAGGACCGGGCCGGTGGCGCCGAGGGCCAGGCAGCCGGCCAGGTCCAGGTGGCCGACGTCGACCAGCCGGGCCTTGAACACCGGGTTGTCGGTGGCGAGCTTGTCGTACTCGTGCATCCGGGAGCGGAAGACCTTGACCGCCTCGCGGATCTGGTCGACGGCGCCGGGTGGCAGGTCCTGGGCGAGGCCGCCGGGGCGCACGTACGCGTGGTTCATGCGCAGGCCGGTGACCAGCTCGAAGACGTCCAGGAACAGTTCGCGGTCCCGGAAGCCGTAGGTCATCAGCGTGGTGGAGCCGATCTCCATGCCACCGGTGGCCAGGCAGACCAGGTGCGAGGAGATCCGGTTGAGCTCCATCATCATCACGCGGATGACGTTGGCCCGCTCCGGGATGTCGCCGGTGATGCCGAGCAGCTTCTCGACGCCCAGGCAGTAGGCGGTCTCGTTGAACAGCGGGGTCAGGTAGTCCATGCGGGTCACGAAGGTGGTGCCCTGGACCCAGTTGCGGAACTCCAGGTTCTTCTCGATGCCGGTGTGGAGGTAGCCGATGCCGCAGCGGGCCTCCTTCACCGTCTCGCCGTCGATCTCCAGGATCAGCCGGAGCACGCCGTGGGTGGACGGGTGCTGGGGGCCCATGTTGACGATGATGCGTTCGTCGTCGGCCCGGCCGACCGCCTCGACCACCTCGCCCCAGTCGCCACCGGTGACGGTGAAGACCCGGCCTTCGGTGGTGTCGCGGGCCTGCGCCTCCTCGGCCCCGCCGGGAGTCTGTTCGTAGTGCCGGGTGCTCATCAGCTGTACGACCTCCGCTGGTCGGGTGCCGGGATCTGGGCGCCCTTGTACTCGACGGGGATGCCGCCGAGCGGGTAGTCCTTGCGCTGCGGGTGGCCCAGCCAGTCGTCCGGCATCATGATCCGGGTGAGCGCCGGGTGGCCCTCGAAGACCAGCCCGAAGAAGTCGTAGGTCTCGCGCTCGTGCCAGTCGTTGGTGGGGTAGACGCTCACCACGGAGGGGATCCGCGGGTCCGCGTCCGGGGCGGTGACCTCCAGCCGGATCAGCCGGCCGTGGGTGATCGAGCGCAGGTGGTAGACCGCGTGCAGCTCGCGGCCCTGGTCACCGGGGTAGTGCACGCCGCTGACACCGAGGCACAGTTCGAAGCGCAGCGCCGGGTCGTCGCGCAGGGTGCGGACGGTCTTCAGCAGGTGCTCGCGCTCGATGTGGAAGGTGAGCTCGCCGCGGTCGACGACGGTCTTCTCGATCACCTCGGCCGGGTCCAGGCCCTGTTCCTCCAGGGCGCCCTCCAGCTCGTCGGCGACCTCGTCGAACCAACCGCCGTACGGGCGTTCGCTGGGCCCGGGCAGGGCGATCGGGGCAATCAGGCCGCCGAAGCCGGAGGTGTCGCCGCTGTCCTGGCTGCCGAACATGCCCTGGCGGCGGCCGACCACCTCGACCGGGATCTCGCGGACGGGCTGCCCGGGGACGGGCAGCTCGGGGACCGGCTGCTCGCGCTCCGGCTGCTGGGGGTCCGGCTGCTGGGGGCGGGACTCGGGTGCCTGCTCGTTCATCGCAGCTGCCCCCTCATCTCGCTGAGCGGGGTGGCCTTGAGGGCGAGGGCCTCGCCGAGTTCCTCGGCCCGGCGCCTGTTCACGCCCAGCGGCTCGTGCTGGATCTTGTCGTGCAGCTTCAGGATGGCGTCCATCAGCATCTCCGGGCGGGGCGGGCAGCCGGGCAGGTAGATGTCCACCGGGACGATGTGGTCGACGCCCTGGACGATCGCGTAGTTGTTGAACATCCCGCCGGAGGAGGCGCAGACGCCCATCGAGATGACCCACTTGGGGTTGGCCATCTGGTCGTACACCTGGCGCAACACCGGGGCCATCTTCTGACTCACCCGACCCGCGACGATCATCAGATCGGCCTGCCGGGGGGAGCCCCGGAAGACCTCCATGCCGAACCGGGCCAGGTCGTAGCGGCTGGCGCCGGTGGTCATCATCTCGATCGCGCAGCAGGCCAGACCGAAGGTGGCCGGGAAGAGTGACGACTTGCGCACCCAGCCGGCGGCCGTCTCCACGGTCGTGAGCAGAAAGCCGCTCGGCAGCTTCTCCTCGATTCCCATCAGATCCCTCTCAATGCCCTCAAGTGCTCTGGTACGTCGACCGGTTCCGGCTTGTCCGCTCGTTCACAAGCGGTCGCGCGCCGGTCGACGGGTGGAACGGAACGACCACCCCGCGCTCAGTCCCACTCCAGGCCGCCGCGGCGCCACACGTAGGCGTACGCGACGAAGACGGTGGCGATGAACAGGAGCATCTCGACCAACCCGAAGATCCCCAGGGCGTCGAAGGTCACCGCCCAGGGGTAGAGGAAGACGATCTCGATGTCGAAGACGATGAAGAGCATCGCCGTCAGGTAGTACTTGATCGGGAACCGACCGCCGCCCACGGGCTGCGGGGTCGGCTCGATGCCGCACTCGTACGCCTCCAGCTTGGCCCGGTTGTAGCGCTTGGGGCCGGTGAGTGAGGCCATCACGACGGAGCCGACCGCGAACGCCGCCGCGATGGCACCGAGTACGAGGATCGGCGCGTAGGCATTCATTGCCCCGCTCCCTCCGTCCAGTCGTGCTTGACTGCAGATCGGAACCGACGGGTCACGCTCCGGTGAACCCGCCCTCCAGTTCCCGGGATCCGCCCCATGTGAGGCAGTTCACAAACCCTGGAGTGAGCGCATCCTATGCCCGTCGGCTTGTGATCTGCGACACGCAGTTCAACGGGAACTTTGTGATCTACGACACTCTGCGATTGGTGGCGAATGTGAACATGCCCAGAGTTGTCAACGCAAAGGAGTCAAATGGTCACAAGCAGTCCCAATCACCAGTGAAGTGGCTGGTCAGCGGCGCGTTCCTATATCAACTACGCGCGACGGAAGGCAAATTTCCGGGCGCCATGTTGACGTGTTATGGCGGCTCACCCGCAGGGGTGGCGGGGGGCGGAACGTGCGCTTGACCCTTCGTTCACAAGGGGGTGGGAGGGCGGAGGTTGCTGCTGCGGGGGTGGCCCGCCCCCTGCCCCTCCTCTCTTCGCGCTGCCGCTCCACCGCCCCGTCCCTCGGGGGCGCCGCCCGTGGCCTCCCGGGGGTCGGCGCGGGTTGCTGGTTGCCGCTTACCGGTTGCCGGCCGCCTGCTCCCATACCCAGGCCGCGATGCCCACCCGGTTACGGGCGCCGAGCTTGCGCTGGATGCTGGCGAGGTGGTTCTTCACCGTCCCCGGTGAGATGAACAGCCCGGCGCCGATCTCGGCGTTGGTCGCACCGTCCGCCACCTGCTCGGCGATCTCCCGCTCCCTCGCGGTCAATTCCTCCACCGGCCCGGCTATCAGCGGGCCCGTGGCACCCGCACCGGAGCCCGCCCCCTGCTTCGGCACCACGTTCTGCTCCGCTCCCGGAAGCGCCATGTGCCGCAGCAGCCGCACGGTGACCTGCGGGCTGATCAACGCGTCCCCGGCCATCGCCGCCCGGACCGCCTCGATCAGCAGCACCGGCCCCGAGCGCTTCAGCAGGAATCCCGCCGCCCCGTACCGCAGCGCCGCGTGCACGTACTCATCCAGGTTGAAGGTGGTCACCACGACCACCTTATGCTGGCCGGCCAGCTGCCGGGTGACCTCCAGACCGTCGAGCTTCGGCATCCGGATGTCCGCGAGCACCACGTCCGGCCGCAGCCTCCTGGCCTCGGCCACCGCCGCATCGCCGTCCGCCACCTCGGCCACCACCGTGATGTCCGGCTGGGCGTCCAGGATCATCCGGAATGCGCTACGCACGTCTGCCTGGTCGTCCGCGATCAAGACCCGGACCGGCCCCGTACTGCTGCTCATTCCTGTGTCTCCCCTGCCCCTGTGCCGTCACCTGCCGCTGGGCCCACGCCTGCGCCCGCCCGTGTTCCTGCTCCCGCTCCCGCTCCTGTGCCTGTGGCTGCGCCTGCGCCTGCGCCTGCGGTGACCGGCATCGGCTTCTGCGATCGAGCCGGCGCGCCGGCAGCCGCGTTCAACGGCAGCATCGTCGTGACCCGCCAGCCCTCGCGCCGGTACGGACCGGCTTCCAGCGAGCCGCCGAGAGCCTCCGCCCGGGCCGCCAACCCTGAAAGCCCGCTCCCTCCGCTCCGACGCGGACGCCCGCCCGGGACCGGTGCCCCGCCGTCGTTGGTCACGGTCAACTCCAGCCGTCCGCCGTTGCGGCGGGCCCGGACCTCGACCGTCCGCGCGGTCGGCGCGTGCCGCCGGACGTTGGTCAGAGACTCGACCACGATCCGGTGGACAGTGCTCTCCACCTCGCGCGGCACCGGCCCCTCGGGCAGCTCCACCCGCACCTCGGCGCCGCCGGTAGCGGTGAACTGCTCGGCCACCTGGGCGAGTTCGGCCAAGCCAGGCTGCGGGCTCCGATCACCCGCCTCGTCGCTGCGCAGCAGCTGCACGGTCCGGTCCAACGAGGCCAGGGCCCGCTGCCCGGCCTGCTCTATCCGCTCGAACATCTCGGCCGCCCGTGCCGGGTCGAGGGAAGCCAGATACGCACCTGCCTGAGCCTGGGCGACCATGCCGCTGACGTCGTGCGCCACGAAGTCGTGCAGGTCATGCGCCAGTTCGAGGCGCTGAGCTCGCCGGGCCTCGGCCACCGCCCTGGCCCGGCCATCGTCCAGGCCTCGGAGGTAGAGCCCGATCAGCACGGCCGGCAGGCACAGCATCGACCCGAAGCCGAAGAGCGTGAGCGCGTCGGACGGCCCCTCGACGACCGTGAAGCGGGACGGCCAGAGGGCGACCGCTCCACTCGCGGTCCAGGCCGCCGCCGCGCACCTCGGGCCCTCCTCGCCGCGGAGGGTCAGGAGGACCGCCAGCAGCAGAGCGGCCACCTCGACCAGCCCGACCGCTCCGGACAAGCGGTTCTCCTCCGTCCAGCGGCCGGCGAACCAGAGGGTGACCGAGACCGCCACCGACACCGCGCCGAGCACGGTCGTCACGGCGGCCAAGCCGTGGCGCCGTCGGACCGCCCAGGCCGGAAGCAACAGGGCCGGGACAACCAGCCAGAGCATCTGAGTCATCGTCACCACCTCTCGTCGACTGCCGTCACATTACGACGCGGTCCGGAGGCTGCGCCTGTGTCGATCGGCATATTCCACGAGCGGATTGAACAGGGCGAACAGCCCGATCAGCACTGCCGCAGCTGCCTGGCGAACCTCCAGTCTTGAGCCACCGCACCGGCCGAGGGGCCGGTCCAGTCTGGAGGGAGTCCACCATGTCGAAGCTCATGATCAACGCTCGCAGCGCTTCTCGCCGGAGTGACGCGACCGTCCCGGCGGCCGCGGACGTCCCGCCGGCCCCGCGCTGGGCGCAGCTCGCCGCCAAGGCCGCCGTCCTCACCACCGTCCCATCCGGGCTGTGGCGGATCGTGTTCGGCTTCGGCGTCCCGCTTGGCTTCACCGGCGCGACGGCCGCGGCGTACGGCGAGCACCAGCCCGGTTGGGGCACCGTCTACTGCGTGGCGCTGAGTGCCCTGGCCGAGTCGTTGGCCTTCCTGACCCTCGGCCTGGTCCGGCCCTGGGGGCGGGTGGCGCCCCGATGGATCCCGGTGATCGGCGGCCGCCGGGTACGGCCGCTCGCCGCGATCGTCCCGGCGCTGCTGGGCTCGGTGATACTCACCGTCCTCGGCATGGAGGGCCTGTTCGGGCGCTGGGCCGACAACTTGGCGGAGCCCGATTCGCCGCACGGGTTCGCTGCGGTGGTGATGACCGCCGCCTACGCGCCACTGGTCGCCTGGGGCCCGCTGCTCGGCGCGGTCACCGTCGACTACGCCCGCCGGACCATACGGCGGCGCCGGTGACCACGACGACGGGTTACACCGGAGCCGACTCCCGCCACGGTTCGCCGGCTCCCGGAGCCGTACCGGCCCCCGCGTCGACGACCGTCCTGTCCGCGCCGCCGGTCTGGCGAGGCGCCGGAGCGGTACGGCGGCCCCACTCGGTCGCGACCAGTACCAGGGCTGCGCCGAGCACGGCGAGCGGGCCCATCCGGTTCCCGGCCACGGCGATACCGAAGACGGCGGCCCACAGTGGCTCGGTGCCGAGCAGCAGGCTCACCCGGGAGGGCGAGGTGGCCCTGACAGCCCACATCTGAACGAAGAAGGCGAACAGCGTGCAGAACAAGGACAGGTGGAGCAACCAGGCCCACTGGCCGGCCTCGTAGGAGCGGGCGACGATCCACGGCGCCGGCCCCACGGACAGCGCGACGACGGCGAACACGCCAGTAGCCACGGCTAGTTGGACCCAGATCACGGCAAGCATGTCCGAGTTCCGAAGTGCCCGGCTGCGGGCCATGGCGAGGACGTACGCGGAACGGACGAGGGCCGCCCCCAGCACCAGCAGGTCTCCGAGCGAGGGAGCACGCAGCCCGCCGTCCCCGGTCAGCAGGGCGACGCCGAGGACGGCCAGTCCGGCGGCGGCCAGGAAGGCCCGCGGTGGCGCGGTCCGACTGAGGGCGCTCTCCCCGAGCGGGGTGAGCACCATCGCGAGGCTGATGATCAACCCGGCGTTGGTCGCGGAAGTGTGCACGGCACCGTAGGTCTCCAGCAGGAAGATCCCGCTGAGCACCAGTCCCAGTGCAGCGCCACCGAGCCACTCCGCTCGGCTCAGCCTCCGCAGAGCCCTCCAGGCGGCCGCCCCGAGCAGCGGCAGCACCAGTCCAAAGCGCAGGACGAGCATCGCCACGACCGTAGCCGGCTCGGCCACCCGCTGGACGGCGAGGAAGCTCGACCCCCACAC
This sequence comes from Kitasatospora sp. NPDC029312, assembly GCF_055569215.1. NCBI lineage: Bacteria > Bacillati > Actinomycetota > Actinomycetes > Kitasatosporales > Streptomycetaceae > Kitasatospora > Kitasatospora sp. NPDC029312. The sequence goes on along the minus strand of NZ_JBVHXY010000005.1, from coordinate 181,922 downwards.
CACCGCCACGAGCAGCACGGGAAGATCACGAAGGACCGACGAAGTCGGCCCCTTGGACAGGGAGGCAGGCATGACGAGGATCCCTCCGAGCGAACGGAACCGGCGGGCGCGAGTACCGTACGGCGTCGGACGGACCCAGGTGCCGGGCGAAGAGCCCGGCGGCGGACGGGGTGCAGCGTGGAGCGAGGGCGCGCCATCATCGCGCACCGGACGGCCGGTGATCAATGGTGTTCCGGACACCGGATGGTCCACTCGATCCACTCGGCCTGCTCTGACCGCGCGGTCAGTGACAGCGGTCAGTGGTCAGCTGTCAGTGGGCAGCGGTCAGTGCCCGTATTCAGCGGCCAAGCAAGCCGTTCGCCGTCGCGATCGCCTCGATGTCGGCCGGCGTTCCGGACATGATGACGCGGATGTGCTCGGTGACGAGCTCGACCGGCCAGTCCCACCAGGCGGCGCGGAGCAGGCGCTCGATGTCGGCTTCGTCGAAACGGCGCCGGATCGGCCGGGCGGGGTTGCCTCCGACGATCGTGTACGGCTCGACGTCGGCGGTGACCACCGCACCGGCAGCGACGATCGCGCCGTCGCCAATCCGGACGCCGGGCAGGACTGTGGCCCCGAAGCCGAACCAGACGTCGTTGCCGATCAGCGTGTCACCGCGGCTGGGCAGGCCGGTGACGATGTCGAGGGTCCGCTCGGTCCAGCTGCCGCCGAACATCGTGAACGGGAAGGTGGAGACACCGATGTCCGGGTGAGCGGCGCCGGCCATCAGGAAGCGGGTCCCGGTGGCGATCGCACAGTACTTGCCGATCACCAGCCGCTCGGGGCCGTACGCGTAGAGAACGTTGCGCTCCTCGAAGCGGGTGGCGCCCTCGGGGTCGTCGAAGTAGGTGTACTCGCCGACCTCGATCCGCGGATCGGTGACGAGCGATCGCAGCAGGACGACCCTGTCGTGTCCGGCCAGCGGGTGGAGCAGGGCGGGGTCGGGGATGGCGGTGGCGGTCACTCGGACTCCTTTCGTAATGCGACTCAAATCGCATTAGGATGAGCATCGCACGACCACCACCCCATGGCAAGCATTAACGCGACTGGAGTCGACTTTGACCAGAGCCAGCAATCCCGAGCAGCCGTCCCGCACCCCGACCCCGCGCCCGGGTGGCCGAAGTGCACGGGTCAGGGCGGAGGTGGTCACCGCCACGCTCGCCGAGGTCACCGAGAAGGGGTACGACGGCCTCACCGTCGAGGCGGTCGCCAGCCGCTCCGGCGTCCACAAGGCGACCCTCTACCGACGCTGGGGCGGTGTGGACGGACTGGTCGCGGAGGCCCTGGCCACCTCCGCCGACCAGCCCTGGCCACTGCCCGACACCGGCGACCTCCGGGAGGACCTGCGCCGGATCACCCAGGAGGTGTTCAGCGTCTTCACCGACCCAGAGCTGGGCCCCACACCGACCGCGCTGATCTCCGCCGCGCAGCGCTCCGACGTCGGCGCCGCCGCACTGCGCGCCTTCTTCGCCGTCCGCCATCGCCAGGCCGCCGAGGTGGCCGAACGAGCCGTCGCACGCGGCGAGTTGCCCGCCGGGACGGACGGCGCCGAGGTGGTCCGGTCCGCCACCGCCCCGCTCTACTACCGCCTCTTCGTCTCCGGCGAACCACTGGACGCCCGCACCGCCGAGCGGGCCGCCGACGCCGCCGCCCTCGCCGCCCGCGCGGGACTGTTCACTCCCCCTCCGGCCGAACCGGACGACCGCGGCAACCGCGACGCCCCGAGCACCCCCTACGACACGACCGCCACGACCGGCACCACCGACACCACCGGCACTGACAACGACTGACTCCCCATCACCCGGCCCCCGCCGCACCAGCCGCAGGCGTCCCGCCCCCTACCGCGGACCCACCCCGCCGTGGATGATTCCTCCATGACAATCCAGCCGACCACCACCCCCCGGAAGGCCCGTCACGTGAATCGCAAGCACTGGGCGCTGGTCGCCGCCGCCACCGTCCTCCCGCTCGCCGCGAGCACCGGCACCGCCGTCGCCGCTCCCTCGGATGCCACCCCCGCGCCGAGCGCGGCCTGCGCCTACACACCGGCCGTGCCGGCCGACAACTTCAAGGGCATCCCGGTCTTCGACGCCAAGAAGGCGGCTCAGCCGTACCGCGCGACGCTGAAGACCAACCAGGGCGCGATCACCTTCGAGGCCCTGACCGACAAGGCACCCTGCACCACCTTCTCGTTCCGCTTCCTCGCCGAGCATGACTACTTCAACCGCACCCACTGCCACCGGCTCACCACCCAGCGGATCTACGTGCTGCAGTGCGGCGACCCGACCGGGACGGGCAGCGGCGGGCCGGGCTACTCCTTCCCGGACGAGAACCTCACCGGCGCCACCTATCCGGCCGGCACCGTGGCCATGGCCAATGCCGGTCCGAACACCAACGGCAGCCAGTTCTTCTTCGTCTGGAAGGACACCAAGCTCTCCCCCGCCTACACCCCGTTCGGCCGGATCACGGCCGGCCTGGACGTCCTGCAGAAGATCGCCGCCGCCGGCGAGGACGACCAGAACAACCCGGGCGACGGCTTCCCGAACGTCCCGGTGAACATCCGGCAGGTGAAGATCGGCAAGCGCTGACACCGGCACCGCCGCCCGGCTCCCGTACGGTGGCAGCAGCAACGACACCGTAGGGGAGCAGCACCGCATGGACAGCCGGATCTGGGAGAGCGTCGACCAGCTGGTCGCATGGCTGGACGAGCAGAGCACCCAGTCGCCGCAGGAGGAGCGTCTGCTGCGGCTGCTCAAGCTCTCCGAGGAGGTCGGTGAGGTGGGCGCGGCGGTGATCGGCGCCACCGGCCAGAACCCGCGCAAGGGTGTCACCCACACCTGGGAGGACGTCCAGCACGAGCTCTGCGACGTCGTCTTCAGCGCCCTGGTCGCGCTGCGCACGCTCACCCCGGACGCGTCCCGGGTGTTCGCCGAGCGCCTCGCCTACGTCGAGCAGCGCTCCGCCGCCTCCCGCTCCCTCCCGGAAACGGCGGAGCAGCACGCCGCGGAGCCGGAAACTGCGGACCCGGAAACTGCAGAGGCTGCAACTGCGGAGCCTGAAACCGCGGAGCGGTAAACCGCAGAGCTGTCATAGCCGAACCGTGCGACGGCGGACCCGGCGAACGCCGCAGCCGCGCAGCCCACAGCCCCGCAGCCCCACACCCCCGGGCCGTCAGGCGTTGGGCGCGACCCGGGTCAGCCCGTTGATCACGCGGTCCATCGCGTCGCCGCCCTGCGGGTCGGTGAGGTTGGCGAGCAGCTTGAGGGTGAAGCGCATCAGCAGCGGTCGGGGCAGGCCGTGCTGGGCGGCCAGCTGCATGACCTTCGGGTTGCCGATCAGCTTCACGAAGGCGCGGCCCAGCGTGTAGTAGCCGCCGTACACGTCCTTGAGGATGCGCGGGTAGGCCTGGAGGGCGCGCTCGCGTCCGCCGACGGTGACGCGGGCCAGGGCCTGGGTGATGACCCCGGCGGCGATCTGGCCGGATTCCATCGCGTAGGCGATGCCCTCGCCGTTGAACGGGTTGACCATGCCGCCCGCGTCGCCGACCAGCAGCAGGCCGCGGGTGTAGTGCGGCTGCCGGTTGAAGGCCATCGGCAGGGCGGCGCCGCGGATCGGGTCGGTCATGTTCTCGGGCGTGTAGCCCCACTCCTCCGGCATGCTGGCGCACCAGGCCTTGAGCACCTCGCGCCAGTCGAGTTCGCCGAACGCGGAGGAGGAGTTGAGGATGCCGAGGCCGACGTTGGAGGTGCCGTCGCCCATGCCGAACACCCAGCCGTAGCCGGGCAGCAGCTTGCGCTGGCCGTCGCGGGTGTCCCACAGCTCCAGCCAGGACTCCAGGTAGTCGTCGTCGTGGCGCGGCGAGTTGAAGTAGGTGCGGTAGGCGACGCCCATCGGGCGGTCCTCGCGCCGGTGCAGGCCCATGGCCAGCGAGAGCCGGGTGGAGTTGCCGTCGGCGGCGACCACCAGCGGGGCGCGGAAGGTGACCGACCGCTTCTCCTCGCCGAGCTTGGCGGTGACGCCGACGATCCGGCCGGTGCGGTCGTCGAGGATCGGACCGCTGACGTTGCAGCGCTCGTAGAGCCGGGCGCCGGCCTTCTCGGCCTGACGGGCCAGCAGTTCGTCGAAGTCGGCTCGCTTGCGGACCAGGCCGTAGTCCGGGAACGAGGCCAGCTCGGGCCAGTCCAGCTCCAGCCGGACGCCGCCGCCGATGATGCGCAGGCCCTTGTTGTGCAGCCAGCCGTTCTCGGTGGAGACGTCGATGCCCATGTCCACCAGTTGCTTGGTGGCGCGGGGGGTCAGCCCGTCCCCGCAGACCTTCTCGCGCGGGAAGGCGGTCTTCTCCAGCAGCAGCACGTCCAGCCCGGCCTGGGCCAGGTAGTACGCGGTGGTGGAGCCGGCCGGTCCGGCGCCCACCACGATGACGTCCGCGGTGTTCTCGACCGTGCTGTCCGGCTTCGTCAGATCGGCTGCGGTCTCGGACACGGGGACACACTCCTGGAGCTGCGGCGGGGGGACGGCGGCTTTTGTTCTCCGGCAGTCTAGTTCCGCTCACGCCGCCCAGGACCCCCGCGCCCTGCGGCACCGGCTACGGCCGCACCGGCTACGTGGTCTTGTAGCCCCGGTGCAGCGCCACGATTCCGCCCGTGAGGTTGCGCCACGCGACCTTCGACCAGCCGCTCGCCTGCAGCTTGGCGGCCAGCGAGGGCTGGTCGGGCCAGACCCGGATGGATTCGGCGAGGTAGACGTACGCGTCCGGGTTGCTGCTGACGGCGGTGGCCACCGGCGGCAGCGCGCGCATCAGGTACTCGGTGTAGACGGTGCGGAACGGCGTCCAGGTCGGCGTGGAGAACTCGCAGATCACCAGCTTGCCGCCGGGCTTGGTGACCCGGTGCATCTCGCGCAGCGCCGCCTCGGTGTCCTGGACGTTGCGCAGCGCGAAGGAGATCGTCACCGAGTCGAAGGTGTCGTCGGCGAACGGCAGCCGGGTGGCGTCGCCGGCGGTGAGCGGCAGCTCGGGGTGGCGGCGCTTGCCCTCGGTGAGCATGCCGACGGAGAAGTCGCAGGGGACGACCGTGGCCCCGGCGTCGGCGAAGGGCAGCGAGGAGGTGCCGGTGCCGGCCCCGAGGTCGAGCACGAGGTCCCCCGGTCCGGCGGCCACCGCCTCGGCCACCGCCCGGCGCCAGGCGCGGGCCTGGCCGAGGGAGAGCACGTCGTTGGTGAGGTCGTACTTGGCCGCGACGTCGTCGAACATGGCGGCGACTTCGTGCGGCTGCTTGTCCAGAGAGGCTCGGGTCACGAACCCATTCTTCACCCTGGAACGGACACGCCGGTCAACGGGGCTCACCGGCCGCCGTCCGACGGCGTCAGTGCGCCCCGCGTCGCCCGCCCGCGCGCCGTCGGCGGCGGGAGCGCTTGCCGTGGGTGATCGCGGGCATCCCGTCGGCCAGCGCCTCGGCGGCGAGCGCGAGGTTCGCGGCGAGCCGGCGCTGCCCGGCGCGGATCGCGACGGCCCGCCGATGCCGGCGGATGCGCAGCATGCAGACCGCGAAGAGCACCACGGCCACCGGCACGCTGAACCAGGCCAGCCCGACCCCGACCGGCTGGGGGTAGGTGTCACCGCAGATCCGTACGGCCCCGGGGTCGTCGGCCGCGTGCTCCAGGCAGACCGTGTCGCCGATCCGGGCGCCGTCGGCCAGTGGCAGCGCGGCCGCGGTGTGCGGCTGGCCGCTCACCTTGTAGGTGACGGCGCTGTACGTGCCGCCGCCGGTGGGCAGCTGGGTGACGACGCCCTCGACTCGGACCGGGTGGGCCCCGATCCGGTCGGCCTGGTCGGCCTGACGCCAACCGAGCAGGCACATGCCGACGGCCAGCACTGCGCTGAGCACGGCGGCGAGGTACCAACCACGGCCCAACCGCGGGGTGCGCGGCGGGGGAACGGTCGCGGTTCGCATGGTTCCTGTCCTGGCTTGCCTCCGGGGCCTGTGGCACGGCCCCGCCGCCCGCGGGCACGGGCGGTGGTGTGGTGAGGGTACGGAGTGAGCTGTCCGGGATCGTATCCGCTGGCGGGCCCTCAGGTCACGGCGAAGGGGCGATCACCCCCCGGGGTGATTAACGGAGTTCACGTGCACACGAAGCAAGTCCCCTGCTCGCAAAGGCGATCCGCCTACTGACGAGTACGTCACATCGTCCGCTCCCGCCCCCGTCAGCGCCGGCGGTACACCAACCGCCCGCCCAGGACGGTCGCCAGACAGCCGCCTGCCGGCGGCCCGGAGTTCCGCTCGGCGTCAACCGCCGGACCGGCGGAGGCCTCCTGACCGGCGGAGGCTTGCTGACCGGCCTCGGCCCCGAACGCCTCGGAGACCGAGAAGGCCCCGAACATCTCGGAGACCGAGAAGACCGAGAAGACCGCGAAGTCCGCCCGGCCGCCGGCCGTCACCCGCCCGTGCAAGGCCCGCGCCAGCGGCAGCACCGTCAGCGGATCCAGCGGAGCCGCCCGGGCCACCCTGTCCCCCGCAGCCCCCGACGGCTCCGCCACCCACCCCGACAACTCCGCAGCCCCCGGCAGCACCACCACCCCCGAACGCGCGACCGCCGTCCGCACCGACGCCCGCACGAAGGGCCCGGCCACCGCCGTCACCCCGTGGCCGAGCATCCGCTGCAGCCCCCGCCGGGCGCTCGCCCCGCAGCGGGTCTCATCGCTGCAGCCCACCAGGTCGTCCATGAGCGGTTCGACGCCGATCCCCTCCCGCGGGTCCGGGTGGTAGTCACGCTCCAACGCCCGCTGCCCGTACGGGTTGCGCAGCCCGGGCGTGAGCACCGCGCGCCCCCAGTCCCGTACCCGCGCCGTCGGGTGCGCCGCCGCCAGCCCGGCGTACGGCCCGACCGCCTCGACGCGCTCTCCGCGCACCACCACCGCCCCGTCGGCGAAGGACGGGGCGGTGGGATCGGCCGGGTCGGGCAGCACCAGGGCCGCCCGGTGGAGGGTCAGCACCGGTCCGGACTCAGTTGTCCAGGATCTTCAGCTCGGGGTGCGCGGTGCCGCCCTCGATCGCCGTGGAGGCGATGTGCGAGGCGACGCGCGGGTCGACCGGGTCGTTCGCCGGGTCGTCCAGCACCCGCAGGTGCTGGTACGTGGTCGAGCGCTGCGCCGGGACGCGGTCGGCGGCCCGGATCAGGTGGATCAGCTCAGTGAGGTTGGAGCGGTGCTTGGCGCCGGCCGCCGAGACGACGTTCTCCTCCAGCATGACCGAGCCGAGGTCGTCCGCGCCGTAGTGCAGCGACAGCTGGCCCGCCTCCTTGCCGGTGGTGAGCCAGGAGCCCTGGATGTGGGCGATGTTGTCGAGGAACAGGCGGGCGATCGCGATCATCCGCAGGTACTCGAAGACGGTGGCCTGGGTCGAGCCCTTGAGGTGGTTGTTCTGCGGCTGGTAGGTGTACGGGATGAACGCCCGGAAGCCGCCGGTACGGTCCTGCACGTCGCGGATCATCCGCAGGTGCTCGATCCGTTCGGCGTTGGTCTCGCCGGTGCCCATCAGCATGGTGGAGGTGGACTCCACGCCGAGGCCGTGCGCGATCTCCATGATCTCCAGCCAGCGCTCGCCGGATTCCTTCAGCGGGGCGATCGCCTTGCGGGGCCGCTCCGGCAGCAGTTCCGCACCGGCGCCGGCGAAGGAGTCCAGGCCGGCCTTGTGGATCCGGGTGATCGCCTCCTCGACGGAGACGCCCGAGATCCGGGACATGTGCTCGACCTCGGAGGCGCCCAGCGAGTGGATGACCAGCTGCGGGAACTCGGCCTTGATCGCCGAGAACGCGCGCTCGTAGTACTCCACGCCGTAGTCCGGGTGGTGGCCGCCCTGGAACATGATCTGGGTGCCGCCGAGTTCGACGGTCTCGGCGCAGCGGCGCAGGACCTCGTCGAGCTCGCGGGACCAGCCCTTGTCGCTCTTGGGCGGCACGTAGAAGGCGCAGAACTTGCACGCCGTCACGCAGACGTTGGTGTAGTTGATATTGCGCTCGATGATGTACGTCGCGATGTGCTCGGTACCGGCGTAGCGTCGGCGGCGTACGGCGTCGGCGGCGGAGCCGAGCGCGTGCAGCGGCGCCGAGCGGTAGAGCTCCAGCGCCTCCTCCGGAGTGATCCGGCCGCCGGCGGCGGCCCGGTCGAGCACGGCCTGCAGGTCGGTGCTGGACGCATCGAGGGTGGTCGCTGCGAGCTCGGTCACCTGGCGGCCTTCTCTCTCTCAAGTGCTACGGGTGTACGGCCGAACCAGCCTACGCCAGGCCTTTCGGACACCCTCAGCCCGCCGTCCCGTTCACCTTGTGCATCGTCCCGACGGGGTTCCCGGCGGCCGGGTCGGCGGAGCTGAACCTGATCGTCCCGTCGGCCTGCAGGGTGAGGGTCTCCGTCTCGGCGCCTCCGGTGCAGGTGCCGGGGATCGAGGAGCGCACCAGCCGGGACTGGAACACCAGCTTGGTGTCGGCGACCGACCTGAGCGTCCAGGCGCCCTCGCAGCTGATCGAGATCAGGCCGGTGACGGCGTTGTGGCTGGTGGTGGCCTCCTGGCCGATCGCGGCCGGGCGGACGGTGAGGGTGGTGGTGCCGCCGGGCAGGCCCTTGTCGGTGACCATGTCCCCCGTCCAGGTGCCCAGGAAGGCGGCGGGCACGGCGTTGGGCCCGCCGGTCGCGGCCGTCGACGCCGAACCGGAGGCGGCCGGGTCCGTCGACGGCGCTGCCGACCCGGACGACGGCGGGCCGGCCGTGGCGCCCGACACGAAGGCCCCGGGCGAGGCGATCGCGTCGCTCGGATCGATCGATGGGGCGGGCAACGGCCCCACGGCGGGCGTCACCGGATCATCGGGGTGCTGCGACCGCTCGTGGAGCCCGTACCCCACGCCCGCGAGCACCGCGGCCACCAGCACGGCCACCGTGGTGAGCCGGGCCGGTCGCCGCCACCACGGCTTGGCGGGCGTCGGGTGGCCGAACCCGCCGGGCGGGTGGTAGCGCGGCGGCATGGTCGGAGTCGGCACCACCTCGGCCCCGTCCTCCGACACCCCCGCGGCACGCCCGCTGTCCCTGTTCTCCTCGCCCTCCGCGGCCTGGCCCGGCTCGTCCTCCAGGTCCAGCAGTTCCACCGCGCCGCGCCCCACCCCGGCCGCCAGCGCCGGCGGCAGGAAGCCCCACAGCCGGGCGGCGCCCGCGCCGTCCGGGTCGAGCCGGGCCGCCAACTGCCCGGGCGTGGGCCGGGCGGCCGGGTCCTTGGCCAGGCAGTCGAGGATGATCGTCCGCAGTGGCTCGGCCGGCCCGACCACGTCCGGTTCCTCGTGCAGCACCCGGTACAACAGGACGGCCGCGCTGACGCCCTCGCCGAAGGGGTGCACGCCGGTGGCGGCGAAGGCCAGCACGGCGCCGAGCGAGAAGACGTCTCCGGCCGGACCGACCGGCCGCCCGCTCGCCTGCTCCGGCGACATGAAGCCCGGAGAGCCCACCACATAACCCGATCGAGTGAAACCGCTGGTCGCGTCCAGCGCGCGGGCGATCCCGAAGTCGATCAGCCGCGGCCCGTCGAGGGTCAGCAGCACGTTCGACGGTTTGACGTCGCGGTGCACCAGGCCGAGCCCGTGCACGTGAGCGAGCGCTTCGGCGAGCCCGACCCCGAGGCCGCGGACGGCCGGGTCGGGCAGCGGCCCGTACTGCTGGACGGCCGCGGTGAGCGCGGGACCGGCCACGTAGCCGGTGGCGACCCAGGGCCGCTCGCCCTCGGTGTCGGCGTCCAGGACGGGCGCCGTCCAGCTGCCGCCGACCCGCCGGGCGGCGGCCACCTCCTGCCGGAACCGGGCGCGGAACTCGGCGTCGTCCGCCAGCTCCGGGCGCACCACCTTGACGGCGACGGTGCGACCGCCGGCCGTCCGGCCGAGGTAGACCTGGCCCATCCCGCCCGACCCGAGCCGCCGCAGCAGCCGGTACGCGCCCACCTGACGCGGGTCGTCCGACCCCAGTGCCCGCATGCCCCGCACGCTCCCCTCGCCCTCGCACGCGCGGCCCCCGGGCGGGGCCCGGCCGTGTGCGCCGCCTCCGGCGTAGCCGCACGGCCCGGCCGCCGGACACGCCTCGGGAGCAGACCGTACCGGTCCGGACCGACCACCGGGCACTGCGGGAGCCACCCGCGACAGCTACCTCCGTGAGGAACCGCCGAACACCACCGCCGTACCGCTCACGAGAGCCACCGCCGAACACCACCGCCGTACCGCTCACGAGAGCCACCGCCGAACACCACCGCCGTACCGCTCACGAGAGCCACCGCCGAGAACCACCGCCGAGAGCCCGCCGCCGGAAGCTGCCGCTGCCCGGGCTACTGACCGACCGACAGCGCGACCGGCTCCAGCAGCCGCACCGCCACGTCCGGCTCGAAGCCGCTGTCGTACGCGACCCGCCGGGCGAACTCGGCGACGCCGGCCAGCTGCCGCTCGCCCAGCGAGAAGTCCAGCGCCTCGCTGAAGTACCGTTCCAGCACGTCCGGCCCGAAGGCCTCCCAGCGGGCGGCCTGCTCGGCGACCTTGGCGGCCTCCACCAGCGAGAGGTCGCGGGACTCCAGGAAGGCCCGGTGGACGGCCGCGGTCAGCTCGGGGCGGCGCGCGGCGAACTCGCGGCGCACGGCCCAGACCGCGAAGACGAACGGCAGACCGGTCCACTCCTTCCACATCGCGCCCAGGTCGTGGACGGTGAGCCCGAGGTCGGCGGCCTGCCCGAGGTAGGCGCGCAGCGCCGGGTCGCCGATCAGGACGGCGGCGTCGGCCTCGGCCAGCATCGCCCCGAGGTCCGGTGGGCAGCTGAAGTAGTCCGGGCGCACGCCCTCGCGCTCCTCCAGGAGCAGCCGGGCCAGCCGGACCGAGGTGCGGCTGGTGGAGCCGAGGGCGACCCGGCGGCCGTCGAGGTCGGCGAGCGGGACCTTGCTCACGATCAGGCAGGACATCACCGGGCCGTCGCTGCCGACCGCGATGTCCGGCAGGACCAGCAGGTCGTCGGCGTTGCGCAGGTACTCCACGCAGGTGATCGGCCCGATGTCCAGGGAGCCGTCGACCAGCTGGTCGCTCAGCTTCTCCGGGGTGTCCTTGGTGAGGTCGAGATCGAGCAGGTTGCCGGTCCTGGCGAGGCCCCAGTAGAGGGGAACGCAGTTCAGGAACTGGATATGGCCGACCCGCGGCCTGACCGGCGTGTTTTCCGAAGGCTCCCGCGTTTGCGCGTCCGCTGCCACTGCGCCGCTCCCTTGCTGTTCGTACGCCTCCCCGCAGGGTATGCCTGCTGGTCATGACGCCCGGCACCGGCCACCCGACACGCCCGCGTGCGCCCTCAACAGGCCTTCGCACGCCCGGCTCCCGGCCCTCGCGACACGCGCCGCCCGCACCGCAAGCGACCCCTGGTCGTCACAGCGACCGCATGCTAGCGTTGCCCTCAGTTGCAGTTTGATTCCCCTTGCAGTACTTGAAGCCTGCGGAGCATGTAACCGCAGGCTTTTTGTAGTTTTTCAGCAATATCGAAAAACTTCGGACTCGTCCGGAGGCAGGGCGATCAGCGCAGCGGACCGGGTGTCACACGGTGTGGCCCCCGACACGCATCGCAAGGAGAACGGCATGGCTCAGGGAACCGTCAAGTGGTTCAACGCTGAGAAGGGCTTCGGATTCATCGCCCAGGATGGCGGCGGCCCCGACGTCTTCGTCCACTACTCCGCCATCAATGCGAACGGCTTCCGTTCGCTGGAGGAGAACCAGACGGTCACCTTCGACGTCACCCAGGGCCCGAAGGGCCCGCAGGCGGAGAACGTCACCGCTGTCTGACCATCCTCAGATGTTCTGATCGCTCGGGACCCGCACGGGTCCACCGACGGCTCCCGACAGCCGTCACCATGAGCACAAGAGCAGCACCCAAGGGGGCCTGCCCATCGCGGCGGGCCCCCTGCCTTTTCCCCGGCCGGCCGCCACCCGGCGCGAACGGGAGCGCCCGCCGAAGCAGGGGAGCGTACGCCTCAGCAGGGACGCGCACGCCGACGAGGGCCTGCCCCGCACCAGCACGGTGCGGGGCAGGCCCTCGTCCATGACCCTCGATCAGAAGCCTCTTGTGCAGGCCCCTTCCACAGGCCCAGGTCAGACTGCGGCCGGGGTCTTCACGCCCGTCCGCCCCGGGGCGACGGCCTCCGGCGCGTCCTCCTCGTACAGGTCACCGGACGGGTTGTTGTACGCGGCGACGTCCAGGATCTTCTCCCGCGCCGCGACCACCACCGGCACCAGCGCCTGGCCGGCGACGTTGGTCGCGGTGCGCATCATGTCCAGGATCGGGTCGATGGCGAGCAGCAGGCCGACGCCCTCCAGGGGCAGGCCCAGGGTGGACAGGGTCAGCGTCAGCATGACGATCGCGCCGGTGAGGCCCGCGGTGGCGGCCGAGCCGACCACGGAGACGAAGGCGATCAGGATGTAGTCCTTGATGCCGAGGTCGATGTTGTAGACCTGGGCGACGAAGATCGCGGCGACGGCCGGATAGATCGCGGCGCAGCCGTCCATCTTGGTGGTGGCGCCGAACGGGACGGCGAAGGAGGCGTACTCGCCGGGGACGCCGAGGCGCTCGGTGACGCGGCGGGTGACGGGCAGGGTGCCGACCGAGGAGCGCGAGACGAAGGCCAGCTGGATCGCGGGCCAGGCGCCCTTGAAGAAGTGCAGCGGGTTGAGGCCGGCGGCGAAGCGCAGCAGCAGCGAGTAGACGACGAACAGCACCAGCGCGCAGCCGACGTAGATGTCCAGGGTGAGCGTGGCGAAGGGCTTGAGCAGGTCCCAGCCGTACGTGGCGACGGACTTGCCGATCAGGCCGAGGGTGCCGAGCGGGGAGAGCCGGATGACCCACCACAGGGCGGTCTGGGTCAGCTCCAGCACGGACTCGCTGAGCTTGAGGACGGGCTCCGCCTTGGCGCCGAGCTTGATGATCGCGGCGCCGACCACGACCGCCATGAAGACGATCTGCAGCACGTTCACCTTGACGAAGGCGTCGACGATGTTGGTCGGGAAGATCCCGGTCAGGAAGTCGACCCAGGTGCCCTTGGAGTCGAGCGCCTTGAGGCCCTCGGTCTTCAGGTTGGTGCCCTGGCCGGGGTTGGTCAGCAGGCCCAGGCCCAGGCCGATGGCGACCGCGATCAGCGAGGTGATCATGAACCAGAGCAGGGTGCGGGTGGCCAGGCGGGCGGCGTTGGTGACGCCCCGCAGGTTGGCGACGCTCACCACGATCGCGGTGAACACCAGCGGCGGCACGGCCAGCTTCAGCAGCTGGACGAAGATCTTGCCGATGGTCTCCAGGGTGGTGGCCAGCCAGGAGATGTCGGCGGCGCGGGCCAGGTAGCCGAGGCCGACGCCGAGCACGAGACCGGCGACGATCTGCACCCAGAACGGCGTCTTGCGGATGCGGGTGAGCACGGACGGCGACGAGGTCGCCTCGGGCGCTGTGGACATGGGGGTGCGACTCCGGGGGAGGGCGTTGCTGACGGTGGGGTGTGGGCGGAGCAGGCGGCACGGCAGGGAGCCGGACGGGAGAGGTCACGGACCCCGTTCAGGGGCGTGCCGCCTCGATACAGAGCGAGGTAGCACAGCTCGAGGCAGCACAGCGCGTGGCGCGACAACGACGCGGGCTGTCCACAGCACCGGTCAGAGCGCACGGGCGGGCGGCGCCGGGCAGGGGCCCCGGGCCGTGCGTCCGCAGTGCGTCTGAGGTGGTCACGGCCGATACGTTAGCAGTAAAGGTTTGAGATGTTCAAAGTAGTTGTTTGAGGTCGAGCGACAACCGGCCATCCGGCGGGGGCGCGCTCCGGATACGAACGACGCTGACGCCCCATCAGGTCAGTCCTCCCGGGCGGATTGACCGACGGTGGTTATACGTATAACCTTCAGGCGTTCCCGCCTTCCCCTGCCCTGACCGGAGAAGACCACCGATGGGCTACGTCGCCCTGCTTCGCGCCCCGCACGTCACCCGACTCCTGTTCGGCACCCTGCTCGGCCGCCTGCCCGCCGGTATGACCGCCCTGGTGATCGCCCTCGCCCTGCGCGAGGCCGACGTCCCGTACAGCCGGATCGGGCTGGCCACCGCCGCCTACGCGATCTCCGCCGCCGTCGGCGGGCCGGTGCTCGGCCGGATCGTGGACCGCACCGGCCAGCCGCGCGTGCTGCTGGCCTCCGCCGTCGTGGCCGGCGGCGGGTACGCGCTGCTCGCCCTCGCCCCGGGCTCCCCGCTCGCCGCGCCCGTCGGCGCCGCCGTCGCCGGCCTCGCCATGCCCCCGCTGGAGCCCTGCCTGCGCTCGCTCTGGCCGGACGTCGTCGAGGAGAAGCAGCTCGACACCGCGTACGCCTTCGACTCCGCCTCCCAGCAGATCCTCTACGTGGCCGGGCCGCTGGCCGTCGCCGGGATCTCCGGCCTGTTCAGCCCCGTCGCCGCGCTCTGGGTGGCCGCCGGGCTCGGACTGGCTGGCGCGCTGATCGTGGCCACCGCCGGGCCGGCCCGCTCGTGGCGCGCCCCCTCCCGCGAGCACTCCGCCGGACTGCTCGGTCCGCTGCGCTCCCCCGGCCTGGTGCTGCTGCTGGTCGGGCTGGCCGGCGCCGGCTGGGCGGTCGGCGCCCAGAACGTGCTGTTCATCGCCTACGCCGAACAGCACGCCGACGGACTGCCCGGGGGCGGCGGCACGCTGCTGGCGCTGGCCGCGCTCGGCGGCCTGCTGGGCGCGCTGGCCTACGGCACCGTCACCTGGCGCCGGACCACCGCGACCCGCACCTGGATGATGGCCCTCGCGATGGCCGCCTCCTACCTCCCGCTGGTGGCGCTGCCCGGCCCGTACCCGATGGCCGCGCTGGCCTTCCTGTCCGGGATCGCGCTCGCCCCGCTGCTGGCGGCCGCCTTCGTCCTGGTCGCCGAACTCGCGCCGACCGGGACGGTCACCGAGGCCTTCGCCTGGCTGGTGACCCTGTTCGCCACCGGCAACTCGCTCGGCTACGCCGTCTCCGGTCACCTCGCCGAGGGCTCGCTCCGCTCGGTGGCCCTCTGCGCGGCCGGCGGCATCGCGCTCGGCGGCCTGCTGCTGTTCGGCGCCCGGGGCTCGTTCCGCACCAGCCCGGTCGCGGCGGCGCCGCAGCCCGTCCCGGTGGGCTGACCCGCCCCCACGAGCGACTGCGTCCGCCGGGGTCTGGCCGGCGGACGCAGTCTTTTCAGCCGGGAGCGGCCCTGCCGCCCGAGCGGACGCTCGCGGCGGGGCTCAGCTCGCGACGGGGCTCAGCGCGCGGCGGAGCTCAGCACGCGGCCGGGGCGGTCGAGGAGCGCAGCACCAGGGAGGTGGCCAGCGGCGCGACCGGCGCCACCCGCTCCCCGCGCAGCAGTCCGGCCAGGGCGGCGGCGCCGGCCCGGCCCAGTTCCTCGCCCGGCAGGTCGACGGTGGTCAGCGGCGGCGCGAGCAGTCCGGAGACCGCGACGTTGTCCATGCCGACCACGGACAGGTCGTCCGGCACCCGCAACCCCCGCTCGGCGGCGGCCTGGTAGACCCCGGAGGCGACCACGTCGTCGTCGCAGATCACCGCGCGCGGACGGTCCGCCCGCTCCAGCAGCCGCCCCGCCACGCTCCGCGCGGCGGCATGGCCGTCGTTCAGGCTGACGCCCAACTCCAGGACATCGAGACCGAGTTCGCGCACCGCCTGCTCGAAGGCGGCCTGCCGGACCCGAAAGGTGTACGCGGCGTGGGTGGAGCGCAGGTGGCCGATCCTGCGGTGGCCGAGGGCGGCCAGGTGCTCGACGGCCGCGCGCATCCCGCCCGCCACGTCGAGCTCGACGGTCGGGCGCGCCCGGTCGGTGCCGGGATCGGCGTCCAGGAAGACGGCGGGGGTGTCGGCGGGCAGCTCGCCCAGCTGGCTGTCGTCCGGGGAGCAGATCAGCAGGCCGTCGAAGCGCCCGGCGGTGGCGGCCTCGGCGAGCGTGGCGCTCTCCCAGCCCGAGCTGACCACGACCGCCAGCCCGTGCCGGCCGGCCTCGTGGTGGACGCCTTCCAGTACCCGGCCGAAGAACGGGCCCTGGAGGTTGGGCACGGCCAGCATGATCATGCCGCTGCGGCCCAGTCGCAGCTGCCGGCCGGCCGCCTGCGGACGGTAGCCGAGGCTGTGGGCGGCCTCCCGGACCCGCTGGCGGGTGGCCTCGGAGACCCGTCGCCCGGCTTCGGCGCCGGAGAAGACCAGCGAGACGGTCGCCTGCGAGACCCCGGCGAGCCGGGCCACGTCCCGTCCGGTCGGGCGGCGCACGGGAGCCGGCCACGTCCCGGCCTCGCTCCCGCCGGGGCGCTCGACGTCAGCGAGCCGGTCGGCACCGGCGGCTCGTTCCGTGTCGGCAGGGCGCTCCGTGTCAGCAGGCCGGTCCGTGTCGGCAGGGCGCTCCGCGTCAGCGGGCCGCTCCGTGCCGGCAGGCCGCTCGGCGCCGGCAGCCCGGTCGGCGGCAGCGCGGGGATCGGCGGGCGACGGCACGGCGGACGGCGGCGCTGGGAGCCGGGTCAGTTCCGGCCGGCGGCGGCCGCACGGGCCGCGTCGTCCACCGCGTCCTCCGCGGCGTTCTGCGCGGCGATCCGCTCGGCGGTGCGGGTGCGCAGCCCGGAGACCTTGGTGGTGATCTGGCTGGACATCTCGTCGCGCTGCTTGCTCAGCAGCACGTAGCTCAGCGGCGCGGAGGCGACCGCGGCCAGCAGGAACAGGAAGATCACCCCGGCCTCACCGCTGACCGGGATGACCCGGAAGTGCCCGAGCAGCAGGGCCACCAGCAGGCAGCCGAGGAAGATGCTGACCCGCATGGAGGTGTAGCGGAGTGTGGCGTGCGACTTCTGCGGGCCGTTGCTGCTCACTGGGACACACACTTCCTTCTCGTTTCGGGCCGACGGGTCCTCCAGTCAAGCATGCCTGACGGCGGGCGCGGGGCAGGGGTCCACCGTCCCGGGCCCTCGCACCCGCCCGGCGGGCCGGGTCAGCGCAGGTCGAGCCACATGGTGATGTCGTCGCGGTCGTCCCCGGGGGCGACCCGGATCGCGGCCGGCACCCGGCCGACCTCGCGGTAGCCGCTGCGGGCGTAGAAGCGCTCCAGGCCCAGGCCGCCGCGCGCCGTCAACCGCAGCGACTCCAGACCCCACTCCCGGGCGACCCGTTCGGCCTCCGCGAGCAGCCGGGCGCCGTGGCCGAGCCCCTGGAAGTCCGGGTGCACCATGACCCGCTTGAGCATCCGCCAGTGTTCCATCGGCTCGAACCGCATCGACGCGAAGACCAGCATCCCGACCAGCCGGCCGGTCGCGCTGTCGTGCGCGACCAGCAGCCGGTCGGGGCCGTCCGGGGCGATCCCGGCGAACTGGCGGTCGGCGGCGTCCCAGACCTCGTCCTCGGTGACCGGCCCCACGAAGCCGACCGCGCCGCCGGCGTTGGTCACGTCCGTCCACAGCCGGACGACGGCGGTGCGCAGGTCGGGGTCGGGCTTCGGATCCACGGTGAAGGTGAGCGCCATGACGCGGAGCCTAGACCTCCGCTCGAACACACCGGCGAACAGCCCACATGCGGGGACGAACACCGGCGGAAGAACGGCCCGCGCGACCGGGCGCGCACCTACGCACCTACGCACCTACGACAGGCCGGGCACCGCACGCTCCGTCGGCCGTCCGGCGCGCAGCGCCAGGCAGAGCCCCACCGCGATCACGCACAGGGCGCCCGCGCCGTACCAGGTGAGGTCGTAGTTCCCGAGCGCGTCGCGGGCCAGGCCGGCCAGCCCGGCGACGACGGCCGCGCCGATCTGGTGGGCGGCCAGCACCCAGCCGAAGACGATCGGGGCGTCCTCGCCGAAGTGCCGGCGGCACAGCGCGACGGTCGGCGGCACGGTGGCCACCCAGTCCAGGCCGTAGAAGACCACGAAGGCGATGATCGGCGGCTGGAGCGAGCCGGCGAGCAGCTGCGGGAGCAGGAGCAGCGACAGGCCGCGCAGCCCGTAGTAGACGGTGAGCAGCAGCCGGGAGTCGACCCGGTCGGTGAGCCAGCCGCTGAACACGGTGCCGGCCACGTCGAACAGGCCGATCAGGGCGAGCAGGCCGGCGGCGGTGGTGACGGGCATGCCGTGGTCGTGCGCGGCCGGGATGAAGTGGGTGCCGACCAGGCCGGCGGTGGTGGCGCCGCAGATCGCGAAGGAGCCGGCCAGCAGCCAGAACTGACGGGTACGGGCGGCATCGCGCAGCACCCGCAGCGAACGGGCCAGGGCGCGGCCGCCGTTGACCGCCGCGGGCGGGGCCTCGGTCGCGCCGTAGGGGAGCAGGCCGACATCGGCGGGGCGCTCGCGCATCAGCAACAGCACGGGCACGGCGACGGCGCAGGCGGCGAGCGAGACCACGACCACGGCGGAGCGCCAGCCGTGGTGCTCGACCAGCCAGGCGCCGACCGGCAGGAAGACCAGGTTGCCCGCTGCCCCGGCGGCGGTCAGCACGCCGGTGACGAGGCCCTGCCGGGCCTGGAACCAGCGGCCGGTGATGGTGGTGGCGAAGGCGCCGGCCATCGAGCCGCTGCCCAGGCCGACCAGCACGCCCCAGCAGAGCACCAGTTGCCAGGGCTGGCGCATCAGCATGGTGAGTCCGGCGCCGACCGAGATGGTCAGCAGGGCGCAGACCACCACCAGGCGGACGCCGAAACGGTCCATCAGGGCGGCGGCGAAGGGCGCGGTGAGGCCGTAGAGGGTGAGGTTGACGGAGGTGGCAATGGAGATCGTCCCGAGCGACCATCCGAACTCGTTGTGCAGGGCGTCCATCATCAGGCTGGGCGCGGAGCGGAAGCCCGCCGAGCCGAGCAGGACGAGCAGGGCGACGCCGGCCACCACCCAGGCGTAGTGCACCCGGGGGCGGTTGGCGGCACCGGGCCGGTCTGCGGCGGTCCGGTCGGAGGTGGCCCGGTCGGAGGTGGCCCGGTCGGAGGTGGCCCGGTCGGCGATGGCCCGGTCGGCGGCGGGAAGGTCGGCGGCGGGCCGGTCGGGGTGGGAGGCCACGGTGGCAGTGGGGGCGGGGGCGCTGCGTTCGGTCACGCCAACGAGTGTCCCGAGCGGCCGGCGCCCGGACGAGTGGCCTGAATGACAGCTTTCGCAAGGATCGGGCCACGGCCCGGCGTACCCTGGAGCCCTCTTCGAACCCGGACCCACCGCCCGTCGGAAGGACACGGCATGGCGCACTTGGTCGCGGTGCTCGCGCTGGAGGGCGTGATCGCCTTCGAACTCGGCATCCCCGCCCGGATCTTCGGCAGCGCCAAGGATGCCGAGGGCCGGCCGTTCTACCAGGTGGCCACGTGCACGGTGGACGGCGGCCCGGTCGGCACCAGCACCGACTTCCGGATCGCCGTCGACCACGGCCCCGAACTGCTGGAGCGGGCCGACACGGTGGTGGTCCCGGCCTCCCGCGACACCTCTCCGAGCGTGGTCGACGCCGCCCTCACCCCCGAACTGGCCGACGCGCTGCGCCGGATCCGGCCCGGCACCCGACTGATGTCGATCTGCACCGGCTCCTTCCTGCTGGCCGCCGCCGGCCTGCTGGACGGCCGTCCGGCCACCACCCACTGGAGCTACACCGACCGCTTCGCCCGGATGTACCCGCAGGTGAAGCTGGATCCGGACGTGCTCTACACCGACGACGGCGACGTCCTCACCTCCGGCGGGGTGGCCACCGGGGTGGACTTGTGCCTGCACGTGGTGCGCCGCGACCACGGCAGCGCGGTGGCCAACGCGGTGGCCCGCAGCTGCCTGGTGCCACCGTGGCGGGACGGCGGCCAGAAGCAGTACGTGGAGGCGCCGAGCCCGGTGGAGGCCGGGGTCCTCAGCACCACCGCCGTCCGCGCCTGGGCGCTGGAGCACCTGGACGAGCCCCTGTCGCTGCGCCAGCTCGCCGACCGGGCGGGCATGAGCGTACGGACCTTCACCCGGCGCTTCCGCGAGGAGACCGGCGCCAGCCCCGGCCAGTGGATCACCACCCAGCGCACGGAGCGGGCCCGCCAGTTGCTGGAGCGCACGGATCTGACGATCGACCAGGTGGCCCGGGAGGCCGGCTTCGGCACCGCCGCCTCGCTGCGGATGCAGCTCCGCGGCCGCCTGGACGTGGCGCCGAGCGCCTACCGGCGCACCTTCCGGACGGTCCCGGCCGGAAGCACCGCGCCGGCGGGGCGCGCTTCCTGAGTGACAGCGGCTTCCCGAGCGACACCGGGCAACGAGCGGGCGGGTGGCCGGAATTCACCCCTTCCCGGCCGAACCCCGGACGGCAGCCGGCCGCGCGCACCCCCAGCGCAGCACGGCGGGCCACCGTCCGATCGCGACGCGCGGGCCCTGGGCCCGCGCCGGGCCCTCCGCACTCGCCGAGGAGCGGCCCGCGACCGGCAGCCCACGGTCCCTTCTGCTGACGCGTTCCCCCTGGACAGCAGCACCGTGGCGGCGGACGGACATTCCCTCGGCGTCCCCTCGCAACGGAGAGCCGCACCCAAGCGTGATCAGTCGGATACGTCACGTCAATGGGTAGTCCGAAATTCGGAATGGTTGCGTCACCTTTCGGCCGGTGATCCGCACCGGCCGACCACCGTGCCGAAAGCCGTTATTGCGCCAAAGCCGCCCAGTCCGCGCCCGCCAGTGGGTCCGCCGGGCGCGCGTCGGCGCCGATCTCGCACCAGACCCGCTTGCCCGTGCCGTCCGGGTGCCAGCCCCAGCGCTCGCAGAGCAGTTCGACCAGTTCCAGGCCCCGGCCGTTGGTGGCGTTCTCGTCCGCACCGGTGTGCCGCGGGGCCGGCGCCGTCCGGCTCGCGTCGGCCACCTCGACCCGCAGCGGACCGGCCGGACGGGCCGGCGCCGTGTCACCGATCATCGGCAGACAGAGCCGCAGCACGGCCGGACAGCCGGTGTGCACCACGGCGTTGGTCACCAGCTCCGAGACCACCAGCACCACCGTCTCGGCCATCGGCGCGTCCGGGTCCACGCCGTGGTTCAGCAGCCGCGAGCGCACCCACCGACGGGCCCGGCCGACCTCGGCGGGGTCCGCCTGCACCGCAAGCTGTACCTGAAGAACCTGCACCGCTCCACCACCCGCACTCGCAGTTCGGCCGTCGTCTCGATCGAGCCCGGTCGGGCCCGATCGGCCGGCCGACGGCCCTCGCACATCGCCCATTGCCACCCGGGGGCCACCGGGCGCTCGCCGACCCGTCCGCCCGGCGCCCACTTCTCCGTGCCAACTCGTCGGCCGCGCACCGGAGCGACACGAATACGCCTCAGGATGGGTGGGCGGACGGACGGCAGCAAGGGCTTCGGGCATATTCCGGCGATCGGGGTACAGGGCAGTGCATACTGTCCCGTTCACTCTGGCGAGCCTCGCACCGGCACTCGTCCGATCCGGTCCGACCGGCCGTCACCCAGGGCGCCTCCGACGGTCCGCCGCGGACACGCCCTGGCGGGAACCTACCGCCGGACACCCCCGGCACCCGGCCCGCCACTCGCGAACCACCCGTGCGACATATGTCCAGCGGGCCTCGAACAACCCCGCCGCCCGACGCCCCGCCGCCGGACGCCGCCTCCACCGCCGAGTGGCGTTCGGTTCTTGCCGGATTCCCTCCCACCGCCGACCGGCCGCGGGATACCGTTGGGTAACGCCAGCGAACCGGTCGGGAGGGTGGTTCCTGATGGCCGCTCCGGACCGGAACCCGCGCTGGGACGAGCAGTTGCAGCGGCGCCTCGCCCGCGGCGAGGAGACCGCGCTCGGCGAACTCTACGACCAGCTCTCGCCGATGGTGCACGGCCTGGCCGGCCGGATACTCGCCGACCAGGGGGCCGCGGACCGGCTCACCCGCGAGGTGTTCGCCCACGTCTGGGAGCACCCCGAGGATTTCGACCCGGCCCGGGGCTCGCTGCGCTCCTGGCTCGGCGCGTTCACCCACCGCCGCGCGGTCGAGCGGTTGCGGGCCCGGCGGGCCGCCGAGTGGACCAGGGGCGGGGGCGCCGGCGCGAGCGAGGAGGAGATCCGCGCCGTGGCCACCGCCGCGCGCGTGCAGTTCGTGGTCGACTCCCTGCCCCGGTCCCTGCGTGAGACCATCGCGGTGACGTACTACGACGGCCGCACCTACCAGGAGACGGCCCGGCTGCTCGGCATCAGCGAGCAGGCCGCCAAGCAGCGGATGCGGCTCGGCCTGGAACTGCTGGCCACCGAACTGGCCGAGGAACCGGCCACCGAACCGACCGACGAGCGCGCCCGCCAGGACGGCGGGGAAGACGGGGACGGGAACGGGTGAACACCTCCCAGGAGCAGCACGACGCGCTGCGCTCGCTGCTCGGCGCCTGGTCCCTCGGTGCCTGCCCGCCGCGCGAAGCCGCCGAGTTGGAGCAGCACCTGCCCGGCTGCCCGGAGTGCGCCGCGGAGGCGGCCCGACTGCGCGAGGCGGCCGGCTGGCTCTCCCTGGACGAGCCGCTGGACCAGCCCGACGCGCTGCGCCAGCAGGTGCTGGACTGGTGCCTGGCCCGCCGTCCGGCCGAACTGCCCGTCCCCACCTGGGGGATGCCGTACACCGCGGAGACCGCCAAGCTCGACGCGCTGCTGCGCGACCTCGGCCCGGAGGAGTGGCAGGAGGTGGCCGAACTGCCATGGCACGGCGGGACGGAACGACTGCGCCCGGCGGAGGTGCTGGCCCGGCTGACCGCCGTGGACGGCGTGCTGGCGCTCGCCCTCGGCCTGCCCGACCCGGTGGCCGCCACCGCGGGGCCCGCCACCACGGGGACCCCCTCCGCAGGGGCCGCCACCGCAGGGACCACCACCACGACGGCCGGCGCGCCGAGCCCGCCGGCCCAGCGGCGGGTGCCGCCGCAGGAGCCGGTCGTCCCGGCGCCGCGGGTCCCGCCGCAGGGCGGCCCGTACACCGCGATCACCGCGCGCACCGCCCGGCTGCTCGCCCACCAGGCCGGCCTGCCGCCGCAGTCGGTGCGCACCAGGTGGCGGCGGCAGACCCACGACCTGGTCCGCGGCGCCGCGCTCGCCCCGCAGGGCGGCGCGCCGGTCGACCTCGGCTTCACGGTGCTGCCGCTGCGCGACGCCTTCGTGGAGCGCGCCCTGGAGTGCTACGTGCACGGGGAGGACGTGGCCCGCGCGGTCGCCTACCCGTACGGGCCGCCGGCCCCGCAGCACCTGCGGCAGATGGTGGGGCTGGTGGTCCGACTGCTCCCCCGGGCACTGGCCGGCCTGCGCGCGGCCCGCCCCGAGCACGCCGGGACAGCGGGGGCGCCGGGGGCACCGGGGACATCGGCCGGCGGCCCACCGACCGGCGCCGCCGCGGGCGGCCGACGGCTGCGCCTGGTGGTGGACGGCCCGGCGGCCGGCGAGTGGCTGGTGCCGCTGGACGCCGAGGAGGCCGGCCCGCCGGGCGGGGAGCCGGTGGCCTCGATGGTCCTGGACGGCCTGGAGCTGTGTCAGTTGGCCGCCGCGCACCGCGACCCGGACCGGCTGCCGGTCGGCGAGCACGGCGACCGGGCCGCGGTGCGCGAGGTGCTGCACGCGCTGCCGCTCCTGTCGCGACGGTGAGGCGGCAGGAGCGGTGACGCGGCAGACGCGGTGATCAGCGGTGATCAGCGGTAGTCAGCGGTAGTCAGCAGTGATCAGGCGAAGACGACGGTGCGGGTGCCGTCCAGCAGCACCCGGTGCTCGCTGTGCCACTTGACCGCGCGGGCCAGCGCCTGGCACTCGACGTCCCGGCCGATCGCGACCAGTTGGTCCGGGCTGACGTCGTGGGTGACCCGGGCCACCTCCTGCTCGATGATCGGCCCCTCGTCGAGGTCGGCGGTGACGTAGTGCGCGGTGGCACCGATCAGCTTCACGCCGCGGGCGTGCGCCTGGTGGTACGGCTTGGCGCCCTTGAAGCTCGGCAGGAAGGAGTGGTGGATGTTGATCACCCGGCCGGACAGCTCGGTGCAGAGCTGGTCTGACAGCACCTGCATGTAGCGGGCCAGCACGACCAGTTCGACCTCCTCCTTGGCGACCAGGTCCAGCAGTTCCCGCTCGGCCTCGGCCTTGGTGTCCCGGGTGACCGGGATGTGGTGGAACGGGATGCCGTAGCCCTCGGTCAGGTCCCGCAGGTCGGTGTGGTTGGAGACCACCGCGGCGATCTCCACCGGCAGCGCGCCGATCCGGGTGCGGTAGAGCAGGTCGTTCAGGCAGTGCCCGAACTTGCTGACCATGAGGATGATCCGCATCCGCTGGTCGGTGGGGTGGATCTGCCAGTCCATCCCGAAGGAGGCGCCGATCGCGGCGAAACTGGCCCGCAGCTTGTCGACGGTCACCGGCTCGGCGGCGGAGAAGTGCACCCGCATGAAGAACAGGCCGCTGTCCGCGTCCCCGAACTGCTGGCTGTCGATGATGTTGCAGCCGGTCATGAAGAGGTAGCTGGAGACGGCGTGGACGATGCCCTGCTTGTCGGGGCAGGACAGCGTGAGGACGTACTGGGCGCTGGCCGGCTGCGGTTCCACTGGGGGTATCCCGTCCTGAGGTCGTGCGTGCGTGGACGGTCCAGCGTGTCACATCCTGGACAGCCGCCGCCCCGCTGCCCGTACTGCGGGACGGCGCTGCCCACCGGAGCCGTCTCAGACCTGGGTCAGGATGCGCAGCACCTCGAGCGACTTGGGCGCCGCATCCGGGTCGTCCCCGTCGCCGACGGCCAGCGCGACGTGCGCCTCCCGGGCGGCCCGGACGGTCTCCGGCCAGCCGGGGTGGCCGAGGTAGGCGGAGGCCGGGGCGTCCGCGCCGACCTCGTGCAGGGTCTGCACCGCGCGCAGCACCGCGGCGTCGACCAGGGCGGCCTCGGTGGAGTCGCGGAACATCGTGCCCACGTACTTCTCCGCCGACCAGCGGTCCAGCCAGGTGTCCTCGACCAGGCGGTAGACGGCGTCGGTCACGTCCCCGTACCCCTCGCGGCCGGCCAGCCAGGTGTCCTGCTGGAAGCCGGGGTCGGACAGCATGTGCAGCGCCGAGCGCAGTCGGGCGCGCCAGCGCCACCAGGGCAGGTCGTTGAGGGGCATGCCGCCCATCGTGCTGGAGCGGTGGCCCGGACGAGAAGGGTTTCGGGCGGACCGATGCGAAGAATCTGTGCTGGCGGACATGGTGGACGATCGTACGTTCCCCGTCCGTTCGTACTCCACTCCCGATCTACACGCGTACCGCACCGGATTTCAGCTCCCGTTCGCCGGTCGTTCGCACTTCGGCCCTCTCGCCTTGTGGCTCCGGGGCTTGGCTGGTCCCGGCGCGCCGGATGGCGCCCAGAGAGGGAGGACCGATGACCAGCCGAAGGGACTCGTTCCAGGACCGTCCCGCGATCGTCCGACGCCGTCGCCGGCGCCCGATCGCCGCCGCGGTGAGCGCCGCGGCACTGCTCCCCGCCCTCTTCTCGGCCTCCGCGTGCGGCGGACCGGCCGGTGCCTCCACCACCGACGACGCGCTGACCGTGATGACCTGGGCCCCGTCCGGCACCGGTTCCGCGAACCGCCCCGGCATGACCGCGCTCGCCCAGGCGATCGGCAGGGACGTCAACCTCAAGGGGGGTCTGAACGGCCACCGCCTGAACGTGATCACCTGCAACGAGCACAACACCGCCGAGGGCGCCAAGACCTGCGCCCAGCGCGCGGTGGACGCCAAGGCGGTCGCCGTGATCGGCTCCTACAGCCAGTGGGGCGACGCCTTCATGCCGGTGCTGGAGCGCGCCGGCATACCGCTGATCGGCGGGTACGGCCTCTCCCAGCCCGAGTTCTCCAGCCCGCTGTCCTACCCGGTGGACGGCGGGATGCCCGCGCTGATCGCCGGCAGCGGCCGCCAGCTGGTCGACGCCGGCTGCAAGGCCGTGGCCCTGATCCGCCCGGACACCCCGGCCGGCGACAGCCTGCTCGGCTACCTGGGCAACGCGCTCAAGCCGGCCGGGATGAAGCTGTTGGACGTCAAGGCGCCCGAGCAGTCCTCCGACTACACGCCGGTGGCCCGCAAGGCGATCGGCAAGGACGAGCCGGGCAACTGCATCACCAGCGCCATGGCCGCCGAGCCGACCGGCACCCTGCTGGACGCCTACCGGCGGCTGTCCCCGAAGAACACCCGGATCGCCTCGGTGATCGGCAGCGTGCAGCAGTCGGTGGTCGACTCCACCGGCGGCGACAGCGGCCCGCTGGCCGGCGCGTTCGTCGCCAGCTGGTACCCGCCGGAGTCGGCCAAGACCTGGGACGGGCTGCGCGGGGTGGTGCGCGCCGACACCACCGGCGGCCAGACCATCGACGTCTCCGACCCGGGCGTGCAGACCACCTGGGTCGCCTACGAGGTGTTCCGGGCGGTGGACGAGAAGCTGGCGGCGGCCGGGACGCCGACCACCGCCAAGTCGATCGCCGCGCTGCTCGACAGCGGCGAGGGCATCGACGTGGGGCTCACCCCGCCGCTGAACTGGGGCACCACCAACATGCTGCCCAGCACCGAGTCGCCGCGGCTGGTGAACACCTGGATCACCTACCAGGTGGTCAAGAACGGCCGGATGACCCTGCAGCAGCCGGGCTTCGTCGACATCCGCTGGGTGCTCACCGGGGGCCGGCCCCCGGCCTGACCCGGGCGGATCACGAACGGGCGGGTCCTGCCGGGCCCGCCCTTCCCCCGTCTTGGAAAGTCACCGTTCTAGAGGTCGCCGTCGCTGCGGACGGGCAGCCCGGACTGGGCGGCGATCGTGTTCCACAGCGTCGAGGCCTGCTTCTTCGCGGTGGTCGCCGTGCCGCTGGCCTGGACGGCGTTCTTGTAGTGCTGGTTGCCGGTGTCCGGCTTCTTCGGGTCGCAGGAGGACTGGGCGTCGGTCGCCCAGGCCGCGTACTCGTCGTCGGCCTGCGCCGACGCTGTCCAGGCGGCGTTGAGCTGGTCGACCAGTTGCTGGCCGCCGGGCAGCTTGTCGGTCTTCAGCTGGCCGAGCTTGGTCTGCAGCTCGCGCCGCTTGCCGGCCGCGGTGGCCAGGGCCTGCTGCGACTCGGGCAGCTTGTCGCACTTCTGCACCGAGGCGACGGCGGCCACCACCGAGCTGCGGCTGTCGCTCGCCGTGCCCAGCAGGTCCGACAGTGGCTGCGCCTGGGTCTTGACCTCGGGATCGACCGCGGTGCCGGATCCGCTCGCGCTCCCCGTGCCAGCGGCGGTGCTGCCGGTCGCGGCCACCGGGGTGGTCTTGCGGGCGCCCTTGGTGTCGCCCCCGCCGCTCATCAGCACGGCGACCAGCACCCCGGCCACCGCGCAGGCGGCCACCACCCCGCCGATGATCAGCTTGCCGGAGGGGCGGCCGCCGCGGACGGCGCCGCCGCCCTGGGTGGCGTCCGGGTCCGGCCCGTAGTTCTCCTGGCCGTAGCCCTGACCGGGGTACGCCGGCTGCTGCGACTGCTGCGGCTGCGACTGCTGCTGCGGCTGGGGGGCGTAGCCCTGGTAGCCGGGCGCGCCCTGCGGCGGGACGCCGTAACCGGGCTGCTGCGCGGGGTAGCCGCCCCGGGGGTCGCCGGTCGGGTACGGCGGCAGGTGCTGGGTCTGGGGGGCCTCGGCCTGCGGGACGCCGTAACCCTGCTGGGGCGCGGCGCCCCACGGCTGCTGGGCCGGTACGGCCTGGGGCGCCATGGTGTGCGCACCCTCGCCGAGGTATTCCGGCTGCCCGGACGGCTGTCCGACCGGCGGCACGGCCGTGGGGCCCTGCGGCTGGCCCTGCTGCCCCGGCTGGCCCTGCTGCTGGCTGGGCTCGGGGCGGAACAGGTCGTCCAGGTTGAAATCCCCCGAGTTGGGGTACGAGCGGCGCTGGCTCAACGCGATTCCTCACCTGGGCCGGACCGCGTGCTGACGGCGGACCACTTCTCGTCGGTTCTTGGGAGCATCACAGTTCCTTGGACGTCGCGCCCACGCTACCGGTTCACCTCACCGGGTGACCACGTGGGCGGGACAATCCCACACGCTCCCTGCACAGACGGTCTCCGGTCCGCCTCCCGCTCTCCGTCAGGCCGCCTCCGCGTCCGCCCGGGCGTGGAACTCGCGCACCACGCGCTGCTCCCGGTAGGGCTCCAGCCGTCGCCGGAACTCGTCCAGGTACTCCACGCCCCGGTTGGAGCGCAGCCCGCTGAGCAGCCGCACCGCCTGGGTGCCCGTCTCACAGGCGCGCTCCAGGTCGCGCTGCTGGAGCTGGGCGGTGGCGAGCAGTACCAGGTCCACCGCCCGGCGGCGGACCCGGGTCGGCGGGTGCAGGTCGAGCGCCCGGCGGGCGTAGTGCTCGGCCTGGCCGGCCTGTTCCAGGTCCCGGTGGCAGTGGGCGAGCTCGTCGGCGAGGTAGGCGTCGTCGAAGTGGGCGATCCAGTCCGGGTCGTCCTCGGGGCGGCGCCTCTCCATCATCTCCAGCGCCTTGGCCGACACCGCCTCGCAGGAGCGGGCGTCGCCGAGCAGGGCGTGGCCGCGGGCCTCGGCGGCGTAGAACATCGCCATCGCCGTCGGGGTGGCGACCGACCGGGCCCCCTCCTGGGCGGCGCGGGCGAGCTGGGCGATCTCCCGCGGGTTGCCGAGGGTGGCCGCCAGGTGGCTCATCGAGGCGGCCAGCACGTAGCCGCCGTAGCCCCGGTCGTCGGCGGCCTGGGCCAGTCGCAGGGCCTGGATGTAGTAGCGCTGGGCCAGCCCGGGCTGTCCGGTGTCCACCGCCATGTACCCGGCCAGCTCCGTCAACCTGGCCACCGCGGCGAAGAGTTGGCGGCCGGTCTCCTCCCGGTAGGCGCCGCCGAGCAGACCGGAGACCACCGAGTTGAGGTAGTGCACGACCACCGGGCGCACGTGGCCGCTGCCGAAGCGGTGGTCCAGGTCGACCAGCATCGCGGTGGTGGCCTTGACCGCGGCCACGTCGGTCGGACCGACCCTCGGGCCGCCGGTACGGGCCACCACCGGGTCGGGCGGGGTGATCAGCCAGTCCCGGCTGGGCTCCACCAGGGCGGACGCGGCGACCGTCGCCCCGGTCAGGAAGTCCCGCCGGCCGACGTCACTGCGCCAGAGCTCGCACACCTGCTCCAGGGCGGCGTTCAGGGTCGGCGCGAACTGCAGCCCGATGCCGGAGCTGAGGTTCTTGCCGTCGGCCATGCCGATCTCCTCGACCGACACGCTGCGGCCGAGTTTGCGGCCGAGGGCCTCGGCGATCACGGCCGGCGCCTGCCCGCGCGGCTGCTGCCCGCGCAGCCAGCGGGCCACGGAGGTCTTGTCGTAGCGCAGGTCGAGTCCGTGCTCCGCGCCGCACAGGTTGACCCTGCGGGCCAGACCGGCGTTGGAGCAGCTGGCCTCCTGGATCAGTTGCTGCAGACGCTCGTTGGGCTGTCGTGCGACGAGTGGTCTCGCGGCCATTGGGCTTCGCCTCCCCACACCCTCCGGCCCTGGCCGGCGGGCGACGATTCTGCTGATCTGTTGCCGACTGTCCGACCGTCCAAGGAATCTGACACCAGGTTAGCGATCAGCAACGCCAGCGGGATACCCACGGTGACGAACCGCACCCCCCACGCGCCCTGGGAAATGCTTCCGTGCGCCCCCGCTGCGCCGGGCTCCGCCCGCCCCAACTCGGTCGAGTCACCGGTTCGGGTGACATTGCCGGGATGCGGCCGACCGGGGGCCACGGAGCCGTAACCAGCCTCACGCACGGTAGTTGAGCAGCGCGTGGAAGAGATCCCCGACGCCCCCGGCCAGGACAAGAACGCCGGCCTGCCCCCGCTGTTGATCGAAGCCGTCAGCTACGCCGAGAACCGCCACTGGGAGGTGGCCCCGGGCGCCTGGCTGATCGACGGCGACGGACCCGCCCGCTGTTCCTGCGGCGACCCGCGCTGCGCGCTGCCGGGTGCCCACCCGCTGGACACGGACTGGGCCCGCAAGGCGA
This sequence comes from Kitasatospora sp. NPDC029312, assembly GCF_055569215.1. Classification (NCBI taxonomy): domain Bacteria; kingdom Bacillati; phylum Actinomycetota; class Actinomycetes; order Kitasatosporales; family Streptomycetaceae; genus Kitasatospora; species Kitasatospora sp. NPDC029312. The sequence continues at coordinate 151,934 of NZ_JBVHXY010000005.1, read as the reverse complement.
GCGCCGGCCCGGGCGCGGTGCGGCGCTGGTGGACCGAACGGCCCAAGGCCTCGATCCTGCTGCCCACCGGCCGGTCCTTCGACGTCCTGGACGTCCCGGAGACCGCCGGGTGCCTGGCGCTGGCCCGGATGGAGCGGATGGGCCTCCAGCTCGGCCCGGTCGTGGTGCTGCCCGCCTCGCCCGGCCGGGTGGGGCGGCGGCTGCACTTCCTGGTGCTGCCCGGGGTCGCGGCCAAGTTGCCGGAGATGCTCCGCAAGCTGGGCTGGCCGCCCGGGCGGCTGGACCTGGTGGCCCGCGGCGAGGGGGACTGGACGGTCGCCCCGCCGTCCCGGGTCGGCTCCACCGGCTACGCCCAGTGGGCCCGCTCCCCCTCCGCGCTCAACCGCTGGCTGCCGGACGCCGCCGAGCTGATCAGCCCGCTCGCCTACGCGTGCGGCCGCGAGGCCCCCGCGCACCAGGCCCCGGCCGCCCAACCGGCCGGGGTCTGACCACCGGGCCGCCCCGATCCGCCGCCCCGGAATCTGCCGCCCTGCGCCCGATCGGGTGAGGGCGTGCTCCGCGCGGGACCACGCGCACGAGTGACGGGCCTTGTCTCCCACCGGAGGCGGGGCCCGTCACACGCATGTGTGGATAAGACCCCGGTCTACCCGCTGGTCAACCGCAGAAGCCCCTCGTACGAGTGACAGCGCTCAAGGATTGCCATGATCGGCCGAGGGGAGGAATTGCGGTGTGTGGGGACGCCGGAAGGGTCGCTCGGACGGGGAAGCCGGGCGAGGCGGTGGAGGGGAGCCGGGAGGGACGGGAGGGAGCGGAGGGGACCGGGAGGGAGCCGGGGAGGACGGGAAGGGCCCGCTGCACGGGGAGCAGCGGGCCCTGATCGTTCGTACGGGTCCGACCGTTCCGCCGATTCCGCCGACCCGGATCGCTCCTACCGGCGAGCTGTCGTGGAGCAGTCGGGCCGACCGGCCGAGTGGCTCAGGCCTGGGCGACGAAGACGTGCTGGGCGATGTCCTTGCCCAGCTCCGCCGCGGTGTCCCCGGTGCCGACCAGCACCCCGGCCACGCCGGTGTTCACCTTGACCGTGGAGCCCGGCCGGACGCCGGCCCGGCGCAGGGTGCTCATCAGCTCGCTGTCCGTCTGGATCGGCTCGCCGATCCGGCGGACCACCACGTCGGCCCCGGCGTCACCGGGCTTGACGGTGTCCAGCGGGACGAGCGCGGCGTCGAAGCCCTCGCCCTCGGCCTTGGTGTCGCCCAGCTCGTCCAGGCCCGGGATCGGGTTGCCGTACGGGGACTGCGTCGGGTGGCCGAGCATGGCGAGCACCTTGCGCTCGACCGTCTCGCTCATCACGTGCTCCCAGCGGCAGGCCTCCTCGTGCACCTGCTCCCACTCCAGGCCGATCACGTCGACCAGCAGGCACTCGGCGATGCGGTGCTTGCGCATGACGCGCACCGCGAGCCGGCGCCCCTCCTCGGTGAGCTCGAGGTGGCGGTCTCCCGCGACCTGGAGCAGCCCGTCGCGCTCCATCCGGCCGACCGTCTGGCTGACCGTGGGCCCGCTCTGCTCCAGGCGCTCGGCGATCCGGGCGCGCATCGGGACGATGCCCTCTTCCTCCAGTTCCAGGATGGTGCGAAGGTACATCTCAGTGGTGTCGATCAGCCCAGACATCGCCGCTGGCTCCGTTCTTCGGTGTCCTCACCGCCAATTCTGACGTACCGCACCGACAACCGGGCCCGCCCGGGGCGTTCCGGCGCCCCTTTTCGTTCCTGTTGACAGCGGTGCCGCCGGGGCGCGACCGTGCTCGCCGTAGCTTTCTCCACTGGCGGTCTGGAGCACCCCGGCCGCCCCACCCGGCCGGCGCCCCCACCGGCAGAGAGCGGAGGCAACCGATGGACGACCTGGTCGGCAGGTACTTCGACGCCGCGATCGACCACCTGCGGCGGGTCCGCGCGGAGGAGTCCGACGCCATCGAGGCCGCCGCCGCCCTGCTGGCCGAGGCGGTCTCCGAGGGCCGCCGGGTGTTCGCCTTCGGCGCCGGGCACTCCTCGCTGCCGGCCCAGGACGTGGTCTACCGGGCCGGCGGGCTGGTCCCGATGAACCTGCTGAACGTCCCCGGGATGGCCGGGGTGACGATGATGCCGGCGCCGCTGGCCAGCGCCCTGGAGCGGGTCTCCGGCCTGGCCACCGCCACCCTGGACCTGACCCCGGCCGCCGCCGGGGACCTGCTCTTCCTGATCTCGCTGTCCGGCCGCCAGGTGATGCCGGTCGAGCTGGCCCGCTACGCCCGGGACCGCGGCCTCAAGGTGATCGGGGTGACCTCGCTGGCCTACCCCGGCGCGGTGCCCTCGGCCCACCCCTCCGGCACCTACCTGAAGGACCACTGCGACGTGGTGCTGGACAGCAAGGTCGCGGTCGGCGACGGCGAGCTGACCCACCCCGGCGCCGAGACCTCCTTCGGCCCGGTCTCCACCATCGTGACCAGCGCGCTGATGCAGGCCGTGGTCGCCTCCGCGGTCGGCCGGCTCGCCGACCGGGCCGCGGCCGGGGACGCCCCCGCCCCGCCGCTGTTCCGCTCCGGCAACGTCCCGGGCGGCACCGAGTGGAACGCCGAGCAGATGGCCCGCAACGCCGGGCGCATCCTCTACACCTACTGACGCGCCCACCGACGCGCACACCCGCCGACCGCTGTCGCGGCTGCCGAGAAGGAGCTCACCGACGCGCCGCCGCACGCACGTTGGGTGCACGACCGAACACGAAACGTCCCGGACAACCAGCGGGGGCTTCCCGGCCATTGCGGGCGGCCCGCAGGCCGGTGAGGCGTACCGGCGAGGCGCCCGGGGCAGGACAGCGGTGCGACCGGAGCGACGGGTGGGGGCCGAGCATGGCGTCTGGGACGGGGCGGACGGGGTGGGTGCGCGAGCGCGACCTGCTGCCCGAGTTCTTCTGGGCCGCCGACGCGGCCTCGCTGCAGGGCCAGCGCCGCGCGGTGCTGCTCTCCGCCTGGGAGCTGCTCCTGCTGCTGGTCGCCGCCGCGTCCGGCTCGGCCGACGGCGAGCCCTGGGCCTGGCCGGCGGCCGGCGCCTACCTGGGCGCGATGGTGCTGGCGGTGGTGATCAGCAGGCAGAACCCGCAGGGCCTCTGGTACCAGGGCCGGGCCGCCGCCGAGTCGGTGAAGACGCTGGCCTGGAAGTTCGCCGTCCGGGCCGACGCCTATCGGCCGCCGCCGCGCAGCCTGCCGGACGCCGAGGGCCTGTACCACTTCCAGCTCGCCCGGGTGCTCGGCGCCTTCCGGGACGGCCCGGTGGCCGTGCCGGCCGACGCCGTGGAGCTCGCCGGGATCACCGCGGCCATGCGCGACCTGCGCGCCCAGCCGCTGGCGGTGCGCCGCGAGGTGTATCTGAACGAGCGGATCAGGGTGCAGCACGACTGGTACCGCGGCCGGGCCCGCTACTGCGCCCGGGCCGGGTACTGGGCCGGTGTGCTGGGCGTGCTGCTGCCGGCGCTGGGCCTGGTGCTGGCGGTGCTGCGGGCGCTCGGTGCGTTCACCTACGACGCGCTGGGCACCGTCTCGGCGGTGGCCGCCTCGGTCACGGCCTGGGCCCAGCTGCGCCAGTACCGGCCACTGGCCGCCGCGTACGGGCTGGCGGCCGACGAGCTGGAGCTGATCCGCGGCCAACTCGCCCGCCTGGACGTCCAGTCGGCGGGCGCCGAGGAGATCTGGGCCCGGCTGGCCCGGGACGCCGAGGACGCGGTGTCCCGCGAGCACACCACCTGGCAGGCCCGCCGGGAGGTGCGCACCACCACCGACCGGGAGCACTGAGGAGGAACGCGTGGCGTTACGGATGGTCAAAACGGCGGACGGCCGCGCCCTCGCCGTCGAGTCCCTCGGCGACCCGCGCGGCCGTCCGGTGTTCCTGCTGCACGGCATGCCGGGGAGCAGGGTCGGCCCCCACCCGCGCAGCACCGTGCTCTACCGGCTGGGGGTGCGGCTGATCTCGTACGACCGGCCCGGGTACGGCGACTCCACCCGGCTGTTCGGCCGCCGGGTGTCGCACGCGGCGGCCGACGTCCGCACCATCGCCGACGAGCTGGGGCTGGACGGCTTCGCGGTGCTCGGCCGCTCCGGCGGCGGCCCGCACGCACTGGCCTGCGCGGCGCTGCTGCCGGAGCGGGTCAGCCGGGTCGCGGTCCTGGTGGGCCTGGCGCCGCGCAACGCGGCCGGCCTGGACTGGTACGCCGGGATGACGCCGTCCAACGTCCGCGCCTACCGGGAGGCGGACCGCGGGCACTCCCGGATCGCCGACGCGATGGAGTTCCGCTCCCGGCAGATCAAGGACGACCCGGTCCGGCTGCTGAACGGGCTGCGCACCGAACTCTCCCCCGCCGACCGGGAGGTGGTCGGCGACAGCGGCCTGCGCCAGATGCTGCAGAGCAACTACCGGGAGGCGTTCCGGCACGGCGCGGACGGCTGGATCGACGACATGCTGGCCTTCACCGCCGACTGGGGCTTCGAGGTCGACTCGATCCGGGTGCCGACCTGGCTGTGGCACGGCGCCGACGACCAGTTCTCACCGGTCGACCACTCGCGCTGGCTGGCCGACCACATCCCGGGCTCCGAACTGTTCCTGGAGCCCGGCGCCGCCCACTTCGGGGCGTTCCGGGTGATGACCACCGCCCTGGCCTGGGCCGCGGGTTAGGTTCACCGGCCCCCGTCTAGGGCTTCACCGGGGTCAGCGGTTCGCCCCCGTCCAGGACGGCCGTGATGTTGTCCACCGCGAGGCCGCCCATCGCCTGCCGGGTGCGGACGGTGGCGCTGCCCAGGTGCGGGACCAGCACCGCGCGCTCCTGGGCGAGCAGCGCGGCGGGGACGTCGGGCTCGTGCTCGAAGTTGTCCACGGCGGCGGCGAACAGCGCTCCGGACTCCAGCGCGGCGGCCAGGGCCTCCTCGTCCACCACGCCGGCGGTCATGCTGACCACCACCGCGCCGCGCGGCAGCAGCGCCAGCCGGCGGGCGTCCAGCAGGTGCCGGGTCTCCTCGGTGCACGGGCAGGTGACGACCAGCACCGTGGAGGTGGCGAGCAGTTCCTCCAGCGGCTTCCAGGCGGCGCCCCCGGCCTCCTCGGGCGGCAGTTCACGGCGGTTGTGGTAGCTCACCGGCATGTCGAAGGCGTGGGCGCGGCGGGCCACCGCCTGCCCGATCCGGCCCATGCCGAGGACACCCAGCGGGGTGCCGGCCAGCTCCAGGCCGAGCAGGAAGTTCGGCCCCCAGGTCCAGGGCGTGCCCGAGCGCAGCAGGCGCTCGCCCTCGCCGAGCCGGCGGGTGGCGGCCAGCAGCAGCGCCCAGGCCGTCTCGGCGGTGGCGGTGGTGAGCACCCCGGGGGTGTTGGTCACGACCACCCCGCGCTCGGCGCAGGCGGCCACGTCGATGTTGTGGTAGCCGACGGCGTGGTTGGCCACGATCTCCAGCCACGGGCCGGCCGCGTCCAGGAACTCGGCGTCCACCCGGGTGTTGAGGGTGGTGAGGACGGCCCGGCGGCCGCGCACGGCGTCGAGCAGCTCGGCGCGGTCCATCTCCTCGTCGGTGTCGCGGCAGGTGGCGGCGTAGCGGGCGGTGAGCCGTTCGAGGACGCCGGGCGCGAGGCGACGGGTGACCAGGACCGGGGGCGGGGTATCCATGCGCACCTCTCAGTTCGCTCGCTGCGCTCGCTCACGGCGCAGCGTACCCCGCACCCGTTCCCCGCCTACACCGGCTGCGGCTCCAGGTCCCGGTTGATCCGCTTCCAGCCGCGCGCGGACACCGTGTTGGGGTGCTCCTCGCCGAACTGCCGGATCAGCTCGGCGATCGCCCGGGCGCGCAGTTCGGCGGCCTGGGTGTGCCGGCCGGCCGCCCGCAGGGTGATCGCCAGGTTGGCCTCGCAGGCGACCGCGTCCGGATGCTGCGGCGAGTAGCGTGCGCACAGGCCCTCGTGGGCGGCCCAGCCGAGTGACTCGGCGAGCTCCGTCTGCCCGTCGTCGCCGTAGGCGTTGGCCAGGTTGATCACCGCGTTGAGGGTGTACGGGTGGTCCGCCCCGACGGAGCGGGTCAGTCCTTCGACGGTCAGCCGGCCGCGTTCGATGGCCCCCCGGACGTCGCCGCTGCCGCGCAGGTAGATGCCGAGGTTGTTGGCGCAGGCCAGGGTGAACGGGTGCTCGTCGCCGAACAGCCGTCGGTGGCCCTCGTAGACGGTGGCGCAGAGGTCCCGGGCGGCCTCCTTGTCGCCCGAGGCGCTGTGGTCGGCGGCCAGGTTGAGCGCGCAGGCCAGCGCGTCGGGGGCATCGGCGCCGTAGCGCTCCAGGTAGCGCTCGTAGGTCTCCTTGGTGATCCGCCGCGCCTCGGCGAGCTGACCGATCCGGCGCAGCGAGACCGCCAGCGACTTGGCGTTGCGCAGGTTCTCCGGGAGGTCCGGGTCGAGCACGTCGCCGAGGTCGGCGGTGACCTCCTGCAGCAGCTCCACCGAGCCACGGTAGTCGCCGAGTTCGCGCAGGTCGCGGGCGAGGTTGGACTTGGTGGACAGGGTGTAGGGGTGCTTGGGGCCGAGTACGGCGGTGCGCCGGTCGAGGGTCTCCTGGTCGAGTTCGCGGGCGGCCTCGCTGTTGCCGACCAGCCGGTAGTCGATCGCCAGGTTGTTGGCCATGGAGAGCGTGCGCGGGTTGTCGTCGCCGAACAGCTCCCTGAACTGCTCGAGGATCTCCTGGTCCAGGTCCAGCGCGGCCTGGAACCGGCCGAGCGCCCGGCGGTCGGCGCCGAGCGAGCCGGCCGTCATCAGGGTGTACGGGTGGTGCTCGCCGAGCAGCGCCCGCTGGCGCTCCAGGGTGGATTCGTCCAGGGCCAGCGCCTCGGCGTAATTGCCCTGGGAGCGCAGCACGTTGGCGAGCTGGAAGCGCAGCAGAAGGGTCTGTCGGTCGTCCTCGCCGAGCTTGCTGGTCCACTCCGCGTCCAGGGCGTGGCCGAGGTCGCGGGCGCGGTCCAGCTCGCCGCGCTTCCACAGGTAGCGGACCCGGTCGATGAGCAGCTGGCGGGTGTCCGCCTCGTCGCAGTTGTGCGCCTTGGAGGGCGAGAGGTGCGGCCAGATCTCGTCGAAGGCGGGCCAGTTGGCCGGGTCGTCGGTGTCGCCGAGGACGGGCCGGGCGCCGGTGAGGATGCGGTGCACCTCGTGGACGGCGATCTCCTGCTCCTCGTCGGTCATCCCGGCCCGGATCACCGCCTGGACGAGCCGGTGCACCTGGAAGCTGTTGCTGCCGGCGTCGACCTTGGCCAGCGCGTAGCGGCCGATCGCCTGGATGACCTTGCCCAGCATGAACTTGTCGCGGAGGTCGGCGTCGTACTTCACCAGCGCCCGGATCATCTGGTCGCTGTAGAAGAGGTTCATGGAGATCGGCTCGGGCGCGAAGAAGGCGCACAGCTGCAGCAGCCGCACGGCCGCCGGGGACTGCTGGCGCAGCCGTCCGATCGAGACGTTCCAGGTCGCGGCGACCGGCGTCGGGTAGTCGGCGGGGCGGCCGACGGCGAGTGCCCGGGCCGCCTCGGCGTGCAGCTGGGTGACGTAGGTGTCCACCGGGGTGCCGGTGGTGTCCAGCCAGGCGGCGGCCACCTCGACGGCCAGCGGGAGGTCTCCGACGGCCTCGGCGACCCGGTCGGCGTCCGCGCGGGACAGGCTGCGGGCGCGCCGGGACAGGTGCTCGACGCTCTCGCCGCGGGTGAAGACGTCGACTTCCAGCGCCTCGGCGTGCCCCGTCCAGGCCTGGTTGCGGGAGGTCACCAGGATGTGGCCGGAGCCGCCGGGGAAGAACCGGCGGATCTCGGCGGGCTCGTCGGCGTTGTCGAAGATCAGCAGCCAGCGCGAGGTGGGCACGCCGCGGCGCAGCGCCTCCCGGGCGGCCTCGGCGGCCTCGGTGACGGAGTCGCCGACCCGCAGGCCGAGGCGGCGGGCGAGTTCGGCCAGTGCCGGGGCGACCAGTTCGGTCTGCTCGGCGTCGATCCACCAGACCAGGTCGTAGTCGGACATGAAGCGGTGGGCGTACTCCAGCGCCACCTGCGTCTTGCCGACGCCGCCGAGCCCGTAGAGGGTCTGCGGGGTCGGCAGCACGGCGGCCATGCCGCCGCGCAGCTGGTTGCGCAGCTGCTCCAGGACGGCGGCGCGGCCGGTGAAGGAGGGGTTGCGCGGGGGGACGTCCCACACCGAGGGCTTGCTCCCCGGGAAGCGCGGCCCGCCGCTGGGGGCGTCCCCGAGCGCGGCGTCGCCGCGGCCGAGCGCGCGCAGCAGGCTCTGGACCGACTGGGTCTCGTCGCGGCCCACCAGGTCCACCGGGTTGCGGTTGCTGAACGGCGCGGTGAGCCGGACGTCGCCGACCCGGACGGGCAGCAGCTGGCGCCGGGTGCCGGAGGGGTCGGAGCTGACCACCGACTCCCACAGCGCCCGGGCCTGCGGGGAGCGCTGGTAGGCGGGCGAGAGCACGGCGACGGTGCGGTACGCGGAGTCGATGCCGCGTTCGGTCTCCTCGCGCGGGTCGGTGCCGGCGCTGAGGTCCCGCGGCAGCACCCGGAAGCCGGCCCTGGTCAGGACGGACTCGATCCAGTCCGCCCACATCCGGTCCTCGGGCACGTAGGACAGGTAGAGGTCGGCGGGGACGGACGGGCGGCGGCGGGTGAACGCGTCCACGTAGCGCAGCCGCACCTCCTCGTCCATCGCTGGCAGCCCGGCGGCCCGGCCCTTGGTGATCACGGCGGTGAGCCGCTCGCAGGCGGCCAGCATCGAGGTGGGCGTGCCGGTCTGGTCCCCGAAGGTGGCGAGGATCTCCTCGTAGGCGTAGAACGGCCGGTACGGGATCTCCACCGAGCCCCAGTACTGGGCGAGTTCCTCGCCGGTCAGGCCGGCCGGCAGGCCGTCGAAGCGGACCCGGGCGAGGGCGCGGCCGGCGTCCGCCTTCTCCTTCTCGCCCTCGTCGATGCGCATCGGCACGGGCAGGATGCGGATGCCGCGCTCGCGGTAGCGGTCGTGGATGTGCTGGGCGATCCGGGAGGCGCCGTCGATGGACTGGTCGCTGAGGGTGAAGCAGACCACCAGGTCGTCGGGCATCTGCACGGTGCAGATCTCCGCGATGTCGGACAGGCCGGTGCGGGAGTCGATCAGCACGTAGTCGTAGCGCCTGGCCATGTCGGCCTTGAGCGCGTCGAAGAACTGCCCGCCGTCGAAGCGGTCGTAGAAGATGTCCCAGTCGAGGTGGGTGACGGCCTCGGAGTAGTCGCGGTTGAACTGGCCCGCGGAGAGGAAGTCCAGGCTGCCGCCGGCCGGGAAGTGCGGCCAGGTGAGCGAGATCGCGTGCGGGCTCACCCGGGCGAAGTCCAGGTGCCAGCCCTCGGCGTGTTCGACCGGGCGCAGCGCCTCCTCGCGGTACTCGGCGATGAGGTCCATCATCCCGGTGGTGCCGGCCAGGGACGCCTGGTCGAGGAAGGGGTGGAAGAACTTGGCCAGGCCGGGCGCCTCCAGGTCCCAGTCGACGGTGAGCACCCGGAAGCCGTTGGCGGCCAGGATCCAGGCGGTGTTGGCGAGGGCCATGGTGCGGCCGGTGCCGCCCTTGTAGGAGTAGAAGGTGATGATCCGGCCGTTGCGGTCCTGCTCGGCGGCCCGCCGCTCGGCCTCGCGCTGGGCGGCGAGTTCGGCGGCGGTGAGGCCTCCGAGGCGGAGGTTCCTGGTGCGGTTCTCGGTCATCGGGGTCCTCGTCCTCCCAGGGGCGCCATCCCGTCATCGGGGTCATCGCCGTCGTCACGGTCGGGGTCGTGCGGGGCCGGTCCGAAGGGGTCGACGCGGTGGCCGCCTTCTTCGGAGCGGTTCGGGCCGTTCGCTCCGTGCGCTCCGTTCGCTCCGTTCGGGGCGTCCCGGCCGTTCGGGGCGTCCCGGCCGTTCGGGGCATCCCGGCCGTTCGGGGCGTCCCGGCCGCGGGCACCGTCGGGTCCTTCGGGGCCGTCCGGCCCGTCCGGGTCGTAGCCGCCCGAACGTCGGAACGCCTCCCGCAGGCTCGGCCGGGGCCTCGGCGGTTCCTCCGGTTCCGTCCTGGTGCGGCCCTCGAAGGCGTACTTGGCCTTCATCGCCGCCCGGGGCAGCGCGTCGTCGAAGTCCTCCAGGGTGTTGAGCCCGGTCGGGCCGGTCATCCCGAGGAAGCTCGGCCGGCTCGCTCGCCGGGTGATCCGCAGCGTCTGGTCGCTCAGCTCGACCAGCTCGCGGCCGCCTCCGTCGCACTCCGGGTCGTCGGTGTTCCAGGGCTCCAGCACGCTCACCCAGGTGGCGTCGCAGCGGTCGAAACGGCGGATGAGTTCGCGCCGGCGCGGGTCGCGCAGCACCCACCGGTCCAGCAGCAGCAGTCCGGGGGCCTCGGCGTTGCCCTCGATGATCGACTCGACCTCGTCGTCGAACTCGTGGACCGTCGGCTGGAACCCCAACTGCCGTGCGAGGCGAACCGCGTGCTGGGCGATCGGCGAGCCGACCGGGCGGTACGGGTGCCAGTCGGTGCGCTTGGCACCGTAGAAGTCGGGATTGCGGTCGGGTGGCAGCTCGCCCTGGTGGTAGGTGAGGACGGAGATCCGCAGCTGCTTGGTCGGTGCGGTGACGTTGAAGGCACTGGGGAGTCCGTTGAAGTCCAACCGCCGACCGACCGGGATCACCGTCTCCTCCGCCACCTGCACGATCCGTGCCGCCAGCCGGTGCACGGCCAGCTCGTAGGCGGCACGGAAGTAGCTGAGCTTCATCAGCGCGTACAGGCCCTCGGTGGCGTAGTCGGGCCCGAAACTCGCGTGATTGAACTGCAGTTCACTGGCCACCTTGGGGAGCCGGTAGCGGCTCATCGGCGCCCACAGCACCGGGACGATGCCGCTGGTGCGCTCCGCGTCGATGGTCGCCGGGTAGACCGGGCGGCGGGTGAAGGCGTGCCACTCCTGGCCGCACGGAACGCTGTTGAAGTACCGGGGGGAGTACAGCGGGACGAACACCCGACAGCTCGCCAGTTCCTCGGACAGCCGGTCGGCCCACAATTCGCCCTGGTGCATGGACTCGTCCATGAACCCGACCGGCACCCCGGCCGGGACGGTGGTCAGCTGCAGCACCGCCTCGCACAGGTCCCGGTACAGCTGCCGCACCCAGTGGTTCGGATCGCCGGCACCGCGGGCGCCGGCCTTCGGGGTGTGCGCGTAGGAGAGGAAGAAGTACGGCCGGGCGTCGTCCTCGTCCCAGCCACGGTCGTTCACACGCGCCTCCCCCCGGCCCGTCGGCAACCTGGTTCCCGCAGCCCCCCTGCGGCGGGGCTTCAGTGTAGGAACGACTGACGCTCCAATGGAATAGCACAACGTCTCGCACGAATTGACATGACCGAAACGATGACGCCGCCTCCGGCCCTCGGCAGTACCCTCGTTCCGGCCACCGCCGAACGATCAGGAGAGCCGCCCATGGACCACCTCAACTGGCAACGGTCGACCTTCAGCAGCGACCAGTCCAACTACCTGGAGATCGCCTCTGAGGGCGACCTCGTCTACATCCGCGAGTCCGACGCTCCCGACCACGTCGTCACCACCACCCGCACCAAGCTCAACGCCTGGATCCTCGGTGCCAAGGACGGCGAGTTCGACCACTTCGTCGGCCTCTGAGCCGTCCGAGACCACCCCGGTCCGCCGCCGTCCGCCGGATATCCCGTGGCGCGTCCGGCGGCGGGCGGCGAGGATCGCGGCATGCACGCCCTCCTCCGAACCGAACGGCTCGTGTTGCGACCGTTCACCGAGGCCGACGCCGACCACCTCTTCGCGCTGGACAACGACCCCGAGGTCATGCGCTTCGTCAACGGCGGTGCGCCGACCAGCCGGGAGGCGGTCGAGACGACGGTCCTGCCGCGTCTCCTGCACGACTACCCGTGCCTCGGCACCCGCGGCTTCTGGGCCGCCGAGGAGCAGGCCACCGGGGCGTTCCTGGGCTGGTTCGAGTTCCGCCCCCTCGACGAGCACAGCCGCGCCGTGGTGGAGCTCGGCTACCGGCTGAACCGGGCGGCCTGGGGCAGGGGCCACGCCACCGAGGGCGCGCGGTTCCTGATCGACAAGGGCTTCACCGAGCTCGGCGTGGACCGGGTCACCGCGAACACCATGGCCGTGAACACCCGCTCCCGGCGCGTCATGGAGAAGTCCGGCCTGTCGTTCCTGCGGACCTTCACCGGCGACTGGCCGGACGCGATCCCCGGCTCCGAGCACGGCGAGGTCGAGTACCAGCTCACCCGGACCGACTGGCAGCGCCGCCGGTAGCCCGACCGCCCGGCGAAGGCCCCGCCGGTGAGCTCACGGCTTCCCCTTGGAGACGAAGACGGTGACGGCCGTGCCCGGTGCGACGACCTCGCCCGGCCTGGGGTCGGTGTTGATCACGGCTCCGGCCGGGACCTTCCAGTCGGTGAACTCCTGCACGTGCTCGATCCTCAGCCCGAGGTCCGTGAGGGCCTGCTCCGCCTGGGCCTGGGACAGGCCGATCACCGCCGGCACGGTGACCGCGGGCTGACCCGGCGCCGGGGAGGTGCCGGGCCCCGGGGACGGCGCACCGGAGCCCGTGGTGGCCGTGGCGGCCGTGCTGGGCGTGGGGGGCTCCGGGGAAGGAGTGCCGCTGCCCCGCAGGGGTGAGGCGCTCGCTCCGGCGGGGGCCGCGGCTACGGTCCCACCGGTCGGCCGGGTGCCGGCCTGCACGGCGAACGCCGCACCGGCCGTGACGGCGAGGGCGGCCGCGGCGGCCGTCACCGTGAGCACGCCGCGCCGGCGCCGGGTGCGGCGGAGGATGGCGGCGCCGTCGACCGCGGGGACGCGGGCGCCGTTCGTGTAGTCGTCCATGGCCTGGATCAGGGCCTCTCTGAGGTCGGTGTCCGGGAGCGGGTCGCGGCGCGCGGGGTCGGTGCCGGGCGGAAACGGGGTCATCACGCACCTTCGAGCTGCGGTAGAGGAGAGGGCCGGTCGCCGCCCGGGGCGGTGGACCGTGGCGCGCACGCGGGGGCCGCGGCGCGCAGTTTGGCCAGGCCGCGGGCCAGCTGCGAGCGCACCGAGCCGGGCGAGATGCCCAGGGTCTCGGCGATCTGCTGGTCGCCCATGTCGTGGAGGTAGTGCAGCACCACGACGGTGCGCATGCCGATCGGCAGCGCGTGCAGTGCCCGGACCAGCTCGTCGCGCAGGTCCACGAGCCGGTACGGGTCGCCGGGATCGGCCTGGTCGGTGAGGTCCGCCGGCTCGCGCACCCGGCGCAGCACCCGCCACCGGTCGTTGGCCAGGTTCACCACGATCCGTCGGACGTAGGCCTCCGGCGAGTCCGCGACGGTGACCCGTTTCCAGTGCCTGCAGGCCTTCTCCAGCGCCTCCTGCAGCAGGTCCTCCGCAGCGTGCTGACTTCCGGTCAGGAGGTAGGCGGTCCGGAACAGCGCCGGGGACCGCTGCTGGACGAACTCGACGAAGTCGATCGTCCGCTCTTCCCCGCCGCGCCTGCGTAGCCTCACCAGCGCCCCGCCGATGCACTCATGCTCTCCTCCTCGGTGCTCCTGCCTCCCTGACGGCCTCCCGCCCGCCGTTGCTGCACCGGTTCACCGAAGGTGACGCGCATCACGTCCACGCCGCCACCCTCGCGGCCCTCGCCGCGCGTGGGACGCCGGACCGGCCGACTTCCCGCGCGTGGCACGGCTCATGGCGGCGCCGCACCGGCCGGGGGCGGAGCGGTGGGCTCAGCTGCGGGTCCGCAGGAGCCGGTCGGCGAGGTCGACGGCCTCCCGCACGGGGACCAGCCGGCAGTCGGCGTCGCCGATGCGCCCGGTGGTGATGCCGGCGGCGGCCGCGAGGACGCGGGCGCCGAGCTGGGCGAAGTGCACGTCGTCCAGCTCGGGGGCCTCGAAGGTGACCCACCCGTCCGGCGTGACGCAGCGGTACTCGCGTTGCCGGACGCCGGGCTGGCGGAGGTCGGCGAGGTGGAAGGCGGTGAAGTTGGCCATCGGGACGCCGAGCATCAGCACCCGGGCGTCCAGGTCGTACAGCCGCCCGAGCGGGGAGTCCGGGCCCAGGTGGGAGCTGAGCGGGTGGCGGCCGGTGATCTCCGCCGCCAGCGGGCCGACCGCCGCCCACGAGGTCTGCGGGTGGCCGCTGCGCAGGGCGCCCGGGCGGGTGCGGACGGCCTCCGAGAGCGCGCCCATCGTCGGGGAGGCCGGGGTGGTGGCCGGGTCGAAGCGCGGCATCCGCGCCCGCAGGGCATCGGCCTCGGCCGGGGAGAGCCCCGCGACGGCGGCCCGGTGGATCCGTGAGGTGGAGGAGTTCTCGGGGGTGGCGGTGTAGGCCACCAAGGTCCCGTCCGGGCCGAGGACTTCGAGCAGTGCGTCGACCACGCCGCCCGCCCCGCCGGGCACCGGTCCGAGCGTTCGCAGCGACGCCTGGACGTGCAGCACCATCCCGGGGCGGACCCCGAGGTCGACGAACCGGTCGGCAAGCGCGGCGACGGACGTCACGGCCCCTCCTTCGGATCAGGCCTCGGCGAGCCGCAGTCGCCCACGGTCCCGGCGCGCCCGCTCGGCATCCCGCTCAGCCGCGGCCGGCAACGGCACGGCGAGCCACGGGGAGAGGCTCTCCCGCATGCCGTCCGCGAAACCCCGGCCGAGCGCCGTCAGCGCGCCGGACTCCGCCAGCCGCTCCACCGCCTCCGCCGTGTACCGCCGCCAGAGCGCGAACTGCGCCCGCGCCCGGTCCGCCGCCTCGCCCGGCAGCCCGTCGTAGGCGGCCGTGCGGGTGCCCCAGTACTCCGTCACCGCCAGATGCGCGTAGGTGCCCTGGAGCAGTCCCTCAAGCGGCCGCGGATCCGGCCGCCAGGGCGCGAAGTACAGCCGGTCGTCGGTCCGGTCGTACAGGTCGAACAGGTCCAGGACGGCGCCCAGTTTCACGTGCTGGAACTCGTGCGCGAGCAGCAGCGCCAGGCCCGGCGCCGTCGAGGGCCGCGCGATGCCGACCGCGCCGTAGGCCTGCCGGGCCGCCGAGCTGACGTCCCGTCCGTCCGGGCCGGGCCGCAGCGGGGTCACCGTGGTCAGCCCCGTCCGGATGCCTTCCGCGTACTGCGGCAGGTCCCGCCCGAGCAGTTCCCAGGCCTCGCGCAACGCGCCCGTCCAGCCGAGCAGTTCGCCGCCCGGCAGCCGGTCGGTCACCGGGTGGTCGTGGCTGTCCCGCAGCGGGTCGAGGTCCTCCAGCGCGACCGTCCAGCCGCCCGCCAGCCGGATCCGCCGCAGCGGCTGGTCCAGCGCGGTGAACACCGCCCCGTTCGAGGCCCGCACCTCGAACCCGTCCGCCCGCCCGGTGACCACCGCGTCCCCGTCCGGCACGGCGATCCGCCCGAGCGTCGGCAGGTGCAGCCACCCGCCCCGCACGGGCACCGTCACCGTGTCCCCCCGGCCGGCCAGCACCGCGGCCGCGGCGGCCAGCGCCGCCAGCTCCCCGAGCCCGACCGACAGGTCCCCGGCGAGCCGCCGCGCCGCCCAGGCCCGCGCGTACGGATGCGCCAGCACGGCGTCCACGGCGCCGGGCGCCGCGGCGTCCAGCTCCGACAGCAGCCCCCACGCCTCGGCCCGCCCCTGCCCGGAGGCGTCCCAGGCCGCGGCCAGCATCGCCCGGGTGAGCGCCAGCTGCGCGCGGGACAGCGCCCGTACGGTGCCCTCGCCGCCGTACCCGCGGGCCAGTTCGTCGAGTTGCGCGGCGGTGAGGGCGGCAGGCAGCGGCGGTTCGCCACCCGGTGCGGGTACTGACACGGGACTGTCCTTCCCGGCGATGCCGTTGATGAGCGTCATGAGGTCCCCGCAGTAGACGGACGGGTTGTCGAAGCCGTTGTCCGCCCGGTACCGGTGGGCGTACAGGCCGCCGCCGCAGGAGCGGACCACCGGGCAGGCCCGGCAGGTCTCGCTCAGCCCGGCCACTCCGGACTGGCGGGCGGCGATGCCGGGGTGCAGCGCCACCTGGTCGAGGCTGTGCGAGAAGACGTCGAGCCCGGTCTCCGGCGCGCCGTCGTACGCGGTCTTCAGGCTGTCCGCCTGTTCGAAGCTGCCGTCCGTCTCCAGCACGACGAGGTCCGCGGGCTCCAGCCCGAGCGACTCGGTGAGGCTGGAGAGCCCGCGCAGGGTCCGGTGCACGGACTCGAAGGTCCGGACGGCGAAGGGCCGCCCGTCCTCCTCCCACAGCCGGTGGACGGCGAGCAGCCAGTCCGCGTACGGGGCCCCGCCGCCGCCCGGGACGCGCTTCGGCGGGTCCTCCCAGGTGGCGTGCGGCAGCAGGAAGTCGACGGCGGGGGGCGCCAGTTCGGCCAGTGCCCGGTAGACCGCGACCGGGTCGTTCTCGATGTCGACGGTGCACAGCAGCCCGGCGAACAGGTGCCGGTACTCAGAGCGGCGCAGCCGTTCGACGGCCCGCAGGACCATAGGGTGGCTGCTGCGCCCGTCGGCGAAGCGCCGGTGACGGTCGTTGGAGAGCCGGTCCCCGTCCAGCGAGATGCCGACCTTCACGCCGAGTTCGGCGAAGAGTTCGCAGTAGGCGTCCGAGAGTTGGACGCCGTTGGTGTGGATGCGCAGGTCCAGCGCGCAGCCGGGCGGAAGTGCGCCCCGGAGTGCCTCGGCGGCGTGGCGCAGCCGGTCCGGGCCGGCGAGCAGGGGCTCTCCCCCGTGCAGGACGACCCGGACGACGGGCAGCCGGCGGGCGGCCGCGTGCTCGCCGATCCGCTCGGCGACGGCGTTCAGGACTTCGCGGCCGATGACCTTAGGGCGTCGCCGCCAACTGGTGTCGGCGTGCTCGTACACGTAGCAGTGGTCACAGGCGAGGTCACACCGGCTGTGGACCTTCACCACGAACTGGGTGAAGGGCCGGGGGGTCGGCGTCATGGTCGATCGGATTCTGCTCGGCCGCGGTGAATCGGCCGATCAGATGGAGGAGTTGAAGGCCGCGACCGGCACCGCACCCGCGCCGGTGTCGGGGAGGGCTCGCCGGATCCTTGCCGAGAGCTCTTCGGCGCCGAGCTGGGCGAGGTCGGCCAGCGAGGGCCGGTCGTCGCTCCCGGCCGCCTGAGTGTCCGTCAGTTCCGTGCGGGTCGTGGTGTCCAGTGCGGGTGTCATGTTCGATTCTCTTCCACGATGGGGGTTAGAGAGAAGCAGTGCCGGGTATACACGTCGGCTTGGTGGCAAGGGTACTGGGGCGTGCAAGCCGCGGCGTTCCCTTCCACGGCACTACCTGCCCGTTACCCCCTTCGTACTGCGAAGTCTCGCCGAAAGTTCATCCATTCGGCGGTCGCGCGAAGGCACCTGACCGGCGCATGGGCCGCTCGTCAGGCCGGGTCGGCCGAGCCCATAGGTCGGTCGGCCGGTCCCACCGTGCAGTCGGCCCGCGCCACCGGGCGGTCGGTCCGCGCCGGCGTCACGGGCAGAGGCGCTCCACCCGCCACCCCGTGGGGCGGGTCGGGTCGGCGAGGTAACGGAGGCGGTCGTGCAGGCGGTTCTCGCGCCCCTGCCAGAACTCGACGCTCTCCGGGACGACCCGGTAACCGCCCCAGAACGGCGGGACGGGGACGCCCTCGCCCTCCGGGTAGCGGCGCTCCAGTTCGGCGTAGCGCTGTTCGAGGACGTCGCGGCCGCTGACCGGACTGGACTGTTCGCTGGCCCAGGCGCCGAGTTGGGAGCCGTGCGGGCGGGTGCGGAAGTAGGCGGCGGTCTCGTCCCGGCCGACCTTCTCGACGGGGCCCTGGACGATCACCTGGCGGGCCAGCGAGATCCACGGGAAGAGCAGCGCGGCGTACGGGTTCGCGGCGAGCTCGGAGCCTTTGCGGGAGCCGTAGTTGGTGTAGAAGACGAAGCCGCGCGCGTCGTAGCCCTTGAGCAGGACGGTGCGCGAGCTGGGCCGCCCGTCGGCGTCGGCGGTGGAGAGCACCATGGCGTTGGGCTCGGGCACCCCGGCGTCGTGCGCCTCGTGGAACCAGTGGGTGAACTGGCTGATCGGCTCGGGCGCGAGCTGCTCCTCGGCCAGGCCCTCGTGGACGTAGTGCCTGCGCATCACGGTGAGGTCCGGACCGGGGCGGGGCTCGTCGGCCGGGGTCCGGTTGGCGGGGCTCAGGGGCGTCGACTGGGCGCGTTCCGGGGTCTGCACGCCAACATCATCCCGTACGACAAGCGGCCGGCACCGCTACCTCCGAACGAACCGCAGTCGGGGATAAGGTGTCTCGCCACCGCTTGGCCGTCCGTCGCAGGGGGATTTGTCCGGAACCGGGTGTTTGGTTCCGGGTGTCTCCCGGGCACGACCGGCCCTCGACGGAAAAACCAAGCGGCCCTGCGGGAAACATCACCACGGTGGTGTATGGCGCAATGCACCCCGTGCCTGTCACTCTGGCACGGAGTGCCAACCACGATTCGGTCACTGGCGCGCCGCCCCACCACGGTGAAGCGCCGATCGCAGAACTGAAGGAGCCGTCGCATGTCCGACTTCGTACCCGGGCTTGAGGGAGTCGTCGCGTTCGAGAGCGAGATCGCCGAACCCGACCGTGAAGGCGGCGCGCTGCGGTACCGCGGCGTGGACATCGACGACCTGGTCGGCAACGTCTCCTTCGGCCACGTGTGGGGCCTGCTGGTGGACGGCAAGTTCAACCCCGGCCTGCCGGCCGCCGAGCCCTTCCCGATCCCGGTGCACTCGGGCGACATCCGGGTCGACGTCCAGTCCGCGCTCGCCATGCTCGCCCCGGTCTGGGGCCTCAAGCCGCTGCTCGACATCTCTGCCGAGGAGGCCCGGAACGACCTGGCCCGCGCCGCCGTGATGGCGCTGTCCTACGTCGCCCAGTCCGCCCGCGGCCAGGGCCTGCCGATGGTCCCGCAGAGCGAGATCGACAAGGCCGAGACGGTCGTCGAGCGCTTCATGATCCGCTGGCGGGGCGAGCCGGACCCGAAGCACGTCAAGGCCGTCGACGCCTACTGGACCTCGGCCGCCGAGCACGGCATGAACGCCTCCACCTTCACCGCCCGCGTCATCGCCTCCACCGGCGCCGACGTCGCGGCCGCACTCTCCGGCGCCGTCGGCGCGATGTCCGGCCCGCTGCACGGCGGTGCGCCGTCCCGCGTGCTCGGCATGATCGAGGAGATCGAGCGCACCGGCGACGCCGTCAAGTGGGTCAAGAACGCCCTGGACAAGGGCGAGCGCCTGATGGGCTTCGGCCACCGCGTCTACCGCGCCGAGGACCCGCGCGCCCGGGTGCTGCGCCGCACCGCCAAGGAGCTCGGCGCGCCGCGCTTCGAGGTCGCCGAGGCGCTGGAGAAGGCCGCGCTGGAGGAGCTGCACAACCGCCGCCCCGACCGCGTGCTGGCCACCAACGTCGAGTTCTGGGCCGCCATCATGCTGGACTTCGCCGAGGTCCCGGCGCACATGTTCACCTCGATGTTCACCTGCGCGCGTACCGCGGGCTGGTCGGCGCACATCCTGGAGCAGAAGCGCACCGGTCGCCTCGTGCGCCCCTCCGCGCGCTACGTGGGCCCCGGCCCGCGCCGCCCCGAGGAGATCGAGGGCTGGGACGCCATCGCCCACTGAGCACCTCGGACGGACGGCCGCGCGGCCACCGCACACCACCTCTGACCAGCGGGTCCGGCCTCGGCCGGGCCCGCTGTCGGCGTCCGGCGGCGAGCCGGGACGACGGTCTCAGCCGGCGGACGGACGTACCCCGGGCCGGCCCCCGGCCGGTAGGCTGCGCGCGTGGCTCAGATCCAGATCCCCGCTGACATCAAGCCCGCAGACGGCCGTTTCGGCTGCGGACCGTCCAAGGTGCGCCCCGAGGCCCTGAGTGCGCTCGCCGCCACCCAGACCTCCCTGCTCGGCACCTCGCACCGCCAGGCCCCGGTCAAGAACCTGGTCAAGCGCGTGCGCGAGGGCGTGAGCAGCCTCTTCTCCCTCCCGGACGACTACCAGGTGGTCCTCGGCAACGGCGGCTCCACCGCCTTCTGGGACATCGCCGCCTTCGGCCTGGTGCGGGAGAAGTCCCAGCACCTGGACTTCGGCGAGTTCTCCTCGAAGTTCGCCTCCTCCGTCAAGGCCGCGCCGTGGCTGGCGGAGCCCACCGTGATCAAGACCGCCCCGGGCACCCACCCGCTGCCCGTCGCCGAGGCGGGCGTGGACGTCTACGGCCTCACCCACAACGAGACCTCGACCGGTGTCGCGATGCCGATCAAGCGCCCGGCGGGCGCGGACGAGGGCTCGCTGGTGCTGGTGGACGCCACCTCGGGCGCCGGCGGCCTGCCGGTGGACATCACCGAGACCGACGTCTACTACTTCGCCCCGCAGAAGTCCTTCGCCTCCGAGGGCGGCCTGTGGCTCGCCACCTTCTCCCCGGCCGCCCTGGAGCGCGCCGCCGAGATCGCCGGCTCCGGCCGGTACGTCCCGCCGTTCTTCTCGCTGCCGACGGCCATCGACAACTCGTCGAAGGACCAGACGTACAACACCCCGTCGATCGCCACCCTGTTCCTGCTGGCCGACCAGTTGGAGTGGCTGAACGGCAACGGCGGGCTGGACTGGGCCGTCGCCCGTACGGCTGACTCCTCGTCCCGGCTGTACGCCTGGGCCGAGAAGTCCTCCTTCGCCACCCCGTTCGTGGCGAACCCGGCCGAGCGCTCCCAGGTGGTCGGCACCATCGACTTCGACGAGTCGGTGGACGCCGCCGCAGTCGCCAAGGCACTGCGTGCCAACGGCATCGTGGACACCGAGCCGTACCGCAAGCTGGGCCGCAATCAGCTGCGCATCGCGATGTTCCCCGCGATCGACCCGGCGGACGTCGAGGCGCTCACCCAGTGCATCGACTACGTGGTCGATAAGCTCTGACCCCTACCGGTACCGGGTGTCCGGACACGGACACGGCTGAGGGCCACCGCCTGCGGGCGGTGGCCCTTGCGTGTGCCCGGCCTACCGGCTGACGAGCGAGCTGATCAGCACGACGACCAGCAGCAGCACCAGGGTGCCGGAGACGATGCGCATACGAGTCTTGGGATCCACGGTCAACGAGCGTACCTCCGGCTGACCCCGGACCGGTCGGCGAGGGCGCCCGGGCCGACCGGAGCCCTCAGCTCCAGTCGGCCAGCGGCCAGGAGCGCAGCGACTCGTAGCGGGTGGTCCCGCCGTCCTGGCGGCTCTCCATGAGGTGCAGCCCGGTGGCCTCCCACTCCGGGCCCGAGTACGGCGCCAGCGCCGCCGCCAGGGCGTCCAGCTCGGCCGCCGCGACCCGCTGGACGGCCCGGCGCCGGCCGCGGTGGGAGCCGGCCCGGGCCAGCGTGAGGTGGGGGTGGAAGGCGAAGGCGTCGGTGTCCCCGGTGACCTCGGCGACGGCCCCGGTGACCGCCTCCGCGAGCCGGCGCAGCGCCCAGGTCTGGCCCTCCACCCCGGCCCAGAGCACCCGGTCGCCGAACCGGCCGGCGCCCGCGATCCGCAGCCGGTGCACCGGGTGCACCCCGGCGACGGCGGCCAGGCCGCTCTCCAGCTCCGGCAGCCGCTCGGCCGGCACCTGGCCGAGGAAGGCCAGGGTGAGGTGCCAGCCCTCGGCGGTGGTCCAGCGCAGCCGGTCCGCGCCGGGCAGGCCGCGCACCGGGGCGACCGCGTCGGCCAGCCCCTGGAGCGCCGTGACCGGCGGCAGGACCGCGGTGAACAACCTCATGCCCCCATCCTCCCGCTCTTCCCAACGCCCCCGGCCCTGGGCTAGAACGGGTTCATGATCGATTCAAGCGGCGTGAAGATCCGCACCGGAGGCCCCGAGGACATCCCCGACATCCTCGCCCTGCTCGACGGCGCCGTGGCCTGGCTGGCCGACCGGGGCCGCACCGGCCAGTGGGGCGACCAGCCCTTCTCCACCGACCCGGCCCGGGTGGAGCACGTCGCGAAGTACGGCGCCGAGCCGTTCCTGATCCGCCTCGCCGTCGACGGCCGGGGCCGGACGGTCGGCTCCTGCGTGCTCTCCGAGGAGCGCGGCGCGTACGTCCCCGCCGTGGACGAGCGCGAGCTGTTCGTCCGCAACCTGGTCACCGACCGCAGCCGCAAAGGTTCGGGGATCGGCGCCGCGCTGATCGCCGACGCGGTCGAGGAGGCCCGCCGGCGCGGCATCGGCCTGCTGCGGGTGGACTGCTACGGCGGCGCCGACCGCGGGCTGGTCGCCCAGTACCGGGCGCTCGGCTTCACCGAGACGGAGAGCTTCGAGGTGGAGCAGCCGACCGGCGTCTGGCCGGGTCAGGTGCTCGCCATCCGGCTCTGACCCGTCGCCGCTCGGCGCCGGCCCGGACCGCGAGGACCCCCGGAGACCAGGCCCCCGGGGGTTCGCCGGACGACAGTCGCGACCGTCACGGCCGCGCTGACCCGTCAGCAGGCCGGAGCCAGCTCCGCCTTGCTCGCCGTGCGGGTCCGCGGCACGACGGCGACCACCCGGCCGCCGCGGCCCGGGTGCAGGTCGAAGCGCACCCGCAGGTCCGCACTGCGGGCCAGCACCAGGCCGACCGCACCGGCCGCCAGCGCGGACACCACGCCGCAGGCCAGCAGGCCCAGCCGGGGCCCGTACGAGGCGGTGACCCAGCCGACGATCGGGGCGCCGATCGGCGTGCCGCCGGTGAAGACCAGCACCAGCAGGCCCATCACCCGGCCGCGCACCTCGGGGTCGGTGGCCAGTTGCAGCGTGGAGTTGACCGAGGTGTTGAAGCTCAGTCCGAACACCCCGATCAGCGTCAGCAGCAGCGCGAAGGTCCAGTAGTCGGGCGCGAAGGCCGCGACCACCTCCAGCAGCCCGAAGCCCAGCGCGGCGCCGACCAGGCGGCGCAGCCGTGGCGCGCCCCGGCGGGCGGCGAGCAGCGCGCCGGCCAGTGAGCCGACCGCCATCGCGGTGTTCAGCAGGCCGTACTGCCCGGCGCCCACCTTGAAGGTGTCGTACGCGAAACCGGACAGCAGCGTCGGGAAGTTGAAGCCGAAGGTGCCGATGAACCCGGCCAGCACCATCGGCCAGAGCAGTTCGGGCCGCTCCTTCACGTAGCGCAGGCCCTCGCGCAGCTGGCCCTTCTCGCGGGCGATCGGCTCGGTCGGGCGCAGTTCGCTCTCCCGCATGGCGAGCAGCCCGCCGATCACGGCGGCGAAGGACAGCGCGTTGACGGCGAACGCCCAGCCGCTGCCGACCGCGGCGATCAGCAGGCCCGCGACGGCGGGGCCGACCAGGCGGGCGGTCTGGAAGTTGGCGGCGTTCAGGCTGACGGCGTTGGCCAGGTCCCTGGGTCCGACCATCTCGGAGACGAAGGCCTGCCGGGTCGGGTTGTCCACCACGGTGACCAGGCCGAGCAGCAGCGCGAAGGCGTACACGTAGTACGGCGTGACGATGCCGCTGACGGTCAGCACGGCCAGGCCGGCGGCGAGCAGGCCCATCATGCCCTGGGTGTAGATCAGCAGCCGGCGCTTGGGCATCCGGTCGGCGAGCACGCCGCCGAACAGGCCGAGCAGCAGCATCGGCAGGAACTGCATGGCGGTGGTGATGCCGACGGCCAGCGGGCTGCCGGTGAGGCTCAGCACCAGCCAGTCCTGGGCGATCCGCTGCATCCAGGTGCCGGTATTGGACACCACCTGGCCGGCGAAGTAGTAGCGGTAGTTGCGCACGCGCAGGGAGGAGAACATCCCCCCGGGCCTCGTGAACCGGGCGCCTGTGGGGGACGGGGCCGCGGAGCGGCCGGGAGCGGCGGGGTCCTCCGCCGCGGTGCGTTCGTCGGGGTCGTCTTCGCCGTTGCCGGGCAGTCCCGTCGGGGCGGGGGCCTGGGCGTCGGCGGCCGCGGTGCTGGCCGCGGCGGAGTCGGTGGTCGGGTCGTCGGTACGGATGGCGGCGGCGCTGGCTGCGGCCGGCGGTGTCACGGTGGTCTCCCCTCGCGGCGGGGGGGGGGGGGGGGGGGGGGGGGGGGGGGGGGGGGGGGGGGGGGGGGGGGGGGGGGGGGGGGGGGTGTTTGTATTTGTTGTGGGGCGCCCCGGGGGTG